>NZ_JAWOQN010000002.1:0-253968 GCF_033337395.1 Vibrio sp. YT-19(2023) | reverse complement strand
CTGAAACTCAGTATATTGTATAAAAGTCGGTCAACTTTAGGAGGTTTGGTTTCTCGTCTGAATTACGCAACAAAGCCCATTTCCATCAATGAACCACGGTCACCTTCAAAGCGGTTAATAATATCTGCTGCTTGCTTAACACCTGATAACGGCGTGCTTTGACTTGCGGATACTTTTTCGATGCAACGCTCAACGAGTTCATGCAAATCAACGGCAACTTGATGATCGATATCTTGCAATTGAGCAATACGGAACAAGATTTCGTCATGGTAATCTTGTGGCAAGTGCTTCAATACCGCTGAAGAGCTGTCTGCTGGCAAATACGCTAGAAAAATTGCTTGCATTTGTGGGTGCTCGTTCACAATGAAACGAGCGAGAGTTTCTGCTTCCACCCACTGTAAGCGCTGCATATTGTTGCGAATTTCATCGCCATATAAGGTATTTAATAACCCTTTTGCCAAATCGTTACCCAATGCTTTACGCAATGTATTAGATAGGTATTCCTTAGAGGCTCCTCGAATACCGCTGTGCTCACGGAAATCTTCAAAGAAAGTTTGAATAACACCACGAGCAGAATCGCTCTTAATGCCATTTAACTTCGCCATTGCACGAGTCACACGCTGGGTTTCATCACGGCTAAAGTGTTGCAAAACCTTCGCTGCGGCATCCTCGCCCATGCCTAATAGCACGAGCGCGGTTTGTTCAACATAACTAAGCGTCTGCTTTGATAGAACTGTGTTCATTGATGTTTACCCATTGTTTCAGTATTTCGGCTACGCGCTCTGGCTCTTCATTAGCAATAAGCTGTAGGTGTTTCAATTGAATTTCTAATGGCGAACCTGCTGGTGGTAGCATGTCGCTGTTTACATCTAAACCTGAAGAGGCTGAGATGCCTTTTTCAGATAGGCGGCGATCAAGTACTTCTTCATGCTCGCGTTCTTCACGCGTTTGCAAGTTTTCGTAGTCAGGCTCTTCCTGAGGCTCAGCAAAATTTAGCTCAGGCACAGGTTTATCAACGCCAGTTAGGTGCATGATTAATGGACGCAGTACGAAGAAGATCATCGCCAAGCCTAACAAGCCACCAATAACGTAGCGTATTGGCTGCTGTACTGTAGGGTCTTGCCACCACGGCAGTGCAGGAGGAGCATCAATTTCGATTGGGGTGAAGTTGAAACTCATTAAACTTAAGCTGTCACCTCGTGTGGCAGAGATACCAACAGCATCCATGATCATGTTTGAGATTTGCTCTTTATCGGCTTCACTCCACGCCACACCATCTGGCGAAGCTTTGGAGTTCAACAGAACCGAGACACTAAGCTTTTCTATTTGGCCTTGTTGGTATTGAGTACGACGAACACTACTACCTACAGCATATTGACGATTCACTTCAGATCGCGCATTCGTGTTTTGGCTATCGTTCGTTTCCACTTCACCAGATCCTGTCACTGGCGGTTGGTTACTTAGAGAACCAGGAACACCCAACGCAATTTGATCAACCGAGTTGTTATGAATGGTGTGCTCATTACGCACAACCGGCGCGTTATCCAAAATTTCTTGTGTTTCTTCAACTTGGCTAAAGTCCAGATCGGCAGCGACTTGTACGCGGAAGTTACTCGGCCCCACAATCGGCGTAAGCATGTCTGCTGCGCGTTGGATGATCTGTTTTTCAACACTCTTCTGGTATTCAAGATATTTCGCGTTTACTTTACCGGCTTCCGCAGAAGCGACATCCGCACTAAGAAGACGGCCGTACTGGTCAATGACAGAAACAAATTCTGGCTTCATTGCCGTGACACTGCCAACCACTAGGTTAATGATCGCTTCAACTTGTTCAGGCTTTAAGTCTTCACCAGGTTTGAGCTCAAGCATGACAGATGCTGAAGGATTCTCACTGTTTTGGCGGACGAATAGAGTTTGACGAGGTATTGCTAAATGAACACGCGCGTTCGCTACTGAGTTCAAAGACATGATAGTACGTACTAACTCACCTTCTAAACCATGACGATAACGCGCCGTTTCCATAAATTGGCTCGTACCAAGAGAGCTATCTTCCTTGAGCGAATCCAAACCTGTCGGCAGCTTAGCTTTAACACCTTTTGATGCAAGCAACATGCGCACCTTCGCAACCTCACCTTCTGGTACAAGAACTTGTCCATTTTGCTCTTGCATGCGGTAGCTTACGCCTTCGCTTTCTAATACCGACACAATTTCGCCGATATCAAAACGCTCTTGTTGGCTATATAGCGGACGAAAGCTCTGCGAGGAACTCCATAGTGCAACCACAATAATCGCTGCAACAATCGCAGCTAACACCGCAGATAGCACTAAGTTTCTCTGACTGCTAGACCAGATTTGCTTCAGCTTCGTTGTTACATCGTCCATGCCGTTGGCAGTAGAAAATGTCTGTGCTGTGCCGGTAGCCATAGCTGTGTTTCCAGCGACTTGGGGGGTTAGTTCTGACATGAATTACACCGGCATCTTCATAATATCTTCAAATGAGGTCACGACTTTGTTGCGCACTTGCATCAAAGCATTAAAGGACAAGCTGGCTTTTTGGCTCGCGACCATTGCACCAACTAAGTCATCACTTTTTCCTGTTTCTACGGCCGTCATTTTTTGACTAGCCACTGATTGATGTTGATTCACTGTATCCAACACATTTGTCATCGCTTGTGAGAACGATAAAGGTGCGTTTAGTGATTGTTGATCTAAAGGATTTGCACTCACGATAAACTCTGGCGGCTGCACTTGTGCCTGCATCGCCTGCATTTTTGACAACATAAGTTGCTCTGCCGAGACCGCATGAGTAGGTTGACTTGCCATCTATTTTTTCTCCTATTAGGCAGCCGAGCCTAGTGCCGACTGTAAATCAATACCATGTTCTCGCATTGCTGCGAGCTTGTAGCGTAGCGCTCGAGTAGAGACTCCAAGCGCGTTTGCGGTTTTCGTTCGGTTTCCACCAAACTGACGTAACTTTTCCAAAATAAACTGATATTCAGCTTGCTTCTTCGCTTCTACATGACCAAAACTTGCAGTTGGCTCTGCTGTAGGAACTGACGCGACAAGCTCAATAGGCAGCATCAGGTCATGGGCTGTAATGTAATCACCATGACGCATGACCAAAGCGCGTTGAATGACATTTTCCAACTCACGAATATTGCCCGGGCAGTGATACTGACTCAGCGCACTAATCGCATCTTGGGATAAGTGACAGCGGCTGCTATCTTGATACTTTTCAATAAAGAATTGGCTAATCGGTAGAATGTCCTCTTTTCTTTCACGCAAAGGCGGCCAGTGCAGAGGCAGCACATCTAATCGATAATAAAGATCTTCACGGAACGTGCCTTTTTGAACTTCCTCACGTAAGTCTTTGTTGGTTGCCGCAATAACACGAATATCGAGCTGAACGGCTTTATGGCTACCAACACGTTCTACTTCACGCTCTTGAAGGACGCGTAACAATTTCGCTTGAACCGCAGGTGACATTTCACCAATCTCGTCAAGCAGAATCGTCCCGCCATTTGCTTCTTCAAACTTACCGCTTTGAGAATTTGTCGCTCCGGTGAACGCGCCTTTTACATGACCGAATAGCACAGCCTCTAACATTGACTCTGGAATGGCGGCGCAGTTAACCGCCACAAATGGACCATTGATACGCGGAGAGTGCTCATGCACATATCGCGCCAGCACTTCTTTACCCGTTCCCGATTCACCTGTAATAAGCACACTCGCGTTAGTACATGCTGCACGATGCGCTAATTGCAGAACTTGTTTGCTTCTCCAAGACTCCGCAACAATGTTGGCCATTGGCTTACCTAACGCTTCAACACGTTTAAGCAGATTAACCAACTGATTAGATTCAAATGGGCGTAATAGATAATCAGTAGCGCCCGCTTTCATCGTCTCAGCAGCCAAGATGCCTTGTTCTTGATCGACAATCGCAATAACAACACCCGAATTTCGCTGCTTTTGGTGACACGCGACAAACTCACGAACACACATATCCGGCAGCGTAGAGCTCACTAAAGTGATTTCTGCTCGCTCTTCAAGCAAAGCGCCTCGACCAGTACGAGTGTGTTTCGCGGTGTAACCTGCATTTTGCAACACATCCAATACTGGTTGAGCAAGAGCTTCATTTGGCTCAACCAACAAAATTTTCGTTTTCGTCATCATTGAACCTTAACTTTCGTTTGTTGATTTTGTGATTGTAGATCTGGGTGGTGTTTCGTAGCCGTATACTCGTTGTCCCTCACTAAACGCAGGGTGACACGTCGGTTTTTTGCTTGGCCATTAACCGAGTTATTGCTGGCAATTGGGTAACGTGAACCATGAGCTCGTGTTTCGATCATCGACTCGTCGACCCCAAGCTCAATCAAAGCATTGGTGACTTGCTCTGCTCGAGTACGTGACACAGAAAGGTTCGTTAAACTTGAACCAACGTTATCGGTGTGACCGTCGATGAGGATTTTGGTCACTCGATCATCCACAGATACATAGCTATACAGCGCTTCTAGTGTTGCTTTCTGTCCACGACTTAACGTCTTCTGACCAAACTCAAATGAGAGCGCCATATCCCTTGCCTCTGAAAAAGACAATTTAGGCAATCGCGCGCGACACGCATTAAATGATTTCAATGCGTTTTGAATTTGAAGAGTAGGAATCACAATCTCTGAAACAGAGGAAGCATTACTTCCTTTAAGTGACAGCGTCACCCAACTACCCGAAGCAATTGAATCCATGAATTCTTCAGCGCCTTTATTAAAGATGAAACGCTGAGACGGCTTAGTAAATTCAAGGGAACCAAATTCTTTTCTATAAAGCTCATCACCCCAAGGAGCATTTTGAGTTGTTAAAGCAATCGTTTTCCATTTATTGTTTTCATATTCTATATCGGAAATAAAATAGAATTTATTATTAGGTTCCGCTAGGAAATAAAACTTCCCATAGTCTTTATTTGATTGCAACAAGTTGCATTTGAATTTATTTCCCTCATATGTCCATTTAGAGAGGTCCATAGGGATTGTTAAGACTTCTTCTGAATATGACACTTTTGAAAAAATAAAACTGATAACAATAATTGTGTTACAAATTATCAAACGGACATGATTCATGTATATCTTACATTCCCATGACTTAAACCGTTTAATTAAATATGCCACCAAGCCGAGAGAACTGGCATAGCTAATCATTTTAATTACCTATTCTGAATATTAAAATTGGTTACAAAACGCTCAAGAGAGCACGCTTAGCCTCCAACGGAAGCTTTAAGCATAAAAAACAGTATCTTATAATTTATTTATTTGAAGTTGTTGTTACGCCATAAAGGCAATTTAAAAAATCTATAACAACTAAAACGCTCAACATTGTTATTTTATTTATTAAGCGATTTATAAAGAAAACTAACTCTTTTTAAATTTCATTAAAAGATTATGACTATATGAACAAAGCAACATGTGAACTAAAGTCACAATCTTAGAGTTTGGAGCTAAAAGATCATTAAAATTTCTGTGTAGACTACACGCCATTAAGTTAAAAAACTTTCGATTGTTAACGCACGGTAAAATATAAATGGAAAATAGAGTTAGCGAGCCTATTTCTGATAGTCAACTACTTGATGTAGAATTATTAGGCAAACCTATTCATATCATTCGTGAGAAGCTCGATAATTTAATTTCAGAATCTTGCTCAAACCTTACGACTGAATTACAAAATTGGCTCAGCACAGGAAAAGTGGAAGCTAGCTTAACCTCAGTAGACTTGCACCGCTTTACATCGGTTGAGATGGACAAAGAGCAAACGTCGACCTATCAACATCAGGAAGGCGGCATGGTATTCATCCATGGTAACCCCCACACGCTAATAAAGTTGGCTGATAGATTTTATGGTGCAAGTGCAGAGCGCTCAGCCGCTACTCTGACGGCCAGTGACTTACGTTTACAAGAGCGCATCAGTCGAATCATCATCGGTTGGCTTGCTCCTGGTGAAATGTGGGACACGGGTGAGTATGAGACCCCTAGAGGTATTGGCATTAACGTTCAATTAAACATTGCGTTTGACGATCATCAAGGCTCAATTCATCTCAAGCTAGATGGTCATCTTATTCAAACGCTAATCGAGCAGCTTGAACTGCAGCCTGATACCGATTTGTTTCAACCTTTCTGTCGTTCTTTAGAGACGACCCCCGTTCGACTGAACGTTGTTCTAAGTAAAAAGAAGATGCCTTTAAGTGATGTGGTTGGCTTACAACCCAACGATATTTTACCTATTGAGCTTCTTAACACGGTTCCAGTAAGCATTGGCAACCAATCTCTATTTACAGGTCGTATTGCCGAGCAAGACGGCCAACTTGTTTTGATCTTTAACCCTGATAAGGAACCGCAGCGATGAGCGAAGCGCTAGAAACTAATGCATTCGACGCAGAAGAACTGAACTTTGATGATTTTCAATTAGAAGACTTTGAAGCCGAAGATACGCTCCAACAAGAACCAGCCACTGCGGAACGTGACCTTAGCTTTTTCAAAAGCATTCCTGTCACAGTCACGCTGGAAGTTGCGAGTAAGGAGATCCCACTTGGGGACTTAATGAAAGCGGGTGAAGGCACGGTTATCGAGTTGGAAAAGCTCAATGGCGAGCCTTTAGACGTGAAAGTAAACGGTTCTCTTATGGGCCACGCTGAAGTTGTCGTTGTCAATGATAAGTATGGACTTCGTCTGATCGATGTACATGACTCTGCATTGAGTGGCGTTGGTCAATAATCTTAGGTAGGCATCACAATGAAAAATCTGAGCGCTTGGCACCGTTGGTTACCTCTTTTGGTATTGGTGTCACTTTTGTTTGCTTTCCCAACAATGGCGGCTGACAACGGCTTAACTATCTTGTCCGTTTCTGATGGCGACACACAACAAGAATACAGCGTTAAACTGCAAATTCTGTTGTTGATGACGGCGCTCAGTTTTCTTCCAGCATTTATTTTGATGGCGACGAGCTTTACTCGAATTGTCGTTGTCCTTGCGATTTTGCGCCAAGCTCTTGGTCTTCAACAAAGCCCACCTAACAGAGTGTTGGTCGGGATCGCTCTCGCATTGACGTTACTGATTATGCGCCCTGTCTGGAGCGATATTTATGAAAATGCGTTTCAGCCATACGACAACGGCGAAATCACGCTAATACAGGCTTTTTCTGTTGCAGAGAAACCAGTGAGAGAGTTCATGTTGGCACAGACGCACCAAAGCTCTCTTGAACAAATGTTACGTATTGCCAATGAGCCTCTCGACCAAAACGTTGAAGATATTTCATTTGCCGTTGTCTTGCCTGCATTTGTCATTAGTGAACTAAAAACCGCCTTCCAAATTGGTTTTATGCTTTTCATCCCGTTTTTGGTCATCGACTTGGTTGTCGCCAGTGTCCTGATGGCAATGGGTATGATGATGCTATCACCTTTAATTGTCTCACTTCCCTTTAAGTTGGTGGTATTTGTACTCGTGGATGGTTGGGCAATGACAGTTGGCACCTTATCTGCCAGCTTCGGTTAACTAGGAGCAGTTATGACCCCAGAACTAACCGTAACGTTATTTTCCGATGCAGTATGGCTGATCATTTTGATGGTTGCCGTATTGGTTGTTCCAGGCTTAATTGTCGGTTTGTGTATCGCCGTATTTCAGGCTGCCACACAAATCAACGAGCAAACACTCAGCTTTTTGCCACGTTTGCTCGTTACCTTATTAATGGTGATTTTTGCAGGTCACTGGATGCTCCGTAAGATCATGGAACTGTTTGATTTCTTGTTCCACAACATACCAGGGATGATTGGCTAATGGCCATCACATTTGCAGAGCTCTCGGCGATACTCGGTCAACTCTGGTGGCCGTTTTTTCGTGTGGGAGCCGTATTTATTTCAATGCCTTTCTTTGGTGATGCGATTATTCCTGTTTGGGTTCGTACTTTACTGGCCCTCTCGATCGTTGTCATTACTGGACCGTTAATGCCACCCATGCCACAAGTCGAGTTATTCTCTATGACTTCCCTGTTCCTTGCTTTTGAGCAAGCTATTTGGGGGGTAATGTTTGGGTTAATTTTGCACATGCTCTTTAACGTTTTCACCATGCTTGGTCAGGTGATTTCTCTGCAAATGGGCTTAGGTATGGCGATGATGAATGATCCTATTAACGGGCTTTCTGTCGCCATTTTGGGACGCATATTTCTGATTTCTCAACCTTGTTGTTTCTTGCGCTAGAAGGACACTTACTCGTCATAGATATCGTGATTCAAAGCTTTGTTGTTTGGCCAGTCGGATCTGGTATCACATCGCTTTCTCTGCAAGGTGTTGTCAATATTTTCGGTTGGATGTTTGCCTCTTCACTAGCTTTGGCTTTGCCCGCTATTGTTTCCATGCTTCTAGCCAACATCAGTTTTGGTGTAATGAACCGAGCCGCACCATCACTTAATGTCTATGCGTTAGGTTTTCCTATGACGATGCTGCTGGGTCTATTCAGCGTATTAATCTCAGTTTCTGGTGTTCCTGGTCGCTACACGGCGCTCGTTCACGACACCATTAGACACTTGAGTAACTTTATGTTGGGGGGAGCATGAGCGATCAATCTTCTCAAGACAAAACTGAAAAAGCCTCACCGCAGAAGGTAAAGAAAGCCCGCCAGGAAGGACAAATTCCTCGCGCGAAAGAGTTTACTACTGCGGTTATATTTCTAGCGGTGGCGCTCTACTTTTACTCTCAGCTTAATAGTATTTGGGAAAGCATGTCGGGTATCTTTCGCTACAACATGATGCTGACGCGAGCCGACCTAGAAAATCCTAAACAACTTGTCGAGCAATTGGGACAAAGTTTAGCAGTCATCATCGACATGCTATTACCATTGTTTACCGTCATTATTATCGTGACCTGTGGTAGTAGCCTTGTGCTAGGCGGTTGGATGTTCCGTCCAGCGAACGTGATGCCAAAGCTGAGCAAAATTAATCCTTTGAGCGGGATAAAGCGCATTTTTTCGACCCGCTCAGTGGTTGAGCTCTTAAAGTCGACGTTCAAAGTAGCCGTGATCTTCGGCATCTTATATGGCTATTTAGACAACCACTTACAGCCATTACTTGGCATGCAAAACCTCCCACTCAGCCAAGGTTTTTCTCTAGTAATGTCAATTCTGTTTGAAGGCTTACTCTTAATGGGCTTCGCCTTGTTGTTATTTGGGGTTATCGACATTCCTTATCAGCGTTGGGAACACCTAAAAGAACTCCGCATGACGAAACAAGAATTGAAAGAGGAATTTAAAAATAATGAAGGTCGTCCGGAAGTAAAACAACGTATTCGTCAAATACAGCAACAGTTTGCGCGCCGTAAGATCGATAAAATGGTGCCGACGGCTGACGTGATCATCACAAACCCAACGCACTACGCAGTCGCACTGAAATACGAGCCTTCGCTTTCTGACGCGCCCTTTGTCGTCGCAAAAGGCGTAGACGAAACTGCTATGCACATTCAACGTATCGCCCGAGAAAACAAAGTGGAAATCATTAACTCCCCGCCACTTACCCGTTCGATTTATCACACGACGGCGATTGAACAAGCAATCCCAAGCCAACTGTACATCGCAGTGGCACATATTCTTACTTACGTTTTGCAATTGAAAGCCTTTCGTAAAGGTGAGGGAAAAGAGCCAATTCCTTTACCTCATTTTTCGATTCCAAAACATTTGCAGCACTGATTAACCCGCGTTTATCCAAGGACACGAAAGTATGCTTAACCGGTTAAAACAACTTCAAACATCAACCAAAGGCTACGTTGGCATTCCAATCGTCTTGCTAATGATATTAGCAATGGTGATTCTTCCTTTGCCTCCTCTGCTACTGGATGCGCTGTTTACCTTTAATATCGTCTTAGCAATCCTAGTATTGCTGGTCAGCACAACCGCAAAGCGACCATTAGATTTCTCTGTTTTTCCAACTATTTTGCTGGTCGCAACATTATTACGTCTCACATTGAACGTGGCTTCTACGCGAATTGTACTCCTAGAAGGACATAATGGTGGTGACGCAGCGGGTAAGGTCATTCAAGCATTCGGTGAAGTCGTCATTGGCGGTAACTACGTCGTTGGTATGGTGGTGTTCGTCATCTTGATGATCATCAACTTCGTCGTAATCACCAAAGGTGGTGAACGTATTTCTGAGGTTTCAGCCCGCTTTACGTTGGATGCTTTACCAGGTAAACAAATGGCAATTGATGCCGACTTAAACGCTGGCCTTATCGATCAGGAAACGGCTCGCTTACGCCGTAAAGAAGTCGCCAACGAAGCCGATTTTCATGGTTCGATGGATGGTGCATCAAAGTTTGTGCGTGGCGATGCCATCGCAGGTTTGTTGATTCTGTTTATCAATATCATTGGTGGTATCAGTATTGGTGTCTTCGAGCATGGACTCGCTGCGTCTGACGCCTTTAAAACTTATGCCCTACTCACAATCGGTGATGGTCTAGTTGCTCAAATTCCTTCACTACTATTGGCAACGGCTGCCGCGATTATCGTTACGCGAATTAATGATAGCGATAATGGCATGTCGGAAACCATGCAAAAGCAATTACTGGCAACTCCTGCAACGCTATTTACTGTCGCAGGTATTATGGCGGTAATCGGTATGGTACCGGGTATGCCACACCTAGCCTTTTTTGCGTTTGCTGGCGCATTAGCGTTCGCAGGGTGGCGTCAAACCAAGAAGCCAGTGCAAGACTCCCAGATTGAAGAGGTCGAAGCACTTTCACAAGCAATGCAAGACGATGATACACCGCTGACATGGGATGATATTCCTCACGTCCAAACATTATCACTTGCGCTTGGTTACCGACTCGTCCATCTAGTCAACAAAGAACAAGGGGCTCCTTTATCACAACGAATTCGCGGTGTGCGTCGAAACCTTTCTGAACAAGTTGGCTTTTTATTACCTGAAGTTCGTATTCGTGACAACCTGAGCCTCAAGCCAAACCAATACACAATTTCTCTAAATGGCGAAGTCATTGAGCAAGGCTTTATTGAACCAGAGCGTTTAATGGCGATAGCGGTTGGCGAAACTTACGGTGAGGTAGATGGCATTTTGGGTAGCGATCCTGCTTATCAGTTGCCAGCTGTGTGGATTGAGCATCAAGATAAAGCAAAAGCACTTAATATGGGTTACCAAGTTGTCGATGATGGCACTGTTATTGCCACTCATATTAGTAAAATCATGAAGACAAACCTTGCAGAATTGTTTACGCACGACGATGTGGAAGCAATAACCCAGCGTTTGACACAACAAGCCCCGAAACTAGCAGAAGCATTAGCAGCAGCACTTAATCCAGCGCAGCAGCTGAAAGTATATCGTCAGCTTTTATTGGACCAAGTGCCACTAAAAGATATTCGCACGATTGCCAACACAATGTTGGAATCCGCGGAAAATACAAAGGACCCGATCCTACTTGCATCTGATGTACGCTGTGCACTAAAGCGTACGCTTGTTAACTTAATTGCAGGACAAAAGAACGAATTAAATGTCTACGCACTGTCTGATGAGTTAGAACAAATGCTACTAACTTCACTGCAACAAGCACAATCTTCTGGTACGGTAACACTAGATAGCTTCCCAATTGAGCCAAACATTCTTGGTCAGTTCCAACAAAACTTGCCATTGATTAGACAACAGCTTAAACAACAGGGGCTACCTCCGATCCTTCTCGTTATGCCACAGCTGCGCCCTCTTCTAGCGCGTTACGCTCGCACATTTACGCAAGGGCTGGCAGTATTGTCTTACAACGAAATCCCAGAAAACAAACAAATCAATGTGGTAGGAAACCTTGGTTAATCTTATTTCAACACATGCGATGTACGAACATTTGGTTGGTCTCGCAGTACAACATATCGTCACGGATGACGATCAATTAGTCTTTGATGCTTTAAAACACAATGATGTCCAACACGCATGCCAAGCAATTAGGGAAGCTCAATCAGGAGAAGTAGAATTCCAACACCTGACGTTGAGATTTGGTATGCGTGGAGAACAAAGTGTCTATCAATTCAAACTCTCTGAACAAATGCAGTACTGCCTGGATTTGTTCAGTCTTTACCTTGCACTAAGACAAACACAATTTCAGTTAGAAGCCTTTCATCACGACTTGATTAGTAATGTTGTCGTGCCGATTCGCGTGGATGCATTACTGTGGGAGCCTGGGGTTTATTTTCTCGAACAGACGATTCAATTCCACTCTTCTGCTTTTCAACATGTGATTCCTTCTCTTCAAGCTGATGAAACGTTATGTGATCGTGATAAAGTCGCCACACTCACCAAAAAGTTAAAAGAGAATGCATATTCACTTTGGTTTGAAGTCGCGACATCGCAAGTGAACTTCGAGCGCGTCGCAGACTTTAGTCCCGATATGATCAAATTGTCAGTCACACTAGAGGATAAAGAAGAAAGACACGCTTTCCTACCTATTGCTAAGTTCTTAAGAAAGCATAAATATACTTGGGTTGCCGGACGTGTAGCGAGTCAAACGGAACTTAACCGTTATCGCTTATTGGGTGCCAGTTATTATTTTGGTTATTTCAGCGATATCCCAACCTCTCTCTCCTTTCAGTCTTTTGATGAGGAATAGTTGAAACTCAACCATTTATATTTAAAAACAGCACGATTTATTCGTGCTGTTTTTTTATTTATAACGGATAACCACAAGATCATCGGGCAATAGTTTCTTTAACTTAACTAAAAAATTTAGGCTTATATGATGATTTTCCCGGTTTTCATGGAATACAAATCACTAAAAATCATCAATTTTTATCTTTTTTAGAAATTTTTTAATTTTCAAATTAATCATTAAAGCCGACCGACCGCCTCTAGTTAGTGACAAGGGAATATCCCGAGGCCTGAAAGATATAGTGACTAACTAAGGAGACTAAGATGGCTTTATCAATGCACACTAACTACGCTTCGCTTGTAACTCAAAACACAATGAACACAACAAGCGGACTTCTAAACACAGCAATGGAACGTCTAAGCACAGGCTACCGTGTGAACTCAGCTGCTGATGACGCTGCTGGTCTTCAAATTGCTAACCGTCTAGAAGCGCAAACACGCGGCATGTCAGTAGCAATGCGTAACGCACAAGACGGCATCTCTATGATGCAAACTGCTGAAGGTGCGATGGATGAAATGACAAACATCGTTTACCGTATGAACGACCTTGCTACACAATCGTTGAACGGTTCAAACAGTGCAACAGACCGTGCGTCTCTTAACAAAGAGTTCACACAGCTTACTGCAGAACTAAACAACATCGTAGACAACACTAAGTTCGGTGGTCAAAACCTTCTTAAAGGCGGCGGCTTCGGTGCAGGTGACGTAACATTCCAAATCGGTGCATCTTCTGCTGAAACATTGACTGTAAGCGCAAGCGCAGGTATCGGTGAAATCACTACTATTCTTGCTGATGCAGCAATTACAGATGGTATCGATGACGCGACTAAAGCAAAAGCAGCACTAGACAAAATCAGCGGCGCTGACGGTCTAGTAGAAAAAATTGGTAGCTCTCGTGCAGACTTCGGTGCGAACATCAACCGTCTTGAGCACACTATGGCTAACCTTGGTAACATGGTAGAAAACGTTACAGCATCTAAAGGTCGTATCATGGATACAGACTTTGCAGTAGAGTCTTCAAACATGACTAAGAACCAAATGTTGATGCAAGCAGGTACAACTGTTCTGTCTCAAACTAACCAGCTTCCAAGCATGGCAATGTCACTACTACGCTAATTACTTAGTTAATAGTGCGCTTAATTTAAATCGTCTTAATTATAAAGCCTTCCTATGGAAGGCTTTATTTTTATCTACGAATATAAATAGAGCTCGTATTATCTTTGTGAGATTCAGGCACTCTGAATCCGAACTTCAACATAATATTAAATAAAACCTTATTAAACAGTTCTAATTCTATCGTCTCTAATTTGCTTCCTATTTTACTATCTCTAAGTTCAGGAAAATTGAACTTAGCTTCCTTTAAGATACTAGCTATCTCATCAGAATTGATGCTCTGTTTACTTAATAGTTTTTTGTTAATGAACTCTTCATATGCACGAGCACACTTCATCAATCGTAACGCAAATTCATTCATAACTGACATTCTTTGAAACGTAAAAAATTTAATTTTTAGTGAGAACACTTGCACGTCACACTATCAAAAATAATATCAAAACGTAATTAATGTACTCTGTAAGAATTATTTGAATCAAGCTGAAGTAAAGGCTGAATATAACGTCTAATTAAAACATCTCTCCTAATTAGAACCGTCAATACAATTAAATATTTTCTTTGTTTAGGTCGCCTTTTCTTATAAGGAAATTACTTTTTCCATGGAGGAAGGCGGAACAAACAAGGTGGAAACACCACTTCCTCCCAAGAAAACAAAATAGCTTTAAACCTTTGTTTTAATTGAATTTAATATACGGCACGTATCTTGCCACTGATAATTAAACTAAGGCGTAGCATTCAAAGTATTCAAGCCAATAAGAGATGAGAGGAGCACACCTCATGAGTTCTTTAGACCCAGTAAAAATGGCAACCCAATTCGCACAATTGGACACAAACCCATTCAAAAACCGTTACCAAGCGCAAGCTAATGTGTACCAGTCACAACTGTCAGCTTTTAATAAAGTTGAAAGCGCACTACGTGATTTTCGTACTGCAATGAAAGAGATGAATAACAGCACAAACAGCATCATCAAAAACAGTGCGACACTCTCTCAAGAAGGTAACTTTACTGCAAACGCGGATGCTAAAGCGCTAACGGGTAACTATCAGATTTTTGTAGAAAAAGTGGCAACGGCGCATCAAGTATCTACAGGTATGCCTGCAGACCTTGAGGCAACGACAGAAGTACCAACAACTGGATCTTTAGAATTCACCATCAACGGTGAAACAATGACTCTAGACTTGTCCTCTGTTGATGTTAATGGTGACGGCACTGCAACGATCAGCGATTTAGCCAGTGCGATTAACAATCACACGGATAACCCTGGCGTTAACGCCACTCTAGTTCGCTCGAATGGTCAAACACACTTTATGCTATCGAGCACTGAGACTGGTGTCGAAAATAAGATCAACGTATCTGCATCGGGTACTGGCCAAGCGTGGTTTGAAGACGCCTTCACCAGCCTCAAGCAAATCAACGCTCCGCAAGATGCGGTTATGTGGCTAGGTGCAAAAGACTCAGGCCTGAAACTAACCAACGCAAGTAATACTTTTGAAGGTGTCATCGACGGTGTTGACATTACCGTATCTAAACCGCAAGCCACGGGAGATTCGCCAATCGGTTTAAAAATTGGAGCTGATAGCGAAGGCACTAAAGAACAACTAGATAAGTTTGTGGAAACCTACAATGCCCTTGTTTCGACTATCGATCAGTACACCCAAATTGGCGGTGAAGATCAGAAACGCGGCGTGCTCGCTAGCGACTCGACATTGCGTTCTATTGAGAGTCAGTTAACGGGGTTAATCCGAGGTGAACACAATGGTATGCGCCTAAGCGAAATCGGCGTGAGCCTAGACCGCAACGGTAAAATGAAAGTTGATCAAGAAAAGTTCAAAGAAGCTCAACAAACAAACAGCGCAGGCTTAGAGGCGTTGTTTAATGGGGATGACGCTTTGCTAGATTCTCTTGACGCGATGGTAGAGCCTTTCTTGAAGTTCTCATCAGGTACCTTCAGCACGCGTAAAGACGCAATACAGTCAAGCTTAGACCGAATCAAAGATAAACAAACCAATTTAGAGCGTAAGTACGAAATGTCGTACAACCGCTATCTCAAACAATTCACTCAAATGAATTCAATTATGACCCAAATGAACCAAACCATGTCCATGTTTAATGCTCAAAAATAAGACATTTGGTTCCAAATTTAGGAGAAATATTCATGCTTATGGATTCTGGTTACGATTCGTACCAACAAGTCGATCTCGACGCTCAAGCGGCAGCAGCAAATCCACACCAATTAGTCATCATGTTAATCGATGGCCTACTCGATGAAGTTGAACGTATTCGCGGCCACCTAGCCGCAAATCGTTTGGCCGAGAAAGGGAATGGAATCAACAAATGCATGAACATCTTGATTGGACTAACAAGTGCTCTAGATGATGAAAACGGCGGTGAAATTGCGGAAAACCTACGCCAGCTTTATGACTTCTGCCAAGTCGAACTTTATTACGCTAGCGTGCAAAACGATGCAAATCGCTTGGTTAACGTTGAGCGTGTAATGGGTAACATTCGTGAAGGTTGGATGAATTTTGGACAACAAGCATAAAGTATCGCCAGAGCGATTCCGTCATTTATCTCAGCTCATCCAGTTCGCCGCAAAAACGGCCGATTGGCATGCGCTCAAGCGGTACGACTTGCAGTTGCGAGAGCTTTTGATCAGTCACAAGCCTTTTTTGAAAGATCCTAAGCTTGCACCTGAAATCCAGCGAGCGAAAACAGTGCACGCTAATGCCTTCGCAGTATTAGAGAAGTCGACCAACGAGTTGAAAAAAGAGATGAACATGGTCAATGACCATCAAGAACGCGCTATGGCCTATCAATTAGCAATGACCATGGAGCTAACTCAATGATCATACCTTCTTCAACTCAGCACTCGGGTAATTCGCCAGCTAACAATGAGGGTCACATCAAGCAAGCGAACTCGGTACACGGCTTTTCTCATGGTTTTAAATCAGGGAACAAGCAGAATGGTGAGCAAGACTTTAACTCTGCGTCAGCGGTACCGAGTTTTCACCTTACGGCCTCTACTTTGAACAGCGCAAACAAAGTACAAAGTCATGGTTTTGATACTGATGACCGCTCAGCTTCAGATCCGGATGCCAACTTGACCAGTACACTAGGGTTAACAGAATCGACTGATCTTGCAGCGCAAGCTCAAGCTTTAACCCAGGGTATGATTACCATGGCAGAGAAGCAGGCTGAGAAACTAGGAAAAGCGTCATCTTTAATGACTGCGAGCGAAGTTAAGTCTGTTACTCAAGATTCGTCTAACGCTATGTTAAACACATCATCAAAACAAGATGTGAAGCAAAGTCTGCCGACTTCATCGAGTTCGCGTTTGCCTATCTCCGGTGCTGAGTTTCAAACTCTTTTGAATCAACCTGTTCAAGGGCAACCAACCGCATCTCTACTTCAAGCACAAGCTCCTACAACACAATCTGCACATTCACCGGTTGCGACGAGTCATGTTCAAGCTCAAGGCTCTGAGTGGGCAGCGGTGCGTGTTGATACCACTGCCGGAAAGTGGGGGGAGCAAATGATGCAAGTTTTACATGATCGCGTGACGCTCCAAGCTCAACAAAATGTACAAGAAGCAAAAATCCGCCTAGACCCACCAGACTTAGGGAAATTGGATTTACTTGTACGTGTTGAAGGTGACCGATTGAGTGTCCACATCAACGCCAATGCCGCAGCAACACGAGAAGCTTTAATGCAAGTTTCGGAACGATTGCGTACTGAGTTACAAGAGCAAAACTTCGTTCATGTCGATGTCAATGTTGGCTCTGATCAAAACCAAGGTCGAAATGACCCACACGCAAACGAAGAAGACACCAATATTTTCGCCGCACGAGAATCTGGTGCATTCCAAACCACGACAACAACTAACTATTCAGAACACTGGCTAAGCACTCAAGCTTAGTGAATCTTCGAGGAAAAAGGTTATGACCAAACAACAAATGATCGCCCTGTTTATCGCCATGATCATCACCAGTGCCCTCGTTTCGGCCGTCACAATTATGGGCGGAATCTGGTACTTAAACAAACACGCTCAAGAGTCACCTGACTCTGGTTCACTGATCGAAGACTCTCCACTGTCTTTTTTGGTCACAGAACAACCGACAAGTAAAGGTCCTAGCTTCCATCCTTTGGACAAAGTCGTTTTGACCGTTAAAGGCAAGAAACAGACTCACTTTGTGATGCTAGAACTGGCAATTGAGACACGCCGCCCAGAGCGTATCAAAGAGATCGATGAATACATGCCTATGGTACAAAACTCTCTATTAAAACTGTTTAGCGACAAAACGTTTGATCAGTTACAGCAAGCGGGTGCCATCGATATTCTGCAAGACGAAGTGAAGCAAACGCTTCTACTCGCTTTTGCTAAAACAGACATCGTCCGAGAAATCGACGATGTTTTGTTGACTAAATATGTTGTGCAATAACGGAGCACAACCATGTTAGACATGAATGTACAAGACACTTACACCACAGAAGAGGAAGTGACAACACCGTCACGACCAATTGATGAAAACGCATTGCTACAACGTCATCAGGTCATGGTAAAACGCGTAGTTAACCAGCTGCGCGTTCATGCCACTTCTCACTGTAGTATTGAAGATATGCAGCAGATAGGCCTTATCGCTCTAGTCGAGGCTGGACGCCGATATGGCGATGTTGACGATCCTCACTTTCCTGCTTTCGCCGTTTGTCGAGTTCGGGGAGCTATTTTAGACGAATTACGCCGACTAGATTGGCGTTCACGTAAGACTCGTCAACAAGCCCACGAGCTCAACGACGTGACTCGAGATCTCACTCGAACGTTAGGTCGAATGCCAACGGATGCCGAAATCATCCAGGCTTTAGGGACGAATGAGCAAGATTATTACAACCGCCAAAATGCCGCTCTCGCAGGCGAGATGCAAAGCCTTGACCAACTGATGGAGAGCAGCGGTGATAGCTACATTGGCGGGCAATACGATGGCATGGAACATGAACATATTCGTCGTAGTTTAGACAGTGCTTTGGGTAAATTACCTAAGCGCGATCAACTGCTCCTGACTCTGTTCTATCAACATGAACTCAACTTACACGAAATAGCTCTGGTATTGGATCTGACACCACCTCGTATATGTCAGCTTCACAAACAAGCGCTGAAACAACTCAACCAATTAATGTCCTCTTAGGAGTCACAAGATGCAAAAGTTTTTTGGAGTGCTCACTATCCTGGTGTGCGTCTTCGGTGGATATATGTGGGCCGGTGGTAGCTTAGGTGCTATCTGGCAGCCAGCCGAATTCCTTATCATTATTGGCGCCGCTGCTGGTTCTTTGATCATCGGTAATCCGCCTCATGTACTGAAAGAAATGCGTCGCCAAGTGCCAGCGACCATTAAAGGTCCAACAGAAGAGCATGAGTACTACATGGAATTAATGGCACTACTCAACAACTTGCTAGAGACAGCGAGAAACCGCGGATACAAGTTTCTGGATTCTCATATTGAGGCTCCGGAGCAAAGCTCTATGTTCCTCGCTTACCCGACGATCGCAGAAGATCATCGCCTAATTTCTTTCATTACTGACAATTTACGTTTAATGGCAATGGGACAGATGTCGCCTCATGAATTAGAGGGACTGCTAGAGCAAGAAATCGAAGCAATACAGAACGAAATGCTTTTACCTTCACGCTCACTACAGCGTACAGCTGAAGCACTACCTGGCTTCGGTATTCTTGCAGCAGTTGGTGGCATCATTATCACCATGCAAGCTATTGATGGCTCAATCGCTATGATTGGTTATCACGTTGCGGCAGCTCTCGTTGGTACATTCATTGGTATTTTCGGTTGTTACTGTGGCTTAGATCCACTAAGTAACGCCATGGCTCAGCGAGTAAAACGTAATATGACTGCTTTTGAGTGCGTTCGTGCAACCTTGGTTGCCTACGTAGCGAAAAAGCCGACATTGCTCGCCATTGACGCTGGTCGTAAACATATTCAGCTAGACATCAAACCAACATTCAACCAAATGGAGAAGTGGTTAGCTGAACAGGAGGGATAATGCAAAAACAAGAGCATGTAGTGTTCAAACGTGCCAAAGTATACAGCCATGATGAGTCGTCTCATGGCGGCGCGTGGAAAGTCGCGTTTGCTGACTTCATGATCGCCCTAATGGCGCTGTTTCTTGTACTTTGGGTTATGCAGGTGGTAGACAAAGAAGAGCGTAAAGCGATTGTTGCCCACTTGCATAGTTCAAGCGTATTCGACAAGAGTTACGGCAACCCATTTGATACGTCACAAAGTATTTCTCCTATCGACTTGGCACAGGACTCTTCTGTGCCAAGTAAACACAACTCCAACCATGTAGTAAGCTCTTACTTTAAAGGTGATGGGGATGGACCAGAAATTGATTCTTTGATTCCTGGTAACTTCGATACTCAAGAGCAACTTGCCGCACTAGCAAAAGTAATTGAGCAAATGACTGCCCAAATTAATGCGCAGGGAAATGTAAACGTCACGGTGACACCACAAGGTTTGCGTATCGTCCTTCAAGATGATTACAAACAGCATATGTTCAGCCGTGGTGGTGCAGAACTTACTCCTTTTTTTGAAGATTTACTGCTCGCACTAGCACCTGTATTTCATCGTGTTAACAACCCTCTGATCATCAGCGGACACACAGATGCAATTCCATTTAAAAAGCGTTTTGGTCGTCAATCTAACTGGGCGTTATCAGCCTCTCGAGCAGACGTAGCAAGAAATACGTTAGTTGAAGGCGGTATGCCGGACGATAGAGTAATGCAGGTAACGGGTATGTCAGATAGAGCGCTGCTTAATCCTGATGAGCCAGATTCTAGCGAAAACCGTCGTATTGAGCTGTTTGTTTTAACGACTCCTGCCGCTAAAGTGCTTGAAACCCTTTTTGGCAACCACCAAGAAAGTGAACTGCAAAAAGCGAAAGATAAGGCTGAATTTAACCAACCAGTCATTCGTCAAGAAGTCATCAATTACTCCGGCGATACCGCCACCAGCGAAGTAAAAATTCAAGAATTATAATCTTAAAAGGTCACCACTCTGATGGTGACCTCTCTAACCAAAGCCTCTGTTACTGTGACTTTTTAGTTGAGTTCTATATGCACATAACATCATCCGAAAAAAGAAAAAGCGACTTACTGAAGAAAGCCTTTTTATGGCTCATTGTCTTCGATTACCTTTTATTGGCGTTTTTCTTAACTCAGCTATCAAGTATGACACTAAACAGCGGAACCATGATCAGCTTGTTACTTGTTGTTTATAACGTCTTACTTGTTTCGCTATGTTTTCAACGAACCAACAAGCAGGACTCTTACATTATCTACCCTGTTTTGTCCGCAACGTTATTAGCATTTGTCTGCTTTCTTTACTTCTTTTTTTTAATTTAGCTCCCCGACTCGACCATTGATTTTACTTTTACTGCTTTTTCGAAGTGGTCGAGCTGATGAGTCTGAATCCACCACGTAGCCGCTTCCATCAACAGCTCTGGGTCGTCATTTTTATTAGCGAAAAACGCATAAAATGAGAGACCAACCAATTCACCTTTACTCGCGATCTTTTTGTCACAGACCTCTATAATTTTGTCTCTCAGCGAAGCTCTTATTTCTAATCCCTTAACCTAGTACATACTCACTAACCATACGGTTGAAAGAAATCAAATCAAACGAGCCTTTAATTTCAAAACGCACTCTTCCCACCTCACTCATGAAGAACTCGATTTCACAATCCAAATCAAAAGTACCAGAGGTCTCGATAGAAAATGCATTGATCTTACTGTAAGGCAAAGAAGTGTAATCCACTTTTGAGCCGGTAATCCCTTGCACATTTGCCGCTATCACGCGCTTGTTCGTAAACACCACTTGGTCGCGAACTGTTTTAAAAGCAGCGAAAATAGTCTCACCATCAATCAAGAACTTAAGGAAGTCTTCTCTGGCATTAGAAACGTCAATCGGTTTAAGCTTAAATACAGAGGAATTGTCGAAATCAATCATAATGAATCCTTTGAGTGGGCGTTAGAACGAATTATCAACGTATCAGATAGCACCACTTTTGCCTACTCGCAACGCACGTTTCTGCTTGATTCGCCCAACAACGAAGCGTCACTCACTTCCACCCTTGCATCCATTGCTCAGAGTCTTTTAGGTCTTGCCAGTTCATCTCTCGGTCGCGTTTACTCATGACTGCCTCGATGACACATCTCACAACGTTACCATCTTCATCTAGTTCCATTTCCGTCACGACAAAATGCTTCTCTTTGTTTTTAGGTGAGATTGCCGTCCATTTACTGTGCAATAATTTCTTAGGGTGGATTCTGTTCATCGCATTGTACCAATTTAACTACCATGTTGATGTATACGACTGAATACCAAGAGAGAATCAGATTTTGTTTTTGCAAACCGACAAAAGATAAAACCGCAAAAGAGATCACTCCCTTTCGCGGCTCTAACTACAATCCGACTAGGTCTTCTGACCATTCAATCGAGGGTTTAAGTACTGACTTTGTAGCAACTGTAACCCTTTACCGACCAGAACAATCACTATCGCGCCAATCAGGACAGGCGTGAAGAGAAAACTCCATCCCTGCCCAGACGCCATGATCAAAATTGGATTTGCCCCCGCAGGTGGATGAGTGGTCTTCGTAATCAGCATCGCAGACACACCTAGCCCCGTCGCAATCGCGAGCGTGACCGGCGTAACGTCAACATACTGGCTAAACGCAATACCGATAGATGCCGTAATGAAGTGACCAATGATCACGTTTTTGGGTTGAGCAAGAGGGCTGCCTGGCACCCCAAACACCAGTACTGCGGTAGCACCAAATGGTGCCATCAGGAGTACAACCTCCGTCAGTGATACCTCTGCGTAGGACAATACGCCAATAGCCAACGTAGCGCCAAGCCCGGCAACCAACGATAAAATTAAATTATTCATAAACACCTCAAAGTAGACCGAATTGTCTACAAAATAAAATAGACAAACCTGTCTACCTTTGTCAATATGTGTTTATGGAACTTTTTGAGGACTTAGTTATGAACAAAAAGAAACAGTTATTGATCGACACAGCTTTGTCACTGTTTTACAAACAAGGCATCAACTCTATTAGCATCAATGAAGTCCTCAATGTTTCCGGCGTGGCTAAACGCACGCTATATAACCATTTTGAGAGCAAAGAAGCGCTTATCATCGCCGCATTAGAACAACGCCACCAAATATTTATGGAATGGTTGGAGGAAAAGCTTTCTTCAGCACAAACGTGCGCGGAAGTGATCGATCAGTTATTTACAGCACTCAACGGCTGGTTTCATGGCTCTGAAGAAAAGTTGGGCGAGTTTCGCGGTTGCTTTTTCATCAATACGTCCGCGGAATTCAGTGACGACAGTGGCGAGATCGCAACGTATTGCCGCTACCATAAGCAGCAAGTCAGAGAGCTAATTCAACGCTATCTCAAATCAGACAACGCTGCATTACTCGATGCCATTTGCATCATGAAAGAGGGCGCGATCACTACCGCTTACATGACGAAAGAGTACGACAACGTCACGAAGAAATGCGTGACCATTTTGCACAAGCTTTAATGCGTTCAGGTATAGTCATTTGCGGATTAAGTATTCAAACGAAAGGCACCAATCGGTGCCTTTCGTATTACTTAGTGAGTGTACTTACAGCTCGTGCTCGGTACGTGCGATGATGTCGTCTTGCGCATCTGGTGATAGCGCGGTGAAGAAGGCTGAGTAGCCTGCAACTCGCACAACAAGATCACGATATTGCTCCGGGTTCTTCTTCGCAGCTAGCAAGGTCTCACGAGAGACGATGTTGTATTGCACGTGCCAACCTTTGTGGTGGTTGAAAAAGGTGCGAATCAACATAGAGAGCTTGAGCTTATCACCTTCAGACTCAACCGCTGCCGGGCTTAACTTCTGGTTAAGCAGCACGCCACCAAGGATCTTATTCGCTTGGATCTTACCGACCGAGTTGTACACAGCCGTTGGACCTAAACGGTCTGAGCCAGATGACGGGCTTGCACCTTCTGCCAATGGCGTTTTCGCTTTACGACCATCTGGCGTTGCCATGGTGGAAGCACCGAATGGGACGTTTGCCGAGATACTTGATGTACCTGCGTAGTAACCGCCACCAATAGGACCACGCCCATGACGCGTATTAACGAACTGCTCTAGCTCATCAATGTACACTTGGTACGCGTCTGCGAGCAGTTGGTCTACCGCGTCATCATCGTTACCGTATTTTGGTGCAAAGTTGATAAGACGTTGGCGAAGCTGTTCGTTCTCCATGCCGTCGAAATCTTCTGCCAATGCTTTTGCCAGCTCTGGCTGAGTGATTTGCGCGTCATCGAAAACAAGGTGCTTGATGGCGGCTAGGCTGTTACCCAAGTTTGCGATACCGACTTGCAAACCAGATACCCAATCGTATTTCGCGCCACCTTCTTTCACGGTTTTACCGCGAGCCAAACAGTCATCCACCAGCGTTGAACAGAAAATGTCTTGAGCTTGCTGTTCAAGTACGCTGTCGACTACTGTATCAATCTCAATCGATTTACGGGTGTAGTAGCGGATTTGCTCTGCCCAAGAAGCGGTCACTTGCTCAAAGTTCTCAAAGTTGCCTTTTGCTAATGACTTATCGTGTGGCAAGAAAACTTTACCTGTTGTCGCGTCCACACCTTCGTTCAATGAAGCGAGCAGAATACGGGCGAAGTTAATGAAGCTCATGCCCGTACAACGGTAACCCCATTTGCCCGGAACCGCCGTCTCGATACAACCGATAGATGCGTAGTTGTAAGCGTCCTCTTTCTCTACGCCGAGCTTGATGAATTCAGGAATAACAATCTCATCGTTGTTGAACGCAGGCATGCCGAAGCCGCACTTAATCACTTCGATACAACCCATTAAGAACTCTTGGTTCAAACCTTCGTGGTAACGCACACTCAAGTTAGGTTGCGTCGAACGTAACTGACCACAAGACTCCAGAATCGCCCAAGAAAGGGGATTCACTGCGTCTTCAGGCTCACCCTTTTCATTCAACTTCTGACCGCCGATACACACGTTTTGATACAGCGGAGAACCTGCGGAGGCTTTCGAGTGCGCACCAGAGCGAATCTTGTTCACTTCAAGCAGTTTCAACCAGCAGCTCTGTAAAAGTTCTAACGCGAAGTCTTTCTCAATTGTGCCGTTTTCGATATCGCGAACATAAAATTCGTTGAGGAATTGGTCCATACGACCGAAAGAAACCGAGTGACCGTTCGATTCGATTTGTAGCATCAATTGAACGAAGTAGCTCAATTGCAGTGCTTGCCAGAAGTTTTCCGGCGCATCACTCGCGACATGACGACAGTTTGCCGCAATGCTTTCTAACTCAGCTTTGCGCAGCGGGCGCGTCTCTTCTAACGCCATTTTTGCCGCCAATTCAGCGTAGCTCACCATGTGGTCTTGAATGGCAAGCAGTACAATTTCGACCGATTTGTAGAACTGCTCTTTCTTCAAGCCTTCAAAGGTCGAAACATCATTGTTAGCACGGTGCTGACGAACATCCTCTAACAAGCCGTTCATGCCTAGCTTCAAGATTTTCTCGTTATCCACCGCTAGGTGTGCGTCACCCGAAGTCATGTTGCCTTCGGCTTTAATGATGGTGCTGGCTAAGATTTCTTGCTGCTCATCAGTGAACAAGCCATAACAACGGTCTTGTACGGTTTTGCCGCGCCAATACGGTGTGATGCTGTGAATGCTTTGCTTATCTTCTTCAGTAACCGCAAAGCCTGCACCAGGACGGTCAGCTAGCTCATCAATTTCTGCTTCAATCCAACGTACAGTGTATTCTGGGAAAATAGGCGCAGCGCGCACTTTGCTCGCTTGGTTACCGACGATTAACTCATCGTGCTTAATCCAAATCGTACGAGTGCGTAAGTGCTCTTGCAGTGCTAGCGCACGTTGGACAATTACAGGTTTGTCTTCGTTCGCTTGATAAGCACGAGTGTATGCCTCTGCACGCTCGGTACAGACAGGTGGCGTTACGATATTTACCAGTGCCGATTTGTGCGCTTTGATACGCTCAGGAAGGTAATTCAGGTCCATAGTTAACCTCTTACAATCACGTTAAGTTGGGTGTTTTCGCTTGCGTATTGCATGGCGCTTTCTAGCAGTTCTGGTTTGTTTAATGGCTTATCAGAACACTCGTAAGGCATATCGAGCAAACGGTATTTATTGATGCCGAGCGTGTGGTACGGCAGCAAGTGAAGTTCTTGGCAGCTTTCTAGTGAAGCCGCAAAATCGATGATGTCTTTCAACTCTTCGATGGTGTCATTGAACCCCGGCACAACGGGAACGCGAATCACAATGCGTTTCGCGATAGGTGCCAGTTTTCGGAAATTGTCTTTGATGCGTTTTAGTGAACCTTTCGCCCAGCTAAGAAACTTTTCTTCGTCGGTGTGTTTTAAATCCGCCAACCAGCAATCAATATGCGGCGCGGCTTTTTCGACGTTCTTCCACGGCACATGCATGCACGATTCAATAGCGGTAGAGACTTGGTTGTCATGCAGACGCTGTGCGAGTTCTGCCACCAAATCCGCTTGCATGAGTGGCTCACCACCGGAGAAGGTCACACCACCTTGGCTTTGGTCATAGAAAGGTTTGTCTTTCATTAAGGTGTCGAACAGCATGTCTGATTTTGCCTCTTCACCGCAGACAGTCAGTGCTTGCGTAGGACAGACGTCTCGCAGCGCGATCAGTTGGTCTTCTTTGATGGCTTTGCGATTAATGATGATCTGGTTGTCGATACGTTGAATACCATCGCTCACCGTTTCACTACCCGCCGTGGTTTGAGTTGTAGCTTGATAAGCAGAAACGCACAGCTGGCAATCTTCCATGCAGCTTCGCTGATCAAACAACAGTGAATGCTTTTCGCTGCGGCTTTCTGGGTTTTGACACCAAGGGCAAGACAAGCTGCATCCTTTAAGAAAAAGAATGGAACGAATGCCATCGCCATCATGGGTAGAGAATCGTTGGATATTGAAATACATCTCTGCTTGCCTCTTGGTCTGTGCTACCGCTGTGTACCTAATTCGTTTCTTTCTTACTGGTTAAGTCTTATGAGCGGTTTTTCTTTGTTCGAACTGAAAGCTTCATTTGAGCGTTTACAAGTTTCACTCAGCTTTCATTTAATGAAATTATTATAGTTTCAAATGAAATTTCAATTGATCAAAATCAAGATCTCGTTCGATTGTCAGATCTATAGTGATCCCATCATCAAAACGAAGATTTTGTTTAAGGTAGAAACCATGATCGAACTTTATTTAGATACTGCTGATGTGGCAGAAGTAAAACGCTTTAACCAATGCCTACCGCTAAAAGGCGTGACGACAAACCCAAGCATTTTGGCGAAGTCAAAACAGGGACTGAATGAAACCCTAGCAGGCATGCAAGAAGCACTTGGCGGGACACCTCGCTTTCACGCTCAAGTAGTGAGTTCAACCGTCGAAGGCATGGTGGCAGAAGCACGCCAATTGAATGAATTGCCTTACGACATGGTGGTAAAAGTGCCAGCAACAGAAACAGGCTTAGCTGCAATTAAGCTAATGAAAAAAGAGGGAATTCAGGTTCTTGCTACCGCTATCTATTCAGCTCAACAAGGTTTCCTTGCAGCACTGTGCGGTGCAGACTACCTAGCACCTTACGTAAACCGCATTGATACGATGAACGGCAACGGTGTTGAAGTGGTCGCGGATCTTCAATTGTTGCTCGATCAAAACCAACTACCAGCGAAGATTTTGGCAGCCAGTTTCAAGAATACTCAACAAGCGATGGAGGTGATGAAACTGGGCATCGAAGCCATTACATTGCCAACTGATGTGGCGGCACAAATGTTCGCACATCCAGCAGTAAAACCGGCGGTTGAACAGTTCGATAAAGACTGGAAAGAGACGTTCGGCGAGAAGCTTTCATTTGAAAGCTAATTAAAAATAGCAGCTAGACTTCATAGTTAACAATAAAGGGAATCTTAACTCACCCTGTGCGCCGGTGAGTTAAGATTCCCTTTTGTATTTCAGATAGAGAAGTAGCGCTACAGTAGTTCTCTATTGGTCAGTGACCAAAGGTACACGCGCTTTAGTAAACTGATTTTGATCCTTTTACGAATACCTCGTTTGGAATGGCGGAGTCGGTTTGGTAGCGCAATGGCTTTCATCTCGGTTTTCATTTCTTTTCCATCCACCAACACAGTAGACCCCCGATGCAGTAAGCCAGCAGATCTTTCCAATCAAATGTGGCGCCCAAAATCACAGCCAGAGGCGATGAAGATTCGATACCAAGCCAAACCGCGACCTGTAACAATTGCCCTAACTCAACAGCAAACGCAATCAACACCACCAGTGAAACCAGCCAGTTAACGGGCATGGAGAACAAGCTTGCAAGAAAGTAGTAGAGCCAAACCACAACGAGAACATCACCAACTGTCGGACGAATAAAGCTGTCTCGAACATAGAGCGCGATAACGACCAATGCGATAAAACACACCAAGCTTTTGAGTCCATTTTTTGCAGAAAATTGCAGGTGGATAGCGGACGTCTCTTCCATCATTTCGCTTGGCTGACCAGTGAGAATTGCTCGTTTAAACATCTTCATGATTCGCCTTTGCGCTTTCTTCTGCTTTCTTATTTCGTGCGTACCAGTCGACATTACGTGTAATGACCATAGTGAAGCTCAAAATCGCAAAACACAGTAATGTACCCATGACCAATGCGTAGCTCTCTGCTTGTAGCAAGCCAAATAGCAATCCGTAGAGAGTGAGCAAACACGCTCCGAACATCGCGCCGTGTTTGGTGTTGCTCAACATACCGCTCACGTACACACTTAAAAGCCCGGTCGATGCAACTGCCGACACCACATATGCCCAGTTGAAGCCGAGGTGTTCACTCATCGAAATCAGCAACAGATAGAAAAGCGCTAAAGCCAGACCAATAAAACCGTATTGTACTGGGTGAACCGGACGCGCCTGGAACAGCTCCAGCAAGAAGAAACTCGCAAATACTAATGTGATAACCAATAGTGAATAGTTCACGGCTCGGTGAGACTTCAAATAGTGGTCCACGGGATCAATCAAATCTACGCCCATTTGTCGCTGTTCAAGCTCGTGACAAGCGTGATTCGACGACAAACAGCTTTGGAACAGCTGCGCGATATTGGTAGAGAAGTTATTGCTCGCTCACTGTGCTTTAAATCCATCTTCAGATACTTCTGATGACACTGGTAAATAATCACCAATAAAGCTTGGATGCGCCCAAGTTGAAGAGAGTTCAACCGTTGTTTGACTGCCGATTGGTGTGACTTGAAGCTGCCCCATCCCTTGCAACAAGAAGTTAAGATCGAATGCCAAAGGTTGTGCTGGGTTTAGGTCTGCGAGTGTCAGAGCACTGTGGAAGCCTTGTGGTAACGGATCTAACCCCGTTCCCGGTGCGACTTCGATTTCAGAGCTCGCCATGGTCATGTCATCCAAACGAATCAATCCACGGCTGTCTTCAATGCCAACGACTAGGCTCATGTTGTCAATATCAAGCCCCTGCAACGCCGCGAGTTCGTCTGCATCAAAAGTGCCTTTCAGTGCCACTTGTGCTTTGTATAAACGCGCGCGGTAAATGCCTCGGTACTTTTCAAAACTGTCCAGATTCGCGCTCATATCAAAAGTGCTAGGTAAAAGAAATTTACGACGCTCTTTAATCTGTACTTTGTCATCTCGGTAACTGGTTTCGGTGTAATTAACCATGATGAATGGACCAATGATGCGCTGTTCGCCGCTGCTGCTGCGTGCGATGTCGTTTCTGACTTCATCTTGGCGATATGAGCGTTCTGAGATCAGCCCTCTGACCATTGAAAGCGGGATTTGCAGTAAGACAAACAAAAACAGCACGAAGGCGAACTTCGTGCCGAGTTGGTTATTGAGGATCTTTTTCATGTTTCATTCTCCATTTGCTGATGGGAGTAATCTAAATCAGCAATTTGGAGAACGAATGGAGCTAATGTGGAGTTTCTATGGAGTTGGTAAAATCAGGGTCACTTTCACGCCAGCATCGACGTTTTCGACTTGCAACTGACCTTTGTGCAGCTTGATCACTTGCTCAACAAAATTAAGCCCGAGCCCAGTGCTCTTAACACCATTTTCCCGAGCGAGGGAGTAGAAGCGCTCGGTTAAACGAGGCATTGCATAGTCGGGAATGTGAGGACCTGAATTGAAAATCGACAGGCACACCTTTTCTTTCGTGACCTCAGTTTTCCATTCAATGCATCCCTCTGAATGAACAAAATCCAGCGCATTGTCCATCAGGTTAAAAACGGCTTGTTTCAGTAAGAAGGCATCACCAAGTACGGAGAGATGGTCATCAATTTGGATTTTGGCAGTGACCGACTTAGCACTCAAACGCGCATCCGCCGACTCAACCACTTCATTGACCATTTGTTCTAGCGAGATAGCTTCGACTTGCTCTAGCTCAGGGCGCTTTTCAAGACGAGCAAGTTCTAGCAACTTATCAATCAATGACTGCATACGATCGCTTTCTCGCTCGATGTTACCAGCAAAGCGCGCGACCTTTTCTTCAGGCAACGGCATTTGCAATATTTCACTCGCGCCTTTAATCGCTGATAACGGGCTTTTCAGCTCATGAGTCAGCGTCTGTACATACTCTTCCACATACTGCTTACCATCGAGCTGATTGCGCATTTTCTCTAATGCATCACTTAGCGTGCCGTACTCATAAAAGATACGAAATGTCGGCTTAGAGACCTTTTCACCCTCACCCATTTTAGTCGCGTAGTCTTCTAGCTTGTTCAGTGCCGAGTGAATTCGCCAAGCAAACAATGCCCCTGCCAGGCGCACTAAACCACTCATCCACACCATCCAAAACAGCACATTGCGTTTAGAAATGTCGATGAAGGGTTGTACTGAGCGATTGGATTTTGCCACCGTCACGCTGCCAATGATTTCACCTTTGTGGTAAATGGGCGCAGCAACATGCATAACGGTTGAGAGTGGATCTTTCGGGTCTTCGATGGTACTGCGCGCGCCGTATTGACCACGCAACGTGAGATACACATCGTTCCATTGCGAGTAGTCTTTGCCTACGTCTTGCTGCCAAGAATCCGCAATCACAATGCCTTGTTTATCGGTAATGTAAATTCGATGGTTAATCGCTTTTTTAACGATTTCCCAAATGCGCGCTTGAGGCTCTCGCTGTCCATAAGCCGTTAATAGTTTGGAGAAGCGACTCTCAGACAACTTGTCATTCGCGACGTCTTCTTCCGCCAATACCGCGAGTAAGTTCGCCATATCCACTAGCGTCTCTTCGGTAGTTTGGCGCACGGTTGGCTTAAGTTCTTGGACAACCGTTTTGCTCACCATGTAAGCCGTCATCCCGACTAAGATGAAGTAGAGAAAAAACAGTCTGAGTCCAAGCGGGATCTTCGGCCAGCGATTCATCATTCACCTTTAATGCAGTAAAAGTAACCAAAGCCACGTTTGGTACAGATGCGTTCAGACATCTCAAACGGCTTCAACTTATTGCGAATGGCTTTGATATGGGTATCGATATTACGCTCATATGCAGCCTCTGGCGCCATGTCTGCCGCGATCATAAGTTGCTCTCGACTCAATACATTGGAAGAGACAGAAATCAGTTTATCGAGGATCTTGAACTCCACCGCGGTCAGCCCAAGCATTTGCCCGCCAACACCGTAGTCGAAGTTCTGCGCAACTAAATCATGGTTCAAATGAGGTTGTTCTGGAACAGCTACAGGCTCTGGTTTGTCCTCCATCATTGGCGCTTTAGCTTTGATTCGAAGTTTAATGCGAGCCAACACTTCGCGCGGGCTAAATGGCTTAGTCACGTAATCATCCGCGCCAATTTCCAAACCGACTACGCGGTCAATTTCATCGCTTCTTGCGGTGAGAAAGATTATGGGAATATCAGAAAACTCACGGATGGTTTTGCATAATTCAAAGCCATTGCCATCCGGTAAGCCTACGTCTAAGACAAGTAACGCTGCGGAGTTGTGCTGCAAAAAAGCTAAGCCCTCTCCTGCTGTTGCAAACCACTCTGCGTGGTAGCCATCCATCTCTAATACATGAATCAGGTTCTCTGCGATAGCAGATTCATCCTCGATAATAAGGACGGTGGGTTGTTCGCTCAATGTCTTAGCCTCATTGACGGTGTTTATCTTTATGTTGGTATTATCACTTAATTTGGGGCCAAGGCTAGTGGATTGATGCAGCAAAGGCGCAGTTCGTGGATAATACTAATCAAACACACTTCTATTCAGCATAATAAATTTATCACTTAGATTAATGAGTCACCACAATTGTGAATACAATGATTTCAACCATTGATATGAACAGTGTTCATTTTAAACTCAAGTTATCAATTCGATTTTATTTAAAGGACAGTCACTGATGAAAAGAGCGCTAATCCCCCTGGCTTTACTGACTTTGCTCTCAGGTTGCGCCAGCATGTCTCCGGATGAGTGCAAAACGGCGAACTGGTACAACGTAGGTTATCAAGATGGCCGAGACGGCAACGATCCAAACATTATCAATAGCTATACCGAAGACTGTGGTGAAGCGGGTGTGACACCCGACCGAGCGAAATGGAAAGAAGGCTTTGATAAAGGCACTATCCAATATTGCTAACCAGACAATGGGTACACTGTCGGTATCGAAGGCAAAGAATATTACGGTGTATGCAGCAGCAAAGAGTTTATTGAGAACTACCAGTTAGGTCATCAAGAATATCAACGCCAGCAACGCATCCAACAAATCGATACTGAAATCTCGGTCATCGATAATCAGCTTGATGGCAATCCAGACAAAGATAATGCCAAGAGACTGAAAGAGAAGAGAAAGCGATTGGCTGACGAGCGTTCAAGCCTCTTGTCGCCAACCATCAACTTGAATCTGAATTTCTAAATCGATTGGATTTAGCTTCTAAAAATTCATGGCCCTAACTCAGTTCTAGGGTCATGAATTGACTGTTCGGATCGAGTTCGTAATCCCCGAACGGCTCGCAGTACACAAAGCCATGCTTTTCATACAACAGGCGCGCTGGTTTAAAAAACTCCATCGAGCCCGTTTCTAAACTCAAGCGCTGCAAACCTTTTTGCTTCGCTTGCTCAATCACATGAATCAATAATTGAGATGCCACACCTTGGTTTCTTGCCGTAGGCGTGGTGCGCATGGATTTCAGCTCCGCGTGTTGGTCATCCAACTCTTTAATCGCCGCACACCCAAGCAGTTGCTCACCTTTCCATCCGGTCCAAAACGTCACTTCTGGCGCTTTGAGCTTATCTAAATCTAACGCATGCACGCTTTCTGCGTGGTGACGTGGCGTACATGTCCTGTAAATGTCCTTCCAACAGCGCTATCACTTGCGACCGTTCTAAATTGTCGATTTCAATCCTCATCTTTCCATCCTTGGTTTTTCCTAGCTAAAGCGGCTGTCTCATAATGTGTTGCGGTCCAACGGGGCCGCCGTGGTAAAGCTCATTGGTATCTTCAAACCCTGCTTTTAAATAGCACTGATAAGCGGGTATGTTGCGGCAATTAACAGTGAGATAAAGCGCATCAAACTCGGGATAATGGCGTTTGGCGAAATCGGCAAACTGTTGAATGGCTTGCTTGGCGATGCCTTTGCCTTGATGACGGTGATCCACCAGCAAAGCACGTACGCCTAAACTGTTTTTCGGGCAAAAATCGTATTTCTCGCTGTAAGCAGCATCAAATAGAAAAAAGCCAACCACGTCATCGTCTGCCAAAATCAGATGCGGAAGCTCTGTGGGTTCAAGACGTGTAAGCATTTCACCCACATCCGCGACCGTAAACTGCGATTGCTCTTCTAGAACGCTAAGTTCGCAAGTTTGTTCATGTCGCTCAGGCGAATACTTTTCAATAGTAATCATAATCTTCCTTGTTGTTTTTATGCTCAATTCATACAGGGTATGTCGTAAATAGAAATACCTAGTGTCGTATTTCCCACTCGCAGGCAAACGTTTAGCACTCTATTATCCTCGCCATTCGATAGAGAGGTTTCCATGTCCCGTTTTTTACTTTGCAGTTTTGCACTCGTCTTACTCTACCCTACTGCCATTGATTTGTATCTTGTTCGTTTGCCTCAAATTGCGTCAGATCTCAACGCCAGTGAATCTCAGTTGCATATTGCGTTTTCGATCTATTTAGCTGGCATGGCTACGACGATGTTATTCGCGGGGAAAATTGCAGACTCTGTGGGACGAAAGCCTGTTGCCGTCGGCGGCGCGATGATCTTCGTGCTCGCGTCTTTTCTCGGCGGAATGGCTGAGCAACCAAACGCTTTCTTGATTGCTCGCTTTTGCCAAGGCATCGGTGCTGGATCTTGCTATGTCGTCGCGTTCGCGATTTTACGCGACACGTTAGACGATGAACGCCGCGCGAAAGTATTGTCGATGCTCAATGGCATCACCTGTATCATTCCAGTGATCGCACCCGTGATTGGTCACTTGATTATGCTGAAATTTCCTTGGCCGAGTTTGTTTACCACGATGGCAGGAATGGGCATTCTCGTCAGTGTATTGGCCATTTTTGTTCTCAAGGAATCACTACCCAGCCAACAAGGTGAAGAACAGACAACGCCAGAGAGCCATCAAGAGACTTTCTTCGAGCGATTTTTTATCAGTAGGCTGATCATTACTGCACTGGGAGTGACCACCATCCTGACCTTTGTTAACGCTTCACCAATTGTTGTGATGAGTATGCTTGGTTTTGATCGCGGTGGCTATTCTTCCATCATGGCGGAGACTGCGACGATCAGTATGTTGATTTCGTTCTCGGCGCCATTGGCATTGGGGATTTTCAAGCAGCGAACCTTAATGATGAGCTCTCAAGTATTGCTCGTTTGTTCAGCCATCGTGCTCAGTGCAGCCCATTTCCATGATGGACAACCTTTTTACTATGTGTTCGGACTTGGGCTGATTTGCGCAGGCTTCGCTTGTGGCTTTGGCGTGGCCATGAGCCAAGCGCTCAGCCCATTCTCTCAACAAGCTGGCGTGGCTAGCTCGTTACTGGGCATTGCTCAAGTTTGTAGTTCAGCGTTCTATATTTGGTTTATGGGTTTCATCGGCGTTAGTGCACTGAATATGTTGGTGTTTATCTTATTGTTAGGTAGCGTAATCAGCCTTGCTCTAATACTATTGATTCCAAAGCCTGTTCACGATACCCATTATGAAGAAATCCCTAGCGCGACTTGATTTAAACTTACTGTTCACTCTGCAATTATTGCTGCAAGAGCAAAGCGTCTCGAAAGCCTCGAAAAAGCTGAACGTTACGCCCTCTACCGTAAGTAAGTCGCTCAACAAACTTCGTCATTGGTTCGATGATCCTTTGTTTGTCAAAACACCTAAAGGTCTTGCGCCAACGCCTTTGGCACAAAGCATGGAGCAAGATCTTGCAGAATGGCTGCAAATTGGCAGCCAGATTGCAGAAAAACGCAGCGATATTACGCCTAAAGGAGTGCGTTTTGATATCACGATTGAGTCGCCATTAGTGCTCACAGTGCTGGACAGACTCATCGTCGCTATCCACCAGCGATACCCTGAAGCGAAAGTAAAAACCAGTAACTGGGATTACGATTCACTCGACGCCATCATTCGAGGAGAGGCGGATATCGGTTTTACCGGCCGAGAGAGTCACCCGAGATCGAAAGAGTCGTTGGATCTTCTGCCTTATTTCTTGGATTTTGAGATTCTATTTTATGACCTGCCGATGGTGTATTTACATAAAGATCATCCGGCATTACAGCAAGAGTGGAATCTCGAGACCTTTCTGAGCTACCAACACATCAATATTGTTTGGGAAAAAAGTGAAACTTGGGCGTTGGATGAAGTATTAACGGAACTAGGGCTACAGCGCTCTATCGGGCTGACGATGTCCAACTTTGAGCAATCTCTTTTTATGGCAGCGCAGCCGACGCATGACATGATCACCACCGCGCCGCACTATTGCAAAAGTTACACAGAAAAGCTGCATCTCGATTTGGTGTGCTTGCCAATTCCATTAGACCAAGCTCAACAAGACAAGTTACTGATTCCATTTACCATGATTTGGCATAAACGCAATGCGTACAATCCCAAATTGCTATGGTTGAAAAACACCATTAAGTCATTGTACAAACAACCTTCCCAACCACAGTAAGACTCAGGCTAAGGTCAGGTTTTCTCTGGTTATTTTTAATGACTTTCTTGCTCTGATAGCTATAACTAATCACTTTATCAACTAATAAAAATGTTCTTTTGGATCTACACTAGCTGTTCATTTACACGCTAAGGATCAAGGATGTCGACCTTTTTACTCACTGCCATTGCAATGCTGGCGTTCGCTGCCAATTCATTATTGTGTCGAATTGCCTTGGCAGAAGGGTTAATTGATGCAGGAAGCTTCACGCTCGTTCGATTGATATCTGGCGCGATTACCTTAATCGCAATGCTTGTCGTGAGAGGCCAGTGGAAAACCGATCGGCCAACTTCTCGCTTTCGCTTTTTTGCTGGCGTGGCGTTATTTGGTTACGCTGCCCTTTTCTCTTTCGCGTACTTACAACTGGCGACAGGAACCGGTGCTTTGCTTTTGTTTGGTGCCGTGCAACTGACGTTACTGGCAATCTATTGGTGGCAAGGTGAGCGCTTTCAGTTTCTCGAAATCATCGGTATCGGCCTTTCGATTGTTGGCTTTGTTTGGTTAATGTTGCCATCTGCCACTCGCCCCGATATCAGTTCTGCACTTCTCATGTTGATTTCTGGCGTTTGCTGGGCTGCGTTTACTGCGCTCGGCAAACAAGCGCCTTCTCCAAGTAGTGGCATCACGTGGGGATTCATCGCTGCATCTATAATTGGCATACTCCTATCACCATTGATGCTGTCCTCAATCCACCTTTCTTTGAGCGGAGTGTTGCTCGCTATCGCATCTGGTGCCATTGCCTCTGGCCTTGGTTATACGCTTTGGTACCAAGTCGTACTTAAGCTCTCTTTGCTTCAAGCCGCCGCCAGCCAACTTTCCGTGCCAGCCATTGCTTTGCTACTCGGCAGCATCGTACTCCACGAGCCTCTTTCACTGCATATTCTTTTAACCAGCGGCATCATTCTTGGTGGGATCGCTTTGGTTTTTTTATCTCGATCCAAAAAAACAAACGAACAATCGGCAAGCCGATAAAAAGTAATAACTTTCCCTCTCAAGTACCCATTCATCATCTATGCTTTTTAAAGCATTAAAGCTCATTGCAGATGGTACAAGTGGTCTGCTTTGGTACCAGGCGAAGAATATAAGGTGAGAATTGGCTCACACAATGCAGCGATTTTGTTTCAAAAGTGAGAATCATCACAGATCGCGAATTTGCTCGTTTTAGGCGTTTCACCAATAACGCCAAGGGCTAGCACGAGATCAAGCCAAATACGCACTTTTTGTTTTGACAAAGGGTTTACAAAGCACACTTTTTCACCCGCTATATTCCGCCCCCCGAATTTATTCAGAACAAGATTCTGATTATTCATATAAGAAATTCATCAACTTATAACGATAAGCCTGAGCAAACTTTGACACTATGAACGACAAAATAAAATTCGCTATTAAAGTATCGCTTAGCCTAACTCTGGCTTATCTGATCCCGTTTGCCATGGGTTGGCCGCAAGCATCGACGGCCGCAACCACAGTGATGCTGATTGCATCCACAGGCAGTCGTCGTGAATCCCTCGCCAAAGGTACCTTACGCGTGTTAGGTACATTGGTTGGTGCCGTGGTTGGCTTGTTACTGGTGGGGTTGTTTGCTCAAGATCGCTTGCTGTACATGCTGAGCGTGTCGGTTGTGGTCTCTTTCATTTTTTACTTCCGTAATGCCTATCAAAAAGATCCTACGCTACTCATGCTGACCGGTGTGATGACACTGATGATGTCCAATGGCGGTGACGCAGAAGGTGCGTTTCTTTATGGCGTTGACCGCGCCTATATGACGGTGTTTGGGGTGGTGGTTTACACACTCGTGGGGACTTTCTTATTCCCGACCAAAACAGAACAAAACCTAAGACAGCTCATCGAACAACTCAACCAAGCACAACGCGCGTTGTTCACCGCTATCTTGCAAAATTTCGAGCAAAAATCGGCAGGGCAAATCTCTCCTCAAGAAGGCGGAGAAGAAAATCCAGAAGCTGAAGAGCCACAACCTAGCGTGGACACTCTCATCGAACAGATGTTTGCCGCCCAAAATGCGCTCGAACAGCGCTTTGCTACGGTCAGTGTGGAATGCAGTGACGTGTCGGCCTACATGAAAGAGTGGCGCTTGGCGGTTCATTTGAACAAGCAGGTAACGCAACAATTGACCGTTGCGGCGCACAGCCACTTTAGCCACCAGCAAGACCGTGAAAGCATCAGCAACTTTGATCAAGCCGTTGCGGAAATTGACGCGCTATTTGATACCTGCCAACAAGTCTGGGACGAAAAAGAGCCCGCTTTTCGTGCTCAGGAATTCAAAGTCAAATACAACCAAGCGTTGCTAGAAGACGCAGCTCACCTAGAGAAAGGCTCTGCGCTTACGCTTGGTCACCTGTTGGAACTGATGCATCAAAACTTGTCGCGTTTAGCGGAGAGCATTAGCTGTATTGACTCTGTGACGAACAATGTCTCCTTTGACGTGCCACTGCCGAAACCGAAAGGCAAGTTTCTATGGTGGGACGCAGAAAACTTTAAAACTGCGGTCAAAACCTTTGTTACCTATTGGGTTGCAGGACTGATTTGGATTTATTTCAATCCACCAGGCGGCTACTCGTTCGTGGTCTTCTCGACCATGTTTATGTCTTTGCTGTCGTTCGTGCCTGTGCACCCAATTTTGTTGCTTGTGCTGTTCACTTTCGGCTTCTTGTTCGCGGTACCTTCTTACGTCTTCATTCTTCCGCAATTGGATCTCGGGTTAGAACTTGGCCTGTTCATCTTTATCTACACCTTTATCGGCTTTTATCTGTTTAACGGGCCAGTGACGATTTTCTATATGATTGGCTTGTTTGTTCTTGGTTTAGACAACAACATGTTTTATCACTTCGGGATCCTCATGACGATCATGCTGTTGTTCTACATGGTGGTGTTCATGATTATTTTCGCGCACTACTTCCCGTTTAGCTCACGACCAGAACACCTCTTTTTGACCATAAAAGAACGCTACTTCCGACATACCCGAGAGCTGTTCACTACCTATCAACAGCAGTCTAGCTCGGTTATTACGCCGCTCAAACGGGCCTTACACTTGGTGACGCTCAATGTCTCATCGAAAAAGCTCAAAGTCTGGGGTTCGAAAATCAACCACAAACACTTTGATAAAACCACGCCAGAAGCGATTGGCGCGTTTAGCAAAGCGTGTGATGTACTCAGTAATCACATCAACATCTTAATGGCCGCCGAGAAAAAGTTGATGACCAATCCACTAATTACTCAGCTTCGCCAACAGCACCGCGATTCCATCATTCCTTTGATGGCGGGCGCTTTAGCCAGCCATCAAGCAACACAAGAACTCGACTCCGTATTCGACCAATACAGTCAAGATTACCAAACATTCGAAGATAAACTGGAAGATTTTTTTAGTGAGCTGGATTTATCTGACTACGCTTATTCAGAGATAGCCGGTTTTTATATCTTGCTGAATTTAAAACGGAACGTGTTCGAAGCAATCAAGCATTGCAAGCAAACCTACGAGGATATCGATTGGGTGAACTTACAACAGAAGCGTTTTTAAAGGTGGGGATATGATGCTTCCAAAACTAACCAAACCAAGCCTCGCCATACTTTCTTTGCTCGGACTCAGTGCGTGTACCACGGTAGGACCAGATTATGTTCATCCAAAGCAGGCGCCACTGCCAAGTGACTGGTCGGTGCAAAAAGCAGCCAAAGATACGCAGCAATCAGAGCAACAGCTACAACAATGGTGGCAGCAATTTAATGACTCGACTCTTAATCAGCTGGTTGAGTTGGCGAGCAAACAAAACCTCGATTTAGAAGCCGCAGGGCTACGAATTGTCCAAGCACGTTCATTGCTTGGTATTTCGACTGGCTTGCAATACCCACAAGTTCAAACCGTGTCAGGAAACCTAGCGCGTGCCTACGTAAATGATCAGGGCGTGAATAACGCCACTTTGTCGTTTGATGCTGCTTGGGAAATGGATGTTTGGGGCAAGTATGCTCGCGGTATTGAGTCGGCAGAAGCGGGTTACTACGCATCCATCGCATCGTATCACGACATCATGGTCACCATAACCGCCGAAGTGGCGCGCAATTACATCAACTATCGCACATTCCAAGAACGTATTTTGCTGTCTCGCCGCAACATAGAGATTCAAGAGCGTGTCGTACGTATTACTCAGGTGCAGTTCGACTCTGGCAACGTTACAGAATTGGACGTTCAACAAGCTAAAAACCAACTCTACACCACCAAAGCAGCGTTACCGAGCCTCGAAGTGGCAATGAAGCAATCACGTACTGTGTTGGCTTTGCTACTGGGTCTGTTACCAGAAGAAGTAGATCGACTGCTACAGTCGGATGGGATGCACAAGCAAATCGCTGAGTACGAAGCCCAGTTCAAATCGACGGGCAGAAAATCGGCGCTATCGGGTACCGACGAGCGTTCCATTGTGCCACGTCCACCGCTTTTGGATACGCAAGTGAATGCTAACTTAGTGATGCGACGTCCGGATTTGCAAGTCTCTGAGATGCAAGCTCGCGCGCAAAGTGCGCAGATTGGCGTGGCAGAAACCGCTCTGTACCCAAGCTTTTCGTTGTTCGGTTCCATCGGTATCGACAGTACGGTTCCCGATGGTAGCAGTTTCAGTTTTAGCGATTCGCTCACCATGGTGGTTGGCCCAACGTTCAGTTGGAATATTTTTCAATACGGACGCGTGAAAAATAATATTCGTTTCGAAGATGCTCGCTTCCAAGAAACGCTGACGAACTACAACAAAAAGGTACTGCAAGCCGTTAATGAAGTCACCAATGCAATCGAAGCGTATGACCTGTATTTGCAGCAAAAAGATTTACGCTTGCAATCGGTCAACTCTTCCATTCGTGCGTTCAACATATCCATGACACAGTACGAAAACGGACAAATTTCATTCGAACGTCTGCTTAACTCGGTAGAAAAAATGACCCGCGCAGAAGACAGCTACGCAACGATCAAAGGTAATGTTGCGAACCAAGTTGTCGCGCTCTACAAAGCCCTCGGTGGAGGCTGGCAAACCCAAACAGGCAAACCCTTCCTCAGTGAATCTATTGCCAAGCAAATGACAGAACGAACTGACTGGGATGGTTATTTAAATGAAGAAAACCGCGTATTGCCGCCTTTGCGACTCGAAACTCCGGCTGAGACCAGTGATGAAAACAAAACGGAGGATCGGTAATGCCTCATGAACTCTCTTGGGGAGACGTTTACTTTTCTCCTACGCTACTCGTGCTCTTTCTCGCCGTCACGGCCACGTGGATAACGGTGATGATATTGAACAAGACACGTTTGTCTCGCTTCATCGCTTTTCCGTCTCTGACGTTTATTGCCATCATGGTCGGTTATGTGGTGGCCATCGACAGCTTTTACATTCAATTTTAGGTGCCAAACAAGTGAAAAAACTATTCGTAATCGCACTCAATCTTGTCATTCTTGGTGGCGCAGCTTGGCTCGGCTATCAAAAATTTGAAGAGTATTTTAATAACCCTTGGACACGCGACGGCCAAGTGCGCGCGAACGTCATCAAAGTAGCTCCTCGTGTATCAGGCCCAATTGTAAATGTCGCGGTGCAAGACAACCAAGAAGTGAAAACAGGCGATTTACTGTTTGAAATCGATCCTGCGACTTACGAAGTTGCTTTGTCTCAAGCCGAAGTAGCACTGGAGCGCTCCATTGTTAGCTCTCGCGGTAAAAAAATCGAATACGACCGCCTTAAAGATATTCGCGCGAAAGACCGCGGCGCGGTTTCTCACAAGGATCTGATTCGTCGTGAAATCGCTTACGAAGAATCGCTACTGCAAATCAAATCTGCAGAAGAGCAACTAAAATCAGCACGCCTTAATCTCAGCTTTACCAAAGTTTATGCGACCGTCGATGGTTTTGTATCTAACCTCGATATTAGAAACGGTACGCAAGCGGTCGCAAACCAACCACTGCTCGCACTGATCGACAAAAACAGCTTTTGGGTATTTGGTTTCTTCCGTGAAAACCAACTTGCGCAAATCGAACCTGGCAGCCAAGCGCGTGTCACTTTGATGTCTCACCCAGACACGCCAATTGACGCGACGGTTGACTCGATTGGTTGGGGTATTGCGCCCAAAGACGGCACGGTCGGCTACAACCTTCTTCCAAACGTAAACCCTGTTTTTCAGTGGATTCGCTTAGCACAACGTATTCCGGTGCGAATCTCCCTACAAGAACTTCCTGAAGATGTTGATCTTCGATTCGGGCTTTCTGCGTCCATCATGGTGATGAAAGAGTCATCCGCAGAAAGTGAACAATAACTAAGTGAGAAGAGCCATGGTCATTGGTAAAAACCTCAAAAATATTAATGAAGAAAACAACTTCTTCTATCTAACCTTAGCACTAGTGATTTTGTTGCTAGGGAGTGCGATGGCACAAGTCGTAGGTGAAGGGACGATTGAACACATACTTCAGGCTTTCACGGTTCTGACGTTTATCGTCTGTTTTGCGAGCCTTCGCTTTGACAAAACCTGGTCTCGTTTCCTCTACAGCCTGTTTGGTGTTTGGGTTCTTGTGATTGTGATCAAGACCGTTTTCGACATCAGAGAGATGAATGTGGTGATGCTTGCCCTCACCTTTGCGTTCTTTTTCGGCACTTTTAAATCCATCGCAAGACAGATTCTTTTCACCGGCCATGTCAACAGCAACAAAGTCATTGGCTCGGTAGCGCTTTTCTTGCTACTTGGTCTGATGTGGGCGATTGCCTACCTCATTCTGCTTGAGTTTTCGCCTGAAGCCTTTACCGGTATGGAAGCGATTTCTTGGGGGCAGAACTTCTCCAATGCAGCGTATTTCAGTTTCGTTACCTTAACCACGCTCGGTTATGGCGACATTAGTCCTCTAACACCACTGGCTCAAGTCGTGGTGTATTTAGAGGCCATCACAGGTGTTTTTTATATGGCGATTGTTGTTTCAAGTCTCGTCAGTTCTAACATTGATCATCAGGTAAACAAAAATGGATAAACAATCGGTAAAAATCGACAGTAAGCTTTTCATCAGTAATATGGTGGAATCAGCAATACGCATTGGCTTGATCTTTGTCTTGCTGATGTTTACGTACGACATCATCAAACCCTTCATACTTCCGGTTATTTGGGGCGCTATTATAGCCGTCGCTTTAATGCCGCTTACCCAAAAATTGCAGCGTGTATATGGTGGTCGCAGAGGTCTGGCAGCCACAACCATTGCTTTACTTGGTATTGCCCTCCTTGTCACGCCACTTGTTATGGTATCAGGCTCCATTGTGGATGGTGCAACGCACGCGCTTGAAGTACTACAAAATGGTCAAGTGAAAATACCAGGGCCAAAACCTTCCGTAGCGGATTGGCCTATCGTGGGTGATAAGCTCTACGAAGTGTGGACCCTATTCGCTACTAATCTTGAGCAAGCGATTCAAACCTTTATGCCACAAATAAAGGCAGGACTCACATCTTTACTGGGTACACTGGGGGGCGTATTGGGAAGTTTACTGCTTTCAATCTTGTCACTTGCTATTGCAGCAGGTTTCATGACGTACTCTGAATCTGCGGCATCAGGCCTAAGAACCATCGCGATTCGTACCGCTGGTGAAAACGCAAAAAGCTGGACCACGCTTATCGCAGCGACAATTAAAAGCGTACTGCTTGGCGTAGTCGGTGTAGCGGCGATTCAAGCACTGTTGATCGGTGCTGGTTTCTTCGTATTTGGCGTTCCGGCAGCAGGTTTACTCACACTGCTTCTAATGATCTTATGTATCGCTCAGCTCCCGGCGTTGCTCGCAGTGCTACCTGTGATTGGCTTCATGTACATGACCCAAGACACCTCAACAGCAACCATGTTTACTGTTTGGGTCGTAGTTGCGGCTCTTTCTGAAAACCTGTTCAAACCAATGTTAATGGGACGTGGCGTCGACGTGCCAATGCCTGTGATTCTGCTCGGTGCCATCGGCGGTATGCTTTTCTACGGCATCGTTGGTCTGTTCTTAGGTGCCGTTATCCTAGCAATTTGGTATGAGTTATTTGTTTGGTGGTTGAGCATTGAGAAAGCACAACAGCAAGAAGAAATGGCAGAACAACAAGACGCTTCTGATGACCAATCAGAACCTGGACACGGTGCTGGCATTTAATAAATCAATAAGTTAGAAAGAAATTTAATCTATAACTTATGATATCAAACCGCTGCATTTCAGCGGTTTGATTCTATTTGGATCACAGTTTCGTCGTAATAAATGCGATAAAAATGACGTTCTTGTTAAATTTTCATACTTATTACACTTGGGAGTTGCAATCGGGCAATGAACGATGCACTCTCGATGACCACTAATTTGCTTAGGATAAAAACAATGAAATTGATCAAGCCTTTAACTTGTGCGCTTGCTCTCGCAATGAGTGGCATGGCATTCGCAGATGTAACCGTGAGTGTTCCTGACAACGTTTCAGTATTGGCGGCTAACGGTGAAAAAGCAGATCTTTCGGGTGGTTTTTTCGCCTCTGAAAGAACACTGACGTTACCTGATGGCCTTAACCAAGTCGTATTTCGTTTCGCCCCTTACTTCAACCAAGGTAATGACCGTTTAAGTGTTGAAAGCGATGTTATCGTTACACGATTTGACGCGACCAATGCCGAACTCACTCTACAAATGCCAGAATACCGCAACCTACGTGATGCGGAAGAGAAGATCAAAGACTTAGATTGGAAACTGGTTGATGATTCAGGCAACGCAATCGCGGTTGACCAGGACAAGTTGCTCAAACCGGGTATGCAAATCGGTCGTGATTACGTACGTGAAATCGAAGATTATAACCAAGCTGGCGGTGCAGCAGCCGTGGCTTTTGCTGGCGCAGCGACCATGCAGCCAGTCACGCTTCCTGCAAAGGTTCCTGCGGATATGAAGCAAGTGAGAGCAACTGCGGTTAAAGCGGATTCGACAGCTGAAGAGATGCTGCACTTCTGGTACCAAAAAGCAGACGCAGAAACCAAAGCTCGCTTTAAGAAATATGTTAATCAACAGTAAATCTGGTTAACTTTATCGATATTAAAAAAGCCACTTCACGTGGCTTTTTTGATCAAAAATTAGGAAACTTGGACAACTTTAGTATTGGCGATCAAGTCATGCAACAAACGTCGCTCCGGATGAAAGAACAACAATGCCAAATTTACCAACGGGATCCCCGGAATGAGCATCTCCAGCAAGTAGCTAATAACAAGCCTTAACCCTGCTGTAACTTTCGTTGCCTTACTATCATTTTTCATTACAACTTTAATACCAATCATGCGCATACCAATGGTTTGCCCATGACTCAATGCATTCCAGTTGATCATTAAAACCGTTGGTAAAGAAAGCAAGTAAAACGCCTGAGTTTCACGAACAAGCGTGAGGTTATCTGCTAAAGAGAGCTGAAAGTCGTTAAGAAAAGAGTTAATACTCAATGCAATTATTAACACTACCACCATCGTAAAGAGCAGGTCGATAAAACCAGCAATGATTCTCTGTTGCTTGTTCGCGATAAAAGCATACATGGACTTCAGTCACCTCAATGTAATTGGTTAAGCGAGAATGACTGAGTGTACAGACGCGCAATGGTGAGCGCAGTTTAGGTATTGCCAACATAATATTCAACTAAGAACATACTAAATCGCGGTCGTATCTCAAAAGTAATCATTACATCTTGAGCATAACCGTATCAATTTAACAAAACGCTACCAGTAACGTTCGTAAATGATATTTCCCCCAGTTTGATGGCGATACTTTTCCAAGCCTAGCTCTTGTAAAACGGGCACGGTATCTTTGATCATTTGTGGATTCCCACACATCATGACAAAGCTACGCTGAGCTGAGAATGGCGCATCAGCGGCGTTGGACAGTAAACCCGATTCGATGAGTTCAGGAATTCGGCCTTGTAATTTACCATCAACCACTTCCCTGCTGACTATCGGTATATACTTTAATCTGCCTTCATATCGTTGCTGAAGCTGTTCAATTAGGTATTTATAAACCAGATCTTTTTCGAAACGAACGGCATGAACCAGCACAATGCGCTCATTGTGAGGCGGTAAGTTTATATCATCCAGCAGCGATAAAAACGGTCCAATCCCCGTACCTGTAGATAGCAGCCACAGGTCATGAGCCTGTTTAGGAATAGAATCATGGATTAAATCGCCATGTGCGGTGGCACCGACATAAATGCTATCACCAGATTTAAGCTTTTGGAGCCGTGGAGAAAGTTGTCCTTGAGGGTCGGCTACTATTAGAAACTCCAACCAATCGAATTGCTCGCTTGGCGCATTAACCACAGAGTAAGCACGGCTGATCGGCTTACCTTCATCATCAAGCAAAGCAAGCTTGGTGAATTGGCCAGCTTTAAAGGAAAGAGGCGCGCCAGATATTCTCAAACTGAACAGCTCACCTGTCCAATCAATGCGTTTCTCAACTCTTGCGAGGTTGAAACCTTTGAGTTCAATCATGAGACACCTCCTATCTGGTTACTCTTAGTTAAACTTACGCCTTCAACTCGATTATGTAAAGTTTCTGGTTTACATAATCAAACCACTATTTCATTTCACATTTTAAAAACAATTTTATTACATATTAAATGATTACATCTAGAATAAATGCTCAAAGTGATAAGTCGCGTCGCAATTTGTGGCAAAGCAGATGAAAAAGGAGCAATAAAAATGGACACACTGTTAAAGGACTTTCCCGTTATCACAGAGATAAAAGTCGCATGGGGTGAAATGGATGCTCTGCAACACGTTAATAACGTGGTCTATTTTCGCTACTTCGAGACCGCACGTTTAGATTACTTCAACAAAATTAACCTGCTGGTCGACCTGCAGACCTCGCAAATTGGACCAGTACTGAGTGAGACTCAATGCCGCTACAAATTGCCTGTTACTTACCCAGACACGCTATTAGTCGGTTCTCGCGTAATCGACATGCAAGAAGATCGCATCACAATGGAGTACCAAGTGCTGAGTAAGAAGTGGGGTAAGATTGCGACCATCGCGACCGCCACTGGTGTGATGTTTGATTTTAAGAACAACGTAAAAGCGGCGATTCCAGACCACGTTCGCCAGTCGATTTTAGATTTGGAAGGAACTGTGGGTAGCACGCATCATTTAGAGTAGCAAGAAATGAGAGATTAAAGGCGAGGTTCCCGACAGCGATTCTTCATCGCTGTCGGGAATAACGTATGGCTAATCTTCCAACCTACGCGATAAGAGAACTAGCGTCATTCTAGCGAGCCAAGGCGAGACTAAGAATCTACTTACCGCTTGCTGCAGGCCTATAGAGATATAAATAAACTCAATACAATCTGAGAGTAGATTCTGAATCACGCTCGTTCCTCGCTGTTCAGAATGACGGTTCGAGTTTGGCTCTGATCTCTACAAAACCATCTAAAAAAGCGATTCCAGAAGAACCTATGTGACCATCCGGAATTTCGCTTTAGACGTAACAGTAGAGCGACTCTTTCAGCCTACGCGATAAGAAAAGCTACGTCATTCTAACGAGACTAAGAATCTACTTGCCGCTTGCTGCAGACCATAGAGCTATGAATAAACTCAATACAATCTGAGAGTAGATTCTGAATCACGCTCGTTCCTCGCTGTTCAGAATGACGGTTCGAGTTTGGCTCTGATCTCTACAAAACCATCTAAAAAAGCGATTCCAGACGAGCCTATTTGACCATCCGGAATCTCGCTTTAGACGCATCAGTAGAGCGACTCTTCCAGCCTACGCGATAAGAAAAGCTGCGTCATTCTAGCGAGCCATAGCGAGACTAAGAATCTACTTACCGCTTGCTGCAGACCATAAAGCCATGAATAAACTCAATACAATCTGAGGGTAAATTCTGAATCACGCTCGTTCCTCTCGGTTCAGAATAACAGTTCGAGTTTGGCTCTGAGCTCTACAAAACCATCTAAAAAAACGATTCCAGACAAACCTAAGTAACCATCCGGAATCTCGCTTTAGACGCATCAGCAGCGCGACTCTTCCAGCCTACGCGATAAGAAAAGCTACGTCATTCTAGCGAGCCAAAGCGAGACTAAGAATCTACTTGCCGCTTGCTGCAGACCATAAAGCCATGAATAAACTCAATACAATCTGAAGGTAGATTCTGATTCACGCTCGTTCCTCGCAGTTCAGAATGACGGTTCGAGTTTGGCTCTGACCTCTACAAAACCATCTAAAAAAGCGATTCCAGATAAGCCTAAGTGACCATCCGGAATCTCGCTTTAGACGCATCAGTAGAGCGACTCTTCTAGCCTACGCGATAAGAAAAGCTACGTCATTCTAGCGAGCCAAAGTGAGACTAAGAATCTACTTGCCGCTTGCTACAGACCATAGAGCCATGAATAAACTCAATACAATCTGAGGGTAAATTCTGAATCACGCTCGTTCCTCTCGGTTCAGAATAACAGTTCGAGTTTGGCTATGACCTCTACAAAACCATCTAAAAAAGCGATTCCAGATAAGCCTAAGTGACCATCCGGAAAATCACTTTGGACGTATCAGTGGAGCGACTCTTCCAACCTACGCGATAAGAAAAGCTGCGTCATTCTAGCGAGCCAAAGCGAGACTAAGAATCTACTTACCGCTGCTGCAGACCATAGAGCGGTTAGCAGAATGTCTCGATGTACAGCGCTTCGACTTTGTCCCGCGCCCATTGCGTTTTACGCAGGAACTTCAGCGACGATTTGATTGAAGGATCTTTCTTGAAACAGTTCACACGAACGCGCTCATACATGCCATTCCAACCAAAGTGTTCAACTAGTCGGGTGACGATTTTCTCTAAACTCAACCCGTGAAGTGGGTTATTCGGCTGCTGTTGGCTCATGCTATTGATCCGGTAAAGTGAAGTTGCGCGCTAATCTAACTCAAACTCGCCGTGCAACCTAATGTTTTAACCTTGAATTGGCCTACGACTCTCCCCTATAGTAGCCCAAACTTCTTAAAAGCCCTTTTCATTATGAAAGCCCTCAACGACCTCAATATTTTTGTCGAAACCGCGCGCCAAGGCAGCTTTTCAAAAGCCGCTAACAGTATGGACATGACACCTGCCGCCATTAGCGCATCGATTAAGCGTCTTGAAGGGCAAATCGGTTTCCCGTTGTTTGTGCGTTCCACCCGAAGCCTGCGTTTAACCTCAGAGGGCGAACTGTTTTTAGACAAAACCACGCAAGCGTTGGCAACATTGCAAGAGGGGTTGGATCAGATCTCAAGCGCGCGTGGCGAGTTATCTGGTCAGCTGCACATTACTGCACCCTCCGATTTTGGTCGCAATATGTTGCTCGATTGGGTGGATGAGTTCATCGATCTCTACCCAAATGTTTCCATTAAACTAGAGCTGTCCGATAGCTTGACGGATATGTATACCAAGCCTGTCGATATTGCGATTCGCTACGGCGAACCGGCCGACTCCAATCTGGTCGTATTGGCATTGTGTGGGTCAAACGAACGGATATTATGTGCATCGCCAGAGTACGTAGCTACACATCCAGAACTCGCCTCTCCTGCCGATTTAACGCAACACAACTGCTTGTGCTACATGGTCGCGGATTCGGTCTACAACAAATGGACGCTCACTCGTGGCAGCGAGAAAGAACAAATCGTGGTCAGCGGTAACTTGTTGAGCAACGATAGTGACTTGCCACACCGGTTAGCGATAAAAGGCAAAGGCATTGCGAATAAATCATTGATGGACATTAGCCGAGACTTAATCGAGGGAAGGTTGGTGCGAGTGTTACCAGAGTGGGATTGCGGCCCAGTGCCGCTCTACATGGTATGTGCCGATCGTCGATTATTGACGCCAACGATTCGGACTTTCCGCGACTTTATCCAACAAAAATGCTGCCAGCAACGCGCCAACGTGCTGGCAACCTTCTGTCATTAGGCGATAAATCGAAGAGGACGAATCTGGGTATATTCAACCCAATCATTCTCTTCCAATGTTTCAAGAAACGTCGCCATATGCGGGCTTTGCAAATGCTTATCCAAGGCCTCTTGCGATGCCCAGATTTCTTGGAACATAAATAGGCCATCAACTTTTTCGTCGAGATACAACTCGTATTGGCAACAGCCTTCTTCTTTACGAGTTGGCTCTAGTAAACCAGCAAGCAAATTCACCACCTGATCCTTACTATCTGGATAGGCTTTCACTTCTGCGACTAAGTGGATCATCGTTTTATCACTCTTTTGCGATTTATATATTGATTACGGGGTTCTACGTCACCTGTAAGTAAGCTCGAATTAGATCTCGGTGAATACGGTTTCTGCGTCCCAGCGAGACTTTGGCGTTTTCGCGTTGAAGTCATCTTCCGCGTGGTAGCCAAGCGGCACGATCACAACACTGGTATAACCTTTTTCACGCAAGCCAAATTCTTCATCCAGCACTTTTGGATCAAACCCTTCAATTGGTACTGCATCAATTTCTAGCGTCGAAGCACCCAACAGCAACGTACCCACGTTGAGGTAAACTTGTTTCTCCATCCAATGGTTTGCATCTTTCAGATCAAAACGGTGCATGTTCACAAAGTAGCTACGACCGCCGCGTACAGCCGCTTTCGCTTCTTCAGTTGGGAATCGACCATCTTTTTCTTCTTGCACCATTAGCGCTTCAATGTAGTCGTTATCAATGCCTGTTTTCGCACAAAACACCAATACGTGAGAAGCGTTGAGAATCTTCGCCGCGTTAAACGCGTAGTTCTCTTGCGCCGCTTTAGCGATGCGCTGTTTGCCTTCTTCTGTGCTTGCCAGAATGAAATGCCAAGGCTGGGAGTTCACACTCGATGGACTAAAACGAATCAGCTCTTTAACTGCATCGATTTTTTCTTGAGGTAGCTTGCGCGTTGGGTCAAACACTTTCGTTGAGTAACGAGATTTTGCAGCTTGTACGATATCCATGAGGTTCTCCAATTAATGAATTTAAGCTGTGTAACAGCATAACCTCATGAGATAAAGGGAAAAACCGATTTCGATTAAAAACATTTTCAAAATAAATTTGAAAATAAAACGATAAGAAAGGCTTTGAGCGTTCTCACTGAACTTCTTCATCTTTTCAGCAATAATGCATGTTTGCTCGCAACCAAACTCAACTCATGCTGCCTCAAGATAACGTTATTACATCCTTTCTGTGCAAAAAGCTCGGTCACAATCACCTTCGAATTGCCGGCGAATATTGGCACATTGAGAAGTTGGTGGCCTTGCAATGCATGATGTTGAAAGAAGCGCCTAACCTCCAAGAAGGGCTGCTTTGGTGGAGTAAAAGTGTCTCATTATTCGACCGCCGTTTGTACGTCACATTGCAACATGGTGATGCCCAAATCCATCTGCAAGTCGAATGTAGAACGGCCGATATGCCAAATTGGGCGGAGTCGGTGTTTGGCTTGCTCAGAATGCAGTTGGAAATACTTGAGCTAAGCGAATCAATACAGGTACAAGTTCACGCCAACAATCCACTCGCGGCCGATATTTTTCTAGAGGAAACGCAAGATTCTAAAACGAGTTCAAACGTGTTTGATTTGGTGAAACATGTTTATTTGCTGCTTTCTCACCAGCCAATTGAACAACCAGAATTACTGAGTGTTTTGAACGCCTTGTTCATCAAAAACAGCAATTACGCGCTCAAGTTAGAGCAAGCGGCAAGGCAACTGGGCGTCTCCAAACGCACCTTGCAACGTCGACTGCAAGAGAAGCAAATGAGCTACTCTCAATGCGTTGATTTCACTAAAAGAAAGCAAGCACTCACTTTGCTTGCCGACACCCAACTCACAACGCAGCAAATCGCCTATCAACTTGGTTACGAAGAACCATCGAACTTTCACCGCACTTTTCGTCGTTGGTATCCGTTTTCCCCCATGCAGTATCGCCAACAATGTTTGGATAACCGAACTCAACTAAATCAACAACCGATCCGCTTGTACTACGCCAAAGCCAATACCTTCGACGATAACCACATCGACCAACCTGTCGGCAAAATATGGATGGAAGTGGACAATATTGCGTTTGAAAAAGTGGTCTCCGTTGAATGTCGAGACCGTGATGGCACGTGGCGTCGCTACCCAGCCTTCTTCGAGCGTTTTTTGAATAATGGCACCGAACTATGGGCGACAACAGAGCTTCCTGTCGCACATCCACTGACCTTTAGACTGTGTTATGAAGTCGATGGTGAGCGCTACATTGATAACAACCACCAGCGTGATTACGTGGTCTCCAAGGGGCTTTTAATTGGCGCAACGGAATACATTGTCCCGACTCGGCAGCTTATTAATATTGGGGCGCAATACACGCTCTTTGTCGAACTGGCATGCCGACTTGAAAACGTTGCGAGGATTGACTGTTACGTCGATGATGCCCCTACACCTCACGTAATGCGCTTGACCCAACACTCGCTACATTATGCTTGTTGGGTGCTGCAATTATCGCTCACTCAAACTGCAAAGCAGTGCCGTTTCCGCCTTTATGATGAATCCGACAACGAGCTCGCGAAAGAGCATTACCCGATACAATATCCTATTGTGCAACCGCTCAATTAAAACTGTCGGTCAGATCAAAATCGTCTCTTCGTGACATCATATCACGTCTTTTTTGGCGTGAAATGACACTCTCAATTTCAAACCTTTGCTTTATCGTTTCTGCATTGCTGCATAACGGAGGCAAAAACTGTGTTTGAAACTCTACCTAACCCAATGAATAAAATAAAAATACTTCCTTTATCGATCGCTCTAGCTCTTTCTGGCTGTGGAAGCGACGAAACCGCACCAGTCGATACAGGAAGCCACGTGGCATCTCCTGATTGGCAAGATCAAATCATTTACTTCTTGATGATCGACCGTTTTAACGACGGCGACAGCGCTCTCAATGATCAAGGGCAAAACGAGTTCGATCCGACGTCGGATAAAAAATTCAGCGGCGGCGACCTCGTTGGCGTGAGTGATAAGTTAAGCTACATCGAAGATCTCGGTGCCACATCGATCTGGATTACTCCGCCAGTTGCTAACCAATGGTGGGATGCTGAGCAAAACTACGGCGGCTACCATGGGTACTGGGCGCGCGATTTTCAAAAAGTGGATGAGCACTTTGGTGACATGGAAAGCTACCAAGCGTTAGCACGCGAAGTGCATGCACGTAACATGTTCTTAATTCAGGACATCGTGACCAACCATGTAGGCAACTTCTTCACCTACGATGATCCTTACAGTTATGATCCAAGCCTACCTTGCCAAGGCTTCCGTTTGATAAAAAATGCACTACCCGCCGGGCAAGAACTGCCGTACCCACTCAACATGAACGAGTGTAAAACAGACGGCACAGGTAGTTACCACTGGACGCCAACCATCACCGACCACAACGATCCGGTACAAGAAAAAACATGGCAACTCTCTGATTTGGATGACCTTAATACGTCCGATCCCGAAGTGCGCGCTTACTTAAAAGAGAGCTACCGAAAATGGATTCGCGAAGTCGGCGTCGACGGATTCCGTATCGATACGGTGAAGTTTGTTGAACACGATTTCTGGAACGACTTCCTACACGCCGACGATGGTGTGATGACGCAAGCGGTTGATACCGGTCGTGACAACTTCCTCACTTTTGGTGAAGTATTCGAAACATCTACGCCTTACCACACCGAAGGCGAAGAGAAGATGCTGACTTACATCGGTGAAAGTGGCTCGCCGAAACAGCTAACCTCGGTACTGAACTTCCCATTGCAAGCGACCATGACGCGCGTATTTGCATCAGGACAACCGACCGACTATTTACGTTTCCGTCTTGAGAAAATGATGGAGATGTTCCCAAATCCATACATCATGCCGAACTTCATTGATAATCACGATATGCCGCGTTTTCTGTCGCAAGGTAGCGTGAATGACATGAAACAAGCACTGATCACCATGATGAGCGTGCCGGGTATTCCTGTGATTTACCAAGGTACAGAACAGGCGATGTCAGCAGCGCGCGATGCGATGTTCTCCGGAGGGTACCGTGAAGATGGCAACTACGTAGACTCATTCGACCAAAACAGTGAGATGTACTTGTTTATTCAAGAACTTGCCAAGCTACGCACTGAAAACAAAGTCATGACACGTGGCGAAATAAAAGTGATTGGCAGCGATAAAGCGGGCGCGGGCGTCTTCGCCTTTACCCGAACGTTGGATAACGACGAAGTCTTGGTTGTGATGAATACATCCAACTCGCCGATGTTGATGAACCAACTCGATGTAGAACAAGTTGGCGGCACCGTCTTCCAACAACAAATCATGTCGAACTGGGCAGAAGCTCCAGAACAGTTAATCGCCGATGAAAACGGTCACGTAACCCTTGAGCTACCAGCCAAATCTGCCGTGATTTACTCGAAAACTAACGACATCCAATCGGTAGAGACCCCAGATCTCAACATCCAACTGGCACAGGATTGGGAAGGACAAACCATCACTGATGACATCGTGATTACTGGTACTGCTAACGCAAACGAGAAATTGAACCTTGTCGTGGACGGTAATCTAGAAACCGCACAGGCCATTACCGTGGGCGCTGACGGTCAGTTCAGCGTGACTTTATCTACCCGTCACTTTGCGATTGGCGAACAGCAACACCGCTTCGCGATTTACTCCACGGAGAAGAAAGCAGGCATTGAAGATGTAAACTTTGTGTCGGACTTAAGCTGGTCAAACACGCCAGACGACACTATTGATGACGCAGGCGATGCGCAAGATGGCATGGGCGGTCCTAACGGTAACTACTCGCTACCAACGGATCCAACGTTCGATAAAGATAACAGCCAACTCGCAATCAACAAAGCTGAGGTATTTACCGTCGGCAGTAACGTGCGCTTGACCTTCACTATGGACAAGATCACCGATACTTGGTTGCCACCAAACGGCTTTGACCACGTTGGTTTCACCATCTTCATTGATTTACCGGAAGAAGCGGCAACCAACCTAACGGAACTGCCTAAGATCAACGCTTCTATGCCAAGCGGAACATGGAGTCGCAATGCCGTGGTCTTCGGCTGGCAAAGTTCGATTTACAACACTCAAGGCGCAAACGCGACGACATGGGGAGAAGCCGTAACGCCAGCACCAACAGTGACAGTAGACAAAGCCAACAACACCATTTCAATGGACTTTGCTAGCGATGCACTAGGCCGCCCAGATTCGCTCGATGGTATCCGCTTCTATGTCACGACTTGGGACTTAGACGGCCTTTCGGCAACTTACCGTCCGCTAGAACAAGACAAAGGCCCTTGGAACTTCTCCGGTGGCGCATCGGATGAAAGTAAGATTTGGGACGATTTACCAATCATCACCTTGTCGGAATAAACCGTTAAATAAAACACCGCCCAGCGTTTAGCTGGGCGGCCATCAACAAAAAAATGCAGAAAGACACTTCTGCTCGTTTTTATTCTAGTTAAAGAACGATTTCACCCACAGCACCAGACTGTCCCAAAGCTGAGCGAACCACGAGCCCTCTTCTACCGCTTGGCTGCTGACCAAGGGATAACTCGCCACGGTACTGTCATCGCTTTTCCAAACGACCTTACCAATCTCATCTCCTTGCGCGATCGGCGCAATCAACGGTTCATTTAACACCACACTCTTATCAAGCCCAGCCGTCATTGAACGAGGCAGAGTGAGATAGGCATCTTTAGCAAAGATCGCCTCAACTTGATTAGCATTTCCCTTCCAAACGCGAACTTTAGACTCAACTTCCCCCTGTTTAGCAACTTGCTTGGTGTCATAAAAGCGAAAACCATAGCTGAGTAGATTCTTCGATTGGCTGATCCGAGCCTGTTTACTTGGCGTACCCATCACCACCGAGATAAGGCGCATTCTTCCTTCTTTGGCCGAGCTCACCAAGCTGTATCCGGCATTGCTGGTGTAGCCGGTTTTTCCCCCGTCGACATCAATGGAATTGTCCCACAACAACTTATTGCGGTTGTACTGCGTAATGTCGTTCCACTTGAAGACTTTCTCACTGTATAGCGCGTACACATCAGGAACATCGCTGATGATCGACTGCATGAGTCTTGCCATATCGGTTGGTGAGGTTTGGATGCCATCACTATCAAGACCATGGGAGTTCACAAAATAGGTGTCTTGCAGTCCTAATTTCTCCGCCCAACCATTCATCAAGGCAACAAAGCCGCGTTCACTGCCTGCAACATGCTCAGCCAGTGCAACGCACGCGTCATTTCCTGATTGGATGATCACGCCGCGCATTAAGTTCGCAACACTAATTTCATCTTTCGGTTTGATGAACATTTTAGAAGAACCGGGAAACTTGGCCGACCACGCGTTTTCGCTCACGGTGACAACATCATCCCATTTCAAACGCCCCGCTTTGATTTCTTGTCCAACTACATAAGCGGTCATCAACTTGGTTAAACTCGCCGGAGCAAGGCCTGCTCGCCCGTTATACTCGGCAATAATGGCACCGGATTGAAAGTCCATTAATACGTAGCCTTTTGCCTGTAACTGAGGTGGGTTGGGCGTAACAACGGCAAAAGTAGGTACGCTTATTAAACAAGTCACAATTGTCCATCGAGCCAGTGACACTTTCATCCGACTTCCTCCATGCTCTTACTTTGTCGCAACTCTATTGAGCATAGCTCACTCAACCAGTTGCACCAGTCGCTAATCGTTTCATTTTCTTGAACTTACATTGATTTGACCAAGGTATAGAACTGAAGAGGCAATTGGGAAATAGCGTTGGTTCTTCGCGCCATTCGCAGTAAAGTAGCGCTACCCCTCAATAAGGAAATAAAGATAACAATGAACGCTCAATCATTTATCGACGCAGGATTGCATTACACTCCCCACAGTTTTACCGTTCCTCTGGATTACCAAGACGCAAGCAAAGGCACCATTAGAGTCTTCGCCCGTTCGGTTTGCCTAGTTGGCGATGAAGAATCGACCAAACCTTGGTTGGTTTACTTTCAGGGCGGGCCTGGCTTTCCCTCTCCACGTCAAAACGGCAATAATGGCTGGGTAAAACGCGCCCTGCAAGAGTACCGAGTTTTGCTTCTCGACCAGCGCGGTACGGGCAACAGCAGCGTAATTAATCACCAGACGCTTGCTCACCTCACGCCAGAGCAACAAGCAGACTACTTGAGCCACTTCCGAGCGGATAACATCGTGCGCGACGCGGAATACATTCGTGAGCAATTTGGCGTCGAAAAATGGGCGATCTTAGGTCAAAGCTTTGGTGGGTTTTGCTCCCTCACCTATTTGTCTTTGTTCCCAGACAGCTTGCTACAAAGCTACATCACAGGTGGCGTGCCATCAGTCTCACGTCATGCCGACGATGTGTATGAAGCCACTTTCAAACGCACCATGGAGAAAAACCAAGCGTTCTTCCAACAATTTCCAAGTGCGCAACAACTTTGCCAAAACATTGCGAATCACTTGCTGGAAAATGAAGAGTACCTACCAAATGGTCAACGCTTCACAGTGGAGCAATTTCAACAAATCGGCATCAACTTTGGTGTGAGTGATACTTTCTTACCAACTTACTATTGGCTAGAAAGCGCGTTGATTGAAGTGAACGGCAAACCACAACTTCGTTATGAGTTCTTAAACGATATGTTGGCGCAGCAAAACTTCCAAACCAACCCGATCTACGCCATTTTGCATGAATCGATTTACTGCCAAAGCTTCGCGTCGAATTGGAGTGCGCACCGCGTTCGCCAAACCCGATCAGAGTTTAATTATGAATCTGGCAAGCCATTTTACTTTACGGGGGAAATGGTCTTCCCATGGATGTTCGACCAATACGTTAACCTCAAACCACTAAAAGACGCCGCAGAAATATTGGCAGCGAAAAAAGATTGGACTGCGCTGTACGATCAAACACAACTGGCTCAGAACAAAGTGCCTGTCAGTTGCGCAGTTTACGCCGATGATATGTTTGTTGAAATGGATATCAGCCGAGAGACGCTCGCGTTAATACCAAACTCAAAAGCGTGGATCACCAATGAGTACGAGCACAACGGCTTACGTGCCGACGGTGAACGTATTCTCGACAGGCTCATTGCCATGGGAAAACAGACCGCAGCTACGTTGAAATAAGCACGGCAGACGTTAGAAAAACGCCTTTTCAGTATGTGGTGAAAAGGCGTTTTATAGCGGTTTATGAACAATGGCGATCAGTCATTCACTCTTTGTCCCTAAACCTTTATCCCTCACCACCTCATGTATAAAACTGCGACATGTCCTTTCCTTGTCAATGACTCCGGTGATTACTTGGTGCTTCTTGCGCCTAACTTTTTTGAAGGGCCTAAAAGAGAATAACAGCATAAATTTAAACCAAAAGTATCGGCTCCAACCTACCTAAACCACTATAATTAATGCTTATAATTTGAACACATAGCGGCTTCACCTGCGGACATGCTCCCCCTACCAAAGACCGCCAGGCCCCGCCTACTCATAATATCCGTATAATTTGTCCGTATTTCCGACTAGTTTAGTCAGGTATACTTCGTGCCGCTAAAATTTTAAGGTCGTTGACCACCTGTATTTTTAAAGGAAACCTCATGAGTCAGTATGTAGTTTGTGCGCTGTACAAGTTTGTTGAGCTGAATAACTATCAAGAGCTACGCGAGCCATTACTTGCGTTGATGGAAAAACACCATATTCGCGGAACATTACTACTGGCAAGTGAAGGTATCAACGGTACTGTTGCATCTGATCGTGCAGGTATTGATACGCTACTGGAGTGGCTAAACAACGAACCTCGTTTGACTGGCACCGTATACAAAGAGTCGTATTCTGAGACCCAGCCATTCAATCGCACCAAAGTGAAATTGAAAAAAGAGATCGTAACATTAGGTGTTGAAGGTATAGACCCTCGCCACGTAGTGGGTACTTACGTGAAACCTCAAGAGTGGAACGATCTTATTGCTGATCCTGAAGTGTTTGTTGTCGATACACGTAATGATTACGAAATCGAGATCGGGACATTCAAAGGCGCTGTAAACCCAAATACTGAAACCTTTCGTGAATTCCCAGACTATGTAAAAGAAAACATGGACCCGGCAAAACACAAGAAAGTTGCGATGTTCTGTACCGGTGGTATCCGCTGCGAAAAATCAACGGCTTACATGAAAGAACAGGGCTTTGATGAGGTCTACCACCTAGAAGGCGGCATTCTTAAATATCTTGAAGAAGTTCCTCAAGAAGAGAGCATGTGGGAAGGCGATTGTTACGTATTTGACGGTCGTGTTGCCGTGAACCACCAGCTAGAAAAAGCAGATTACGATTTATGTAACGCTTGTCGTCTACCGATCACTGAAGAAGACAAACAGTCAGAATTGTTCGAGCAAGGCGTGAGCTGTCCAAAATGTCACGGCAAACACTCAGAAGAACAAATTGCTCGATTCCGCGAGCGTGAAAAACAAATTGTTCTTGCAGAGCAGCGAGGCGAGCAGCATGTTGGTGGTGAAAGTGCCAAGCAAAGAGAAGCTCGACGTGCCGCTAAGTACGCGCAAAAAGAAGCGCAGCGTAAACAAGACTAAGCCTAACTCTCCTTATATTTAGCGAGCTGCCGTAAGGTGGCTCGCTTTTACTGCGCACCAATACTCTTTCAATACAATTTTGTATCCCTCACCAATACCTCTAGTTGATTGTCTCTTTTACCTTCGGGTAGCCCCACCATTTCATCATAAGCACTTTGATGCACTAAGACCTGCTTATTTGCTTTGATATTCCTGCACTTCTTTTGCATCTCGATCAGGGAATGAGCCCTCAAAAAGATACCGTTGTCATCAGTGATAAATTGCGCTTCTCCATCAATCACAACAGATGCCTGGTACAATGCGAGATCAAGCGAATGAATGACCAATTTGTCTACATAGAAGTATTTTTGTAACTTACTCAATGGTATTGCCATGTGTCACCTCCCTAAAAGTTACCTCTACGTTTTGTGGAATAAAACCGATCATTGGATGAGATTTCTTCGGTTTACTTGCGTACAACATCGGAAACAAAGAGGATTCCGATGCAAACAATCAATGTCGTGTGGTTAAAACGAGATTTAAGGCTGACTGACCATCAACCACTAACTCAAGCATTATCAACAAAGCACCCAACTGTGCTTTTATATATTGTTGAACCATTGCTATTGAATAACCCACACTATTCTGAGCGCCACTGGCGATTTGTTTGGCAATCACTGCAAGACATGGATGAGACGCTCAAAGCCTATGGGCATCGAATCACGGTGCTGTATGACGATGCCTTAGCATGTTTCCAATCAATTCAAGCGCAATATCAAATCAACGCTGTTTTTTCTCACCAAGAAATAGGAATCAACTGCACCTTTGAGCGCGACAAACAAGTTGCCGCTTGGCTGTATGAGCAGAACATCGACTGGTTTGAATTCGAACACGGTGCTGTTATCAGAGGTGCAAAAAACCGGCAAGGTTGGGACAAACATTGGGATTCTGTCATGAGAGCCTCAATAAGCCCTATTGAGCTCCAAACCGACTTATTGCATTCATTGGATGCAGAAGCTCTCGGCTGTTCGTTTTCGCCACCATCATCCTGGCTATCAAAATGCAAAGGAATGCAAACGGGAGGAAGCCGGCTCGCTTGGAAAACACTAGAGGACTTTTTTCATCGTCGAGGTCGTGATTACTATCGAAGCATTTCTAGTCCCACAGCCTCACGCACAGCCTGTACTCGACTTTCTCCATACCTCGCTTGGGGTAACATATCCTTGCGTGAAGTTTATCAATACCTTTTGAAACACTGGCAAGTCGCTGGATTTCGTCGCAGCTTAATTGCATTGTCTTCACGGCTTCATTGGCACTGTCACTTCATCCAAAAATTCGAATCGGAATACGACATGGAGTTTTACTGCGTTAATCGGGCTTACGAACCATTGATTAAACAAAGTAGTACTTTCGATGAAGAAAAGTTAGCAGCATGGAAATCCGGGCATACTGGCGTACCTTTGATTGATGCCTGCATGCGCTGTTTGCACCACACTGGTTACATTAACTTTCGCATGCGTGCCATGCTGGTTAGCTTTCTTACTCACCACATGAACATGGATTGGCGAGTAGGTGTAACGCATTTAGCGCAACTATTTCTCGACTTTGAGCCTGGAATTCATTACCCACAATTCCAAATGCAAGCAGGAGTAACCGGGACTAACACAATCCGTATTTATAATCCGATCAAGCAAGCCCAAGAACATGATCCTAACGGTACGTTCATCTACAAGTGGGTGCCTGAGTTACAAATGGTTCCTCCCCCTCTTTTATTCGAGCCCTGGACAATGACCCAGATGGAAGCTGTCATGTATCAGTTGCAGCCAGATAGCCGTTACCTTGCACCTATTATCGCACCAGACAAAGCAGCTAAGGCAGCAAGAGAGCGCTTATGGGCGTGGCGGAAACGAGCCGATGTGAAACAAGAAGGCAGACGAATTCTTGCGCGACATGTTAGGCCCTCAAAAGAAAGTAGGACGCGATGATCATCTTTCAATCACGATGCGTACAAATGCAAACACACTCAAGGGAACCCGCTGTACCCTCAACTAGTAAGGAACACACTATGTTCAAACGTATCTTAGTTATCGCGGCTACACTGATGGCGACATTATCTTTTATGCTTCCCGTCAAGGCTCATGAGCATGGCATGATGAAAGCCGATATTGTCGACGTTGCCGCTGACAACGGCTCTTTCAATACGCTTGTTGCTGCGGTGAAAGCAGCGGGCTTGGTTGACACTCTCAAAGGGGAAGGCCCATTTACTGTTTTTGCACCAACGGATGACGCTTTTGCAAAACTGCCAGACGGCACAGTCGACATGCTCTTAATGCCGGAAAACAAAGACAAGTTAGTATCTGTTTTGACTTATCACGTCGTCCCAGGGAAAGTGATGGCTGCCGATGTTGTTAAGCTAGACAAAGCGACTACGGTTCAGGGGCAAGATGTGATGATTAAAACCATGGGTGATAAAGTCATGGTTAACGATGCAAATGTCATTGCAACCGATGTGAAAGCTAAAAACGGTGTCATTCACGTGATTGATACTGTCATCATGCCGAAATAACACCATTCAGAGGGCGGTACAATCCGCCCTTTAGACAGAACTTCTTCCACCCTTAGCACGATTCCTCTCCATTTATCCCCAACAAACCTCCACTCATTCTCCATGATTATTAATAAGATAAAAACAAAATTAAAATCAATATCTTGCAATACGATACTGCATAATATTGACGAGGTTAAGATATCGTTATCTTTCAATTTGAGAACAGGATTCCATGTCAGTGACGTTTACTTTTCCACATGTAAATTCTTAAGCTAAATTTTGGCTGCTCAATCACATTTCGGCAAACCATTCGAAAGGGTGGGACGCAAAGCTTCCGGTCTGTCAGCATTTAAAAATCTAAAAGAATGCTCATGATAGCGGGGTTACCATGACTCAGTGTTACAGAAGTCCAATTTCTGTAGCGTTGCTTTATGCTCAGCATGCGCCGGGGTGTGACATTAGTTTGTCAGCCATAACAGAGGACATGTGATGAAATCATTTCCAACCAAATCCGTACTCGCGTTAGCACTTGCAAGCATTAGCTCAGGTGCTGCGGCTCACGGTTATGTATCAGAAACCAATGGTGGTGTCGCTGCAAGTCGCTCGGCACTATGTAAGTATCCATCGCCAGATACTAACGAAAAAAATAATAACTGCGGTGCGATTCAATATGAACCGCAAAGCGTTGAAGGCCCTGATGGCTTTCCCGAAACAGGGCCTCGCGATGGTAAAATAGCGAGTGCCGAAACCGCTTTAGCAGCTGCCCTTGATGAGCAAACTGCCGACCGTTGGGTAAAACGCCCTATTCAAGCAGGTACACAACCTTTTGAATGGACATTTACCGCTAACCACGTGACGCGCGACTGGAAATATTACATCACCAAGCCTGATTGGAACCCAAACGCTTCACTATCACGAGACTCTTTTGATCTAACTCCTTTCTGTGTCGTCGACGGCAATATGGTTCAACCCCCGAAACAGGTAAGCCATCAATGTAATGTGCCTACTCGCGAGGGATACCATGTCATCCTGGCAGTATGAGATGTTGGCGACACTGCAGCCTCATTTTATAACGTGATCGATGTGAAATTTGATGGTGACAGTCCCGTTATTCCAGATTGGAAGCAAGGCGGTCAAATTATTCCTACAATGGATTTAAATATTGGGGATTCGGTTTATACACGCGTATTTGATCAAGCAGGTGAAAACGTGGCGTATAGAACTGAACTAGAAATTACCGATGCAGCAATGGGCCAAGCGAAAAACTGGTCTTACGCACTCGCGACTAAGCTAAACCAAGAACAAGCAAAACTGCAAGCCGGGCAGTATGCAGAGGATAAATTCACTCCTGTTTATGGTACTAATCCGGTGTATCTGCAAGCAAATAGCGGCCTTGAGCGAGTAGAGATCGGCTATAACATTGAAACTCCTGTCCCAGAATACTCACTCACAGTAGATGGCTTAGCAGACGAGTATATCATTGAGTCAACACCGACAACGTTGGATCTGACACTAACTGCTGAAGGCGATTTAAATGCAGAACTCACCGTTTACAATCACCATCGCGAACCACTTGCAAGTTGGGCAAACGAAATGAAAGACGGCTCGGTAGAGGCGATATCGCTCGCTTTAAGTAAATCGGAGCCGGGTCACCATATGCTCGTAACACGTATTAAGGATAAAGATGGCAACTTGGTGGATCAGCAAACACTCGACTTTCACTTAAAAGAAGAGTCAGTTACTCCACCACCATCTGATGAGTACGATTTTGTCTTCCCTGAAGGACTATCTAGCTACACGGCGGGCACAAAAGTGCTTGCCAGCGACGGGGGCATTTATCAATGTAAACCTTTCCCATACTCTGGTTACTGTATGCAGTGGAAAGAAAGCGCAAACCATTACGAGCCTGGAATAGGTTCACACTGGGAGATGGCTTGGGATAAAGTCAACTAAATCACCCTTTGAACGTTATGCAAAAGAGTCTCACTATGAGGCTCTTTTATAATCAAACGCAAAAATGACAATTTTCCCGGTCTAAACCATGAACACCAGATAAACTAGTGAGATGCGCTCGCCCCTCAATCAGCCCCATTTCATACCCTTCTAGTAAAACGGATTGTCGCATTGATAAGCGCTGAACATGAAAATTATCTGGTGGGGCAATTACCCTAACATGTGTTCCTGGTGGAGGGTTACGAATAAACTCTAATGATTGATTATAGTTATCTGCACGTCTTAACATCGCACCCGCCATTTTGGGGTGCTCCGCAAACAGTTTCTTCATCAGCCATGTGGTCTTAACTGGCTTTTTGGCATAATTCAGCGGGTGAGAGAGTACTACGGTTATGTCGCGAGCCCCTCGACGATAAGCCTCACGCACTGGTATAGAGTCAGCGACCCCACCATCGGTATAACAACCGCCAGAAAAACAAGGGGTATGCTTGTAGGCAATCGGTAATGCTGTTGTCGCTTCAATCGCATGGTGAAAATTATCACGTGTCACGCGATAGTAATCTGCCTGCCCTGTATCTACATTTGTTGTCGCTGCGAGAAAAGGAACGCCATTAAACAGTTTATTTTCATCGACGGGATACAAGCGATTAGATTCTTCAAACAACCACTTCACATCGATGAGGTCCCCACCTTTAACGAAGCGAGTCGGGTCAAAAAAGCGTTTACTTGTGGCCAGCTTAGTAATGACGTTAATACTGCGATGCGGGTAGTCGGTCAAATACCCAATCAAATTTGATGCACCAGCAGATACACCGATTGCAAAATCAAACGGTTTATAACTCTGCTCTAAAAACGCATCTAACACTCCGCTTGCGAAGACGCCTCGCATCGCGCCACCTTCTACTACAATTGCTTTTGTTGCCATATTTCCCCCATTCTCCTTGCCAAAAGAGTAATGAAATTCGTGCAATCACAACAATTGAATATTCTTATTATTGAAATAGTGAAGTCTATTTATTTCTCTCTTAGAAAATGAAAACTAAAGTTCAAAAAATCCGTACCCGTTAGAAATGTAATTGCGGGCTTAACCAAGGTGGCAAGGTCTAAGAGAAATCTAGGAGAAAACCGTTTTATAGGCTTCGCCCGCGCCATCAATGAACATTTGAGTACCAATAACCGCTAGAATTAAGCCCATCATTTTAGTCACAACATTTAGAGCACTTGGTCCAACCGCTTTGACCAATTTGTCTCCAAATAAAAACAGTACATAGGTGATCACACAGAGGACAGCGAAAGAAACGATAGTAATAATGGTTTGATCGAAACCACCCGCTGTCGCAAAGTTCATCGCGGTAGCAATCGTTCCAGGCCCAGCTAATATTGGCATCGCCAGTGGAGACACTGCAATACTCAATGCCGCCCGTTGCTGAGCTGGTGAATACGCCTTCTCTTTGGTTTTCTGATGCGTCGAATCACCTTGAAGCATGTTAAAACCTATCAAAAACACCAAAATACCGCCTGTTATTCGCAATGCATAAAGCGTGATACCAAACAAATCAAAAATTAACTTACCGGCAATAGAAAATATCGCGATGATAATAAATGCAATAAAAACCGAGCGAAGCGCAATGGAACGGATGGTTTCTTTATCTTCATCAGCAGTTAAACTCAAAAAGATGGGAATATTGGCGATAGGGTTCATGATGGCAAAGAAGCCCATAAACACCGTAACTGTATGAACAATGAGTTCTTTCATATTTTCCACTGCATTTAAATTATTGATTCTAAAAACAGTATATACGCTCTCAAACAGAACGAGTGATGTATTCTCGATTCGCCTTCACACTTATGCGCCAAGCATTGTTTTTCTTTTGAGATAGTTTACCGACTCATCAAATGTCGCTAAGGTGAGTCTTCAGCCTTTACACGTAACAGGGGATGTTAAGTCACCATGAACAGCACGATTCAAACAATTCTCAATCACCGCTCAATTCGAAAATTCACCTCACAACCGATTGAGAGCGAACAATTAGATGCCATTCTTCAAGCCGGCCTTGCGGCGTCCTCATCAAGCATGTTGCAAGTCGTTTCAATTATCCGCGTGACCGACAAAGAAAAACGTACGCTATTAGCTCAATATGCCGGAAATCAAGGGTACGTTGAAAGCGCGGCTGAGTTTTTGGTGTTTTGTATTGATTACCAGCGCCACGCCAGTATCAACCCAGATGTTCAAGCTGATTTTACCGAGTTAACGCTAATAGGCGCTGTAGACTCGGGCATCATGGCACAAAATTGCTTGCTTGCGGCGGAGTCGATGGGACTAGGAGGTGTGTATATTGGTGGTTTACGAAACAATGCCCAAAAAGTAGACGAATTATTAGGTTTACCTAAAAATACCGCCATTTTATTTGGTATGTGTCTTGGTCATCCAGATCAAGCCCCTGAAGTAAAACCTCGCCTACCTAAGCATGTCGTGGTGCATGAAAATCAGTATCAAGACCTAAGCTTGGATGATATTCAGACGTATGACCAAACTATGCAAAACTACTATGCAAACCGTTCGAGCAATCAAAAACAGAGTACTTGGTCACAAGAAGTCACCAGTAAACTGGCTGGCGAATCACGTCCGCACATCCTGCCTTACTTAAACAGAAAAGGGCTCACTAAAAGGTGATGACTACAATACGATAGGATCAAAAAAGGCCTCTGAAGAGGCCTTTAGAATTTATCAGCAAAAACTTGCTTAGTTACCGCCTGAACCGCCTGATGGTGGAGCAACCGGATCAACTGGCTTACCAGGCTTCGCATCTGGAACTGGTGGAACGGTAGGTTTGATTTGGTCTACAGGCTTACCTGCAGCAATGTCTTTTTCAACCTGCTCAACAACGTTCTTCGTATCTTCTTCAGAGATTTCTACGTAAATCACTTCTTCAGAATCCGCGCCTGCTTTAGGGTAATGCGGGTATTTCGCAATCACTTCTTCTGCCATTGATTTTGCAGCTACAGCCACGGCTTCAGGTGCAGCTGTTGGGTTCGCTTTAATGATATCAGACACGATATTTGCCGTAGCAACTAGCTTCGTAGCAAGTTCACTATTGCCGCCTTCACTTTGAAGGTTAGCAACTACAGACTCTGTATCACGAAGGATTTCGTCAACTGTTTTACCACTTGCATTGATATCGATACCTAAATTGGCAAATACTTTTTCAGCAGTATCTGATGAGTATACCTCTCCGTCATCTAGAGAGTTAGCTACCAACGTTGTAAATGGAGAACCTGTAACTAAAGAGTCAGCTTGGGCAAGACCTTTAGGAATCTTGTAATCAGACGTAATAGGTTTTCCGTTAGATGCATCTACACTCTTATCAGTATGCTTCAATGTGAAAGTACATTCACCTGGTGCACTCACTACGTCGATATGGCTAATGCGAGCTTTACCAACCATGCCTTCATAGTTTGTTGTTAGCTCATCAGCCTGACCTTTTAAGTCTCCACCACAGTCATAAGATACTTCCATGCCGATAACAGCTGGATCATAAGCCTGTACTGAGTATGTTTTTACCTCAGGATCGCTGTCACTACCACAACCTGCTAGTAGAACAGCAGCCACACTTGCCGTTAAAAGTTTGATTTTCAAAATTAGCTCCAATATTTGTTGTTATATCCGACCGCAACACGAAGCATAACGGCAGTTGCATAATAGTGTAAATAGGATGCATACAACTTTGGCATGAGTTTTTTCACATTACTGCCTGTTTGCTTGTGCAAAATCATGCATTCATCTCAATAACGCTAAATAGACACAATTTTGTCATGTATTCGTCAGTATTTTTTCGAGTAACTTGTTGCCTTTATTGCAACCAGATGGATAATAGTTGACTATTTTTTGTGGGTCGGATTTTCACACCTTCATTAATAAAACTAAGAGCTCTAAGTCGCTAGCAGCCATTTGGAGTGTTTATTACACAAATAATTCTGAATGGACTCGCTTTCTAAAGGCTTAAAACTGCAGTAAATCGTCAATATTGATGAAACTCAGTTCAATTAGAATGAATCAATTTCAGTCGGCAAACTTTCTTTCGGTAGTTATAAACCAATGAACACATTTAATAAATTTTTGGGGATATCAGTACTTCCAATCCTTCTTACAGGGTGTACTTTGCCTGGTAGCCACCTTTCGGTCAGTGACAAAACAGTCATGAGCACTGAATCGAGTGATATAGAGTCTCAGGTTACCGTTTATCCCTTAACTTTGGAGCGCGTAACGTCTTTAAATTCAGTGGACCCTTTTTCAAAACCAAACCCAGAGTTAGATATTGAAATCGCAAAATATGAATACGAAGTAGGACCTGGCGATATCCTAAATATCACTATTTGGGATCACCCAGAGCTAACGATCCCAGCGGGCTCATACCGAAGCTCAGCCGAAGCGGGTAACTGGGTGCATTCGGATGGCACGATCTTCTACCCTTACATAGGTGTCGTACATGTTGAAGGCAAAAACGTACGTCAGATTCGTGCAGACATTGCAAGCCGCCTTGCAAAATACATTGAGAGCCCACAGGTCGATGTAAGCGTTGCGGCATTTCGCTCTAAAAAGACTTATGTAACTGGCGAAGTTAACAAGCCAGGACAACAACCAATTACAAACATCCCCCTTACACTTCTAGATGCTGTGAATAGAGCTGGCGGACTGGCTGCCGAGGCTGATTGGCGTAATGCGACACTGACACGCAATGGCGTTGTTGAAAACGTCTCTTTGTATGCTCTGATGCAACAAGGCGATTTAACTCAAAACCGCCTTCTAAAGCCTGGTGATATTGTTCATATTCCTCGAAACGATGCGCAAAAAGTATTTGTTATGGGCGAGGTTAACGATCCGAAATTACTCAAAATTGATCGTAGCGGCATGAGCCTTACTGAGGCTCTTAGCAGCGTTGGTGGTATCAGTGAAATCTCCGCAGATGCTACCGGTGTGTTTGTCATCAGACGTTCAAAAGAAGAAGCTAAAATGGCGGACATTTATCAGCTAGATGTTTCTGACGCTTCTGCTTTGGTGATTGGTACTGAGTTTGATCTCAACCCTTACGACATAGTCTATGTGACGGCTGCACCTGTTAGTCGTTGGAATCGTGTGATTGCTCAGCTCGTTCCAACCATTTCCGGCTTTAATGAACTAACTGAAGGTGTACTACGAGTACGCACTTGGCCGTAAAACAACGTGCCGCAAGAAACTTATCTCTTGCGGCACGTAATCGATAGCTACTCAGCTCAATTGCGCAATATAAAGAAGCCAGCAATTCAGTTGAGATCATAAGCATACAATTTAAAGTAGGGTAAGCATTTGTTTTCTAATATTCTTGTCGTCTGTGTCGGTAATATTTGCCGCTCTCCAACAGGAGAGCGGCTTTTGCAGTCTTTACTACCAAACAAACATGTCGCATCAGCAGGAATCGCAGTAGATAAGAGCCATCTAACGGGAAAAGCTGCTGACGAGATGGCAACCACTATCGCGAACGAACATAGCGTAAGCTTAGATGGACACGAAGCACGACAATTAACACCTGAGCTTTGCGCTCAATACGATCTGATATTGGTTATGGAAAAAGGTCATTTAGAAGCCTTAACCAAAATCGCTCCTGAGGCACGAGGTAAAACGATGCTGTTTGGACAGTGGATAAATGAACAAAACATCCCTGATCCATACAGACAAAGTAGAGAAGCTTTCGAACATGCATATACGCTTATAGAAAAAGCAGCAAAAGCGTGGTCTCAAAAACTATAAGCCGCAAGGCTAAATAAACGCCAATGGCAAGGTATTTAAGAAGTTAAAGTAATGACAACACAAACTATTAAGCAATCACGTCAAGCCGACGATGAGATCGATTTGGGAAAGTTATTTGGGATCATTCTCGATGCCAAATGGCTCATTCTATGTACCGTAGTCCTATTTTCAATTATAGGCGTCGGCGTTGCCATTCTATCAACACCTATCTATAAAGCTGACGCTCTTATCCAAATCGAAAGTAAGAGTTCAGGTGGTATTTCAGCGATGGTTGGTGATATGGGAGAGCTGTTTTCAGCAGAATCATCAGCGACAACAGAAATAGAGATCATCAAATCTCGTATGATCTTGGGCGGTACTGTTGATAAGTTCAACTTAACGACTGTCGTTTCTCCAAACTACATGCCAATTATTGGTAAAGGCCTAGCTCGACTACAAGGTGAGCAAATCAGTCTGAGCGTTTCACGATTTAATGCTCCTTCTTACGCAGTTGGCGTTCCTTTAACTCTTGAAGTTATTGATTCTGAAAAACAGACGTTCAGGCTCTTAGAAGATGACAATAACGTCATTTTAGAAGGTAAAGTTGGTGAACTGCTTGAGAAGAATGGATACCAATTTTTGGCGACTGAACTTGTGGCTCAAACTGGTGACTCATTCACGGTCAGCAAAATCAGTAAATTAGATGCAATTAATAAACTTCAAGAAAACTTATCGATTAGCGAACGTGGTAAGCAAACCGGGATTATATCTTTAAGCTTCTCTGGTGAAGACCGCGCTAAGATTCAAGATATCTTGAACGACATTAGCCAAAACTACTTCTTACAAAACGTTCAAAGAAATTCTGCAGAGGCAGAGCAAAGCCTCGAGTTCTTGAAAGGTCACCTCCCAGACATCAAAACAAAACTGACCGCTTCTGAAGACGTTTTAAATCGATTCCGTCAAGAAAATGAATCTATCGATTTAGGCCTTGAAGCTCAGTCAACGCTGAAAGTAATGGTTGAGTTAGAAGCACAGCTAAATGAGCTTACATTCAAAGAAAGTGAGATCAGCCAACGCTTCACACAGGATCACCCAGCTTATAAGTCGCTACTTGATAAACGTGAAACACTACTAAAAGAGAAAGAACGTCTTAATAAACAAGTTCAAAAGTTACCGAAAACACAGCGTGAAGTTCTACGTATGACACGCGATGTAGAAGTAAACCAACAAATCTACATCCAACTATTGAACAAGGTTCAAGAGCTCAACATTATTAAAGCCGGAACAGTTGGCAACGTTCGAATCTTAGATAACGCTCAATCTTTCTCTAAGCCAATTAAGCCGAAAAAAGCGCTTATCGTTGTGCTAGCAACACTGCTTGGCGGTATGGCAGGCGTTGCTTTCGTATTAATTCGTGCAGCATTCCACCGTGGTGTGGAAACACCAGATCAAATTGAACAGATTGGCATGCCAGTTTACGCAAGCGTTCCAAAATCTATTCAACAACTGGAATTTGCAAACAAGCTTAAGCGCAACAAAGGCAGCAACAATGAGCTAGTCCTTCTAGCGGAAGCTAACCCAGCCGATCTTTCCATTGAGGCTCTACGTAGTCTTCGCACTAGCTTGCACTTTGCAATGATGGAAGCGAAGAATAACGTTCTTATGATTTCAGGTCCTGCACCATCTATCGGCAAAACATTTGTATCGACCAACTTTGCGGCCGTCGCTGCGAAAACCGGTCAGAAAGTGCTGCTTATTGATGCGGATATGCGTAAAGGTTATTTGCAGCAATGCTTCGGTCTACGTTGGGACAACGGTCTTTCTGATTACTTGAGCGGTAAGACATCCCTTAGCAACATCATTAAATCTACATCCATTGATAATTTAGATGTTGTGACTCGCGGCCAAGTACCACCAAATCCGTCAGAACTTCTTATGCACCCTCGCTTCAAGAGCTTTGTTGACGAGATGTCTGCACAATACGATCTAGTCATCATCGATACGCCGCCTGTACTCGCAGTTACCGACCCAAGCATTGTTGGCGCGCTTGCAGGAACAACTCTGATGGTCGCTCGTTTTGATCAAACGACTTTGAAGGAGATTGAAGTCGCGCAAGGTCGCTTCGAGCAATCAGGCGTTGAAGTTAAAGGTGTGATTCTCAATGCAGTTGAGAAAAAAGCATCTAACTCATACGGCTATGGATACGGCTACTATAACTACGCGTACAAAAGCGAATCATAACTTGAATTTAGATCGCTAATTAAACCAAATATGACAAAGCCCTGCTAGAAACAGCAGGGCTTTTTCTATTGCACTCTTAATTGCTTGTACGTAATCAAACTAAGCAAGACAAAGAATATTGGGTCACTCCAACCAAAACCGACAAATACTCCGATAATGCCGGCATAGGTAGTAATCACTGCCCCTAAGCCATTAGTAATCAATAATGCTTTAAACAGCTGTTTCGCAGTATGCCCTGATTCCACATTACGTAACATCAAACTCACCGCTGCGATTCCACCTAAAAAGATCGAAGTATGCTGCGATAAAAACAGCGCGTACTGGTCGTTAATTTGTACTCCATACATCGGCCACATTATGGTTGGTACAAAAAACAACGCAAAAGCGAATACCGTATATACGACACCATGAACGGTTAGAAAAGTGCGGTTGGTCATCATCTCCTTATCCTCTAATAGGCCCTTGATTGAGCGTCGTTAACGGCACATTGATATCGAAAATTTGACCTCGTACTTCGACTACGCCCATTTTTCGTAAGCGTGCGGCATGCATTTCGAGATAAGCTTGCGCCGTGGCTTCATCTTCAAAAAGATAGATACCACCACCGAGTTTGTCTTTTTCGCTTTCCGTCCAGATTTTCCAAATCATGCCCGGCTCTTGGTTAATCGACTTAGCTAAGTCGACCAGAGCATTCGACATCTCGTCACCAAACGGACCATGAAATTCAAAATCAACTTGCAATAATTTCGCCATCTTGAGTCTCCTCTTCTTATTGACTCGTTTTCGATGACAAGATTATTACCTTTATAAAACTGACAGAAAAGTTCATAATTTCGCCATTAACTGTCTAAAAAATTGACTCATGAGACTAAAAACGACCTTAGAACAATGGCAAACGCTACAAGCGATTAATCAAGAAGGCAGCATTCAATCCGCAGCTTTACTGCTCAACAAGAGCCATACCACATTGATCTACTCGGTGAGGAAGTTAGAAGACCAACTTGGTATTCAACTTATCGAAGTACGAGGGCGCAAAGCGGGTTTGACAGAGCACGGCAAAACCATACTGCGTCGTGCACAATCCATGCTTGAACAAGCGCGGGAACTAGAAGTCATCAGCGAGCAGTTAAAAAGTGGGGTGGAATCTCAAATCACGGTCGCAATAGATCATCTTTGTGACCCTTGTTGGCTTTATGCACCACTCAGTCAATTTTTGGAGGACAACAACACGACCTCCGTTCAAGTGGTTGAAACGTCACTGAGCAAAACAACCGAAATGGTCGTAAATGAGCTCGCTGACATCGCAATCATCAACTTACCGATAACCAACTACCCTGCCGAAGCATTTGGCGTAACAACCATGCTGCCTGTAATCGCAGCACACCATCCACTCGCTAAAAAGCCGCATGTTTCCATCGACGATTTTGCAACCACCAGCCAAATTGTCATCCGTGACTTAGGTGATTCAGACAAAACGAAAAGAGATGTGGGTTGGTTACGCGCACGTCAGCGTATTACCGTCGATAACTTCGACCACGCTTTTCACGCCGTAGAGCAAGGCGCTGGATTTTGTCGGCTACCAGCGCACTTAGTCGCAACCCGCAAGAGCGATAAAATTAACGTATTGGAGATCGAACACTCCCATCAATATCAAGTTGCGCTGCACCTCACTTTGCCCAAAGGAGCCAAAAGTGGTCCTGCGACTCAAGCGCTTTATCGTACTTTACTCAAAAGTGTAGAAACTCGAGTCTAGCAACAGTGGTATTGAGTTGAATCGCTAGTGTTATCGGCTATTGATTCTCCCTAAATATAGAGAAACGGCCATTTTGTGACGCTACACTCTCACAAAAGGTTGCACGAAGGATAGCGACCACCTACTATCACTCTGCTCATGCCTAAAGCACCCAACACTCGCGGAAAGAACTCGGTTCACGGCAATATCCTCACCTGCTTGGTTTAGCAGGCACAATCTGTTTTTACCTTCTTTTTTGCTTCTATATAGGCGAGTGTGGAAGAAATAAGAAAGGTGAAATATGAACTCTACAAATAGCTTCTCGATCAATATCAATCAGCAAAAATCCATTGCTAAAAAAAGGCTCAAAGCTATCCGCCTATACGATGACGCCACGTTGGAGTTAGTTAAGCGATTTCACTCCAAACCAGAATCTTTGGCTCCCAATACAATTCAATTGGCTGACGTTCAACATGCACTCGCAAGAGAACTTGGCTTATCCAGTTGGAGTAAACTAAAAGCTCATGTCGAAGAGCTAGAAGCGCACAAACTAGCCATCAAACAACAAAAACCGCCCCTAGATGCGAAAGTAAAAACGCTACACGTTCGTTGCGGTCACGATATACAACAACAGCTTAAAACCAGTGGATTTGAAGGGACATTTTTAGCCCTGATCGATCCGCTTTGTATTGGCCCCATACCAGCAACACCGCAGAACTTCCTTGCCATTCGTGCCCAATATGTCGTAGAGACTCTGCTGCCTGTGATGAAGCGTGAAGACTCGGTTCAAGATATAGTCACATTGGAACAATCAAACCTCGATCTGTTGCAAAGTGATGTATTTGAACGAATCGTCTTTTGGGTCGAACATGACAGTTATGATCAATTGATGCTAATTCGTGCTCTAACACAGTTAGAGAATGTAGAGAATAAAGTGATAGAGATCATTGAGTTGAACCAGTTCCCGGGCACTGAACGATTCATCGGCTTTGGGCAGTTGCCTGAAGAAGCTATTCGTTCTTGTTGGCGATACCGTAAACCTGTGACAGCAAAATTATTCAGTCAGGCTAAACGGTGTTGGCACGCTATTACATCACCGACACCTATTTCCATAGTTAATTTGATTCAGCAGCATAACCTGGATTGCTTGCCCAATATATTCAACGTGCTTAAACGCCATTTGCAAGAGTTACCTAATTCACAAACTGGATTGAGCTTGACACAACACCTCGCACTAAAGGTCTTGAGCTCGCAAAATCGTTCAATTCCCATCAAAGATTGGTTTGAGCAATATCAACAACTAGAACCTCTTCCTTACCTAGGAGACGTGATGTTTTACGCGTTACTCCTCCCTCTAGCACAGTGTCAAACACCTTTGATCACGATTGAGTCACGTGAAAGGCACTGGTGGGAACAAAGCGTCCGTATCACTGAGGCTGGCAAGCAGTGTTTGGAAGGCTTAATACGAGCGAAACAATGCTATTGGGTTGGAGGGATTAAAAATACCAGTCAAAGTTATTGGAGCTGGGATCACCTCCAACTAACTACACTTGCCAACCATCATTGAGTTGACAAATATGAAAGCATAAAGGGTTCGTTGGCTCTGATGAACACTCAATACTAAATTATCCCTAAAGAAGCGACCGCTAGCCTGAATATAACTTAAATAGTTATGCAGAAATGCATCCACTCAAAGAGAGTATGCACTCTATCTCTTATTAAAATTTATTGTAAATCCTCTTTGTTATCGGTTGTATATTCGATAAAAGTGTTAAAATACAAACTTTTCATCCGGCCAATTCGTTAATATTTGGTTAAAATCCCATTTTTATTAGTGATAAAGTTCACATCTATTAACCATTTAGAGGATTATTCTTTCGTATTTTCTCACTCCGCTGCTAATCTGCTCGCCGCTTTGAAGTGAACTCAAGGTGCATAACTATAAGGAGTGTTCTCATGAATACCAAGAAACCGATGTCGCTTACCAGCCGCGTAATTTTAGGTATGGTTGCGGGTATCTTGACAGGATTTGCAATTCGCACACTTTTTGCCGACAACGGATTTGTCGACGCATACATTGTTAATGGATTATTCGAAGTTGGTGGACAGATCTTCGTTGCCAGCTTAAAAATGCTTGTTGTACCGCTAGTATTTGTTTCGTTAGTTTGTGGTACTAGCTCTCTCAAAGACCTCTCTACACTGGGTCGCATGGGCGGTAAAACCCTCGCTTTCTACGTTACGACAACGGCTATCGCGATTACGCTTGCTCTAACTATGGGTACTCTATTCCAGCCAGGGGCAGGGGCAGATCTAACGGCAGCAAGTTCATTCAAATCAGCCGAAGCGCCATCTTTAGGTCAGGTGATCATCGATATGTTCCCGACCAACCCAATCAGCGCAATGGCAGAAGGTAAAACTCTGCAAGTTATCGTGTTCGCCGTGCTATTCGGTATCGCGATCAGTGCAGCGGGTAAACCAGGCGAACGCATCGCAGCATTCTTCTCTGATCTGAATGAAGTGATCATGAAACTGGTCGCGATTTTGATGAACTTGGCGCCTTATGGGGTGTTCTTCTTAATGGCGAAGCTATTTACTGGTCTTGGTCTGGGCGCGATCGTCAATCTGGCAGAGTACTTCTTAGTACTGGCTGGTACGCTTGTCCTACACGGTCTAGTTACTTACAGCTTAATGTTAAAAGGTTTCACAGGTCTAAACCCAATTACGTTCCTACGTAAGATGGAAGACGCGATCATGTTTGCTTTTTCTACAGCATCATCGAACGCGACGATTCCAGTGACAATGGAAACAGCAAAGCACCGCATGGGTGTTGAGAACCGTGTATCATCGTTCACAGTACCACTTGGTGCAACCGTGAACATGGACGGTACGGCGATCATGCAGGGCGTAGCAACTGCGTTTATTGCTCAAGCTTTCAATATTGATTTAACTATGGGCGATTACCTAATGGTTATCATGACGGCAACTCTGGCGTCTATCGGTACCGCAGGTGTTCCTGGTGTGGGTCTTGTCATGCTTGCTATGGTATTGAACCAAGTTGGTCTACCGCTTGAAGGTATCGCGCTCATCATGGGTGTTGACCGTCTTCTTGATATGATTCGTACCGCGGTAAATATCACTGGTGACAGTGCTGTAACCGTCATCGTTGCGAAATCAGAAGGTGCATTGGATGAAGCTCGCTTCAACGACCCAATGGCAGGCGTAGCCGAAGAAGAAGTGCACCTGAAACGCGCTGACGCCTAAATCGTTCTACGATTACCATCCTGAAATTATATAGTCCTGTCTAAAAGAAAACCCCGATGGAAACATCGGGGCTTTTGTTTTCTCCGCGTCTAGAAATGCTCTTTCTAATCCACCATCGAATTCAGCTTTTCTCTCGCTTGTTCTTCATGCTCGTCGGTGATGGCATTGCCGACCGAGTTCGCCGCCAGAGTCAGTGCCGCCATATCATCGGTAAAACCGACGCCAGCTAGTACGTCTGGCACCATATCTGTTGGTAGGACGAAGTAAGCCAGCGCGCCACCTAAAATAGCCTTGTGGCGAACAGAGGTGTTGGAATCTGCCATCGCGAGCCATGATTTAATGCCCATTACGGCAATTTCTTCACCCGCTTTCTTAACCGACCCTTTCATTTTTCGCCAGAATGTTTTCTCATCTGGCGCTTGCATCGTTTGATCTTTGGCGTCTTTCGGCGCCGATTTTACAGACATTGTTGTGCTCATCGTTGCCTCCGAAATTTATGACTATGTCCAACATATTAATAAATCGAACCTGAACGCAAGATTAATAACAAGAAATGATAGTAAAGTGAAACACAGATAGAAAAATCCCCAAACCGAAGTCCGGGGATTATTGTCTTGGAAACAAAAAGTCTTGGAAAACAAAAGTTTTGAAACCAAAAGCTTTGGGAGCCAAGCTTTAGAAGCAGAATGCCTTATTGAACAATCGTCTCCAGTACACGTATCAACATTTTGATACGTGGTTCAATAGACTCAAGCAACAAGTACTCTTGATCGCTGTGGAAGCCCGCACCGATAGGTCCTAGACCATCCAAAGTTGGAACACCAAGAATAGCCGTGTTGTTTGCATCAGAGCCACCACCGACTTCTTTCCAATTGATGTCGATAGCCAGTTCACTTGCCGCTTCTTCAACTAGCATCATCAGGCTTTCTGTTTGTGGGCTTGGCACCATAGAAGGCTTATAAGCTTCACGAACCAACTCAATTCTCACGCCATCAACGAATGGTGTTTCCAGCATGCCATTTAGCTTGCTATCGACATCATCGTATTCTTCGTTGCTCCAGAAACGCACATCCACGATCGCTTCCGCGTGCTCAGGGACGATGTTCGCACCGTTGCCGCCAGAAACAATGCCGACGTTCAGCGTAGTACCAGAGTCAAAGTTGGTCATTGCATTGACAGCCAGAATCCAATTTGCCATCTCAGTGATTGCGCTGCGACCGTTTTCTGGCTCGTTACCTGCGTGAGCAGCAACGCCATTAAAGGTCATTTTGTAGCGAGCCATGCCTTTACGCGCTTTCACTAAACCACCGTCTGCACGTGCTGCTTCTGCAACCAGTACATTCTTAGCGTTTTTCGCAACTGATTGAATCCAATCCACAGAATCCAGAGAGCCTGTCTCTTCATCTGGGTTCATGCAGATAGCGATAGATAACTTATCCAACACAGCTTGGTCTAGATTACGCATCGCGTACACGATGTTCAGCAAACCAGATTTCATGTCAGACACACCTGGACCGTACGCTTTCTCTGCATCTTGAAACATTGGACGAAGCTCAGCGGTACCCACAGGGAACACCGTATCCATGTGACCAATTAGCATCACATCGATTTGCTCAGCTTCCGGCTTATTTCGAACTTCAAGACCAACACCGGCTCTGCCACAGTCGATGCGTTTTACGCTCCAACCTGACATCGCTTGGTACTTCTCTTCAAATTGAGAAGCGATGAACTCGATACCATCAGTAGTATAAGTGCCACAATCCACATTGATTAGCGGACGTAGCTCTTCTAGATATTCATTTAGAGAGAATTGCATGACTCACTCCTAGACAAACAGATTCATCACTAGCATTGCGCCAAATGCGTTCAATACTGAGATTGCAATCATAACTGGGATGTAACGACCTTCAGTACCAATTGGACCCATGATACGACCCATGTACTGAACTTGAGAGCCCATTAGGTAGATAGCTGGCGCTAGAATCGCAATGTGCGTACCGTTCAGGATGCCTTGGTCAAATAGCGTAATCACTACGCCCACCGCGCCGCCCATCGACATCCAAGCACCGATCAATACCGCTGCTGCTTCACCCGGAAGACCAAACACCGCCATGATTGGAGAGAACACAGTGCCCATCAGATCTAGCGCGCCAGTGATTTGCAGCGCTTTGATGATAACGAACGCCATCAATACGTTAGGAACCGTAGAGGTAGTCGCAATTACCCAACCTTTCTTAGCACCTTCGACGAAGATATCCGTCACCATTGGTTTTTTCGCTTTAACGTCACCCATTATGCCGTCTCCTCTTTTAGGTTCTCTGATTTGTTTTGGTCTTGTTTGTCTTCTTTACCTTCCGTCATGTTCAGGTAAATACGGAACAGGTTTGCACCGATGATCTTGAATGCGAACATCACCACAACCGCTAAACCAATAGAAGACGTGACCGCTAGAGAGCCGTCAGCCATCGTCAATGTGAACAGCACAGCACCTGATGAGAAGAAGTTCACGATGGTCGCACCTGCAGTAAACTGGAACATGGTAAATACGTCCGTTTCACGCTTAGTTAGGTGACCTTCATCTTTTAGCTGACGCGTCATCGCCGCACCTGCATCGGTACTTTGTAGAGAAGCAATTAAAGCCAGACCAGAGTTACCAGGGATGCCCATTAGAGGACGTAGAAGAGGAGTAAGAAGCTTACGAGCTGCTTCAAGTGCACCGTAGTGCTCAAGTACGTTGATCATACCTAAGGCGAACATAACAGTTGGAATCAAAGTAAGTGCGAAAATGAAACCGTCGCGAGCACCGCTACCACCAGTACCGCGAAGCGACGTTGTTGCAACTTGCACACCGTCAGCCGTTTCGGTGACACCATACGCCACCTTGCCGAAAGAGCCATTGAGCGTTGTAAAATCGAATACACCGTACCATTCGCTAGATTGCATCAGGCCAGAAAAGAACACGACCGCAAACGCCAGAGCAACGTAGCACCCCAGTGTAACTTTACGCTCAGTTTGAACAGGAATTTTCATAACATTACCTACACATGTGGAACTTAACACATATGTTCACCTGAATAATGTGCTAGAGAGATGATCAAAATCAATCCGCCTGCCGAACATTATCGCGACTCAGTTATGAAGTTTTGTTTTATGATTCCAATCACAATTGAAAGATAATAAAAATTTGTGCTAACAATTAGGTATATTAATCTATGTCGATAGCTCACGACTTCTTCATCAACTCAACAAATGATTCTGACGAATATTGCTTTCTACAACATTCATGACGTACTTCATACTTTGGCATTGAGGCAATATCGATTAACTCGAAAGTAACATTCAGCCACGAAATTTAGGTTAGGATGGCCCGGTCATATGTAAACGGCATAAACCAGAATTAACAGGACTATACGACCCATTGTTACGCTCACAATATAAAATAGCCAAATGGACACTCGCCCTCGTGCTTTGGGTGGTGATGATATGCTTAAGCCAAAATTCTGGTTTCTCGAAAAGCTGCCCGAAGGCTCACCAAATACAGAGTCAGCAAGATGAAAGCGTGAATTTATCACCATCTTGCGACCTTTCAGAAAAGCTGGTTCAAGCTTACCAACATCAGTTTGATCATATTCTTATTCCATTTTTTCTGTTTGCTTTGATTGTGGCGCTGCCGATGACAACCACAGCAATTCGCTATCTGGAATACACAGAACCGATACCGGAAAAGTATCGGGTTCACCTAAAACTTTGCGTGTTTAGAGAATAAAGCCAGCAAGGCGAGAGACCTTTCGGCCTGACTTTTGTACATATTTTATTCACTTCACATAACAAACAACGAAATTTAAAAGTTTTAGGAAATATTATGACATTCACTCGTACACTTTTGGCGTTAACGATGGCTATCGTACCTGCCGTATCTTTCGCATCAGAAAAGACCGCAGAACAAAAGCTAGAGGAAGTTACTCAGATACTAAAAGAAAACCCTCAAATTCTTGATTCATTGCACCAAAACCTTCAAGAGTACATTGCGTATCAACAGTCATTTGGCGACACCTTGAAGGAGGTTCGTCAATATCTAAGTGATGGCAAACATTCCTCTTTTGGTGCTGAAAACCCTGAGTTAACCATTATTAACGTAACAGACTATAGCTGCCCTTTTTGTAAACGTTTAGAAGGAGAGCTGGTCAAAGTTGGTAAGGAATATCCGCAGGTAAAAGTGCTTAACCTCAATGTCTCTTTTAAAGAACAATACGAGAAAAACGGCTACAACTCGGCAAGTTACGCATTAAATGTTTGGCAAAACCAGCGAGATAAGTACGAACAAGTGCATGAGTTATTGGTGAAAAAACCGGGCGCACATGACGCACGTTCCTTAAATCAAATAGCGAAAAAAACGGGGACAGAAGCACAGCTTGTCGACGACAAAGAGACCAAGGCGTTGCTTGATAAAAACTATCAGTATTTCACGCAACTTGGTTTACGCGGCACGCCCGCGTTGATCATTAATGATCAAGTCATTCCTGGCTATGTGCCGTTTGACGAGCTAGAAAAAGTCATCGACCAAGAACTGGCGAACTAATACAACAAAGCCCTTCCCTGATAACTCAAGGAAGGGCTTTTTCTATCTAGGCTTAAAACGAAGTTCTAACTACTTGTCGCGACCCACAAACGCCACAACGACTTTGTCATTGCCAAGCGAGCGAGAGAACACGTACGCGCCTTCTTGTTCAATTACTTGATGCTGACCCGCACCAATCGCTGGGTGCGCTTTACGGAACTGACCAAGAGTTTGCCAGTGTTTGAGCAGCGCTTGCTTCTCATCAGATAGCTTCCATACCATGTCAGAACGAGTGCCTTGGTGGAAATCGTCCGCGTAAGGACCAATGTTACGACCAACTTCATCACCATAATAAACCTGAACAGCACCAGGACTCAAAAGCAGTGCATTCGCGGCGTTACGCTGCATACCGTAATCTTTGAAGCGAGAGAAGAACAGCTCGGTATCGTGAGAAGACATGTAGCTCACAGGGTTAAAGTCTTTCTCATTGGCGATAGTGTCCGCATAGCTTTGGTAAGTGTCTGCCATTTGGCTGAAACACGCCGCGCCTTTGTCTAACTTCTTCTGCATATCGAAGTTAATCAACGCATCAAAGCCGTCGTCGAAGTAAGGGCTGCGATATGCGGTATGTCCCCATACTTCACCCATCATCCAGAATGGCTGACCTGACTTACCGTTCTCTTTACGCCACTGCTCAAGGCTGCTTGATGCCTCTTCTTTCAAGCGTTTCCACACATCGCCTTCAACGTGCTTCACCGTGTCGACACGGTAACCATCAATACCAAAGCGTTTCACCCAATCAGTTTGCCACTCAATTAGGTAGTCCGAGACGGTGTAATTATCACGCTCCTCAACGCGAGTGCCAGGGTTATCCAATAGCCATTGAGCTGGCTTCACGGCTTTGTCTGATTCAGTGATAAAGTCTGGCAAACCCGCCAATGACATGGTGATATCACTGCTGCCCGGAACTGGGTATCCCGGTAGACCTGTTCTTACCCAGTCACCGCCCCACCATTTCGCCCAGTTTGGACTCTGGTAATCAATATTCTGGTGGTAGCTATGCCAGTTTTCGCCCGCTTTTGGTTTCCAATCCCCCCATTTCTTAGGTAGGTCAGCGTTTGGTTTTAACACCTCAATACCGTCAAATTGCAAATCGGCTAACGTTGAGTAACCAGTGTGGTTGATTACTGCGTCCATCAAGACTTTAAGGCCACGTTTATGTGCCTCTTCCACCAGCTTTTTAAGATCAGCTTCGTTACCGAAGTTCTCATCAATCTTGGTAAAGTCACGCGTCCAGTAACCGTGGTAAGCGTAGAATGGGAATGAGCCGCTATCGCCGCCACCCACAAAGCCGTGTACTTGCTCAACGATTGGCGACAACCAAATCGCATCGGTACCTAGGCTCTTTATGTAATCTAGCTTTTCGATCACACCTTTTAGGTCACCACCGTGAAAGGTACCAATCTCTTCTTTACCGTCTTTCTTGCGACCATAGCTGTTGTCATTGCTCGTATCAGCATTATTGAAACGGTCGACCATCACGAAGTAAATGTTGGCATTGCGGTAATCAAACGGCACTGCTTCTTTGGTTTTCTTCACTGGCTCTAGTAGCACCAAACCGCCTGAATCTTTGCTTGGTGTCAGCGATACTTGCTGATCTTTTACTTCGACCATCTGACCAGAATAGGCATCACGCAACTTGGTGCCATCGGGGAAACTGTCACCCAGCGCGATGGTGACTTCGCCGCCTTGGTAAACCTCACATTGCACTTGTGGGATTGGGCGTTTAAATTCTGTCTTGGCAGCTTTCTTAGGCTCTCGCTTGAAGCGTAGAGTTTTGGCTTCCGCATCAAAAGCAAAAGAGTAATCGCCAGTAAAACGGATTTTTAAAGGCAGTTCTGTTGGCTTTCCACAGTTCAGCGCGATAGGTTTGTTGAATTTGACCTTCTGACCATCAGGCGCGACACAGTCGCCTTCAATACCCGTGATTTTGAGCGTGTATCCGTCTTTGGTTAAGGGCACAACCAAAGGCTGCTCTGCACTTAACGGAAAGTCACGGCTGTTGGTCGTGGTAGCAATGGTGATGTTTGGCTCGGCGATGGCACTTGCCGATGCAAGCAATAAGGTAGTCGTAATCAGATTCAGTTTCATCGTTCAGTCCATTGGTTGCGCATAGGCGCAGTATTCGTGTTGTAGTTTTATTCACACTAATAGTAAATGGATGAAAAACTGAGCGCATCATTCTGAAAAGCTACGCCCTAAAGCTTGTGACGCTTCACATTTTGCTTTTATGGGGGCGTAGTTCTACTTATGAGCAGGGTAAAAAGGAGTTTAAAGCTGAACGCTACCAAGGTTACGCATTTGTCTCATCGCCCAATTGACGCGGCTGATGGTGTAAGAAGTCTGAGGGTAAACTTTGATGCGATACGGATTTGGCAGCACCACCGCAAGCCTTGCTGCTTGGCGTGTTGAAAGTTGTTTAGCAGGAATACCAAAGTAGTTTTGCGCAGCGGCTTCCGCGCCATAAATACCTGGACCAAACTCCACCACATTCAAATACACTTCAAGAATGCGTTTTTTACTCCACATTGCTTCCATCAGCAGAGCAAAATAAAGCTCATACGCTTTGCGCACATAAGAGTGTGAAGGAAACAGAAACACGTTCTTTGCAGTTTGCTGAGTAATCGTGCTCGCACCGCGAGAGGGACCGCTCTCGCCAGACTCTGAGATCACTTTAAACAAGGAATCAAAATCCACTCCGTAATGGGTCGGGAACTTTTGATCTTCTGTCGCAATCACGGCCAGTTGAATGTGTTTAGAAATATCACTCAAAGGCACCCATTCATTTTGACTCTCTTCAGGAAATCCTTCAGGAGGAGAAATTATGCGGCTGATCTTCCATCCCCAAATTGGTGGATCGATGTATTTCACTATGCCAACGAGCATCACTGGTAAAAGCAAAAGCACCAATAAGATATTGAACAGAAGGGATTTAATCTTTCTCAAAGTCCGACCTAGCCTGATTTCATAAAACAATATGATGCAAGTATAGAGTATGCAGTCTGTTTATCGTTAGTGAAAACTTGGTTAAAAAAAGCCCGATTTACAATGTAAAACGGGCTTAGAATTTGATTAGACTAAATTATTTGTGCAGCTTGTAGAACACGGTTGAAAGTGGAGGCAAACGAAGCTCAAGTGATTGAGGCAGTGATTCACTTTCGACTTGTTCCGTTTTCACACTGGTCAGCACTTTAAAATCGCTTCCGCCGTATTTGCTGTCGTCCGTGTTCAGCAGCAGTTCGTATTGACCTGCATTTGGAACACCTAAACGGAAACGCTCGTGTGGTACGGGCGTAAAGTTGGTGATGATGAGAATACGCTCACCCTCTTTACTGATACGCTCGTGCGCTAGGATGCTTGCATCTGCCTCGTCTTGTAGACGCCACTCAAAACCAGCAGGAACACAATCTTGATCGTGCATCGCCGCTTCATTTCGGTACAAGTGGTTCAAATCGCGCATCAGCTTTTGAACGCCTTGATGACGTTCGTATTCCAGCAAGAACCATTGCAACTGATCATCGTGGTTCCACTCCGCCGTTTGGCCGATTTCCGCGCCCATGAAGTTCAGCTTTTTGCCCGGTTGACCATACATATAACCGTAGTATGCACGTAGGTTTGCGGTTTGCTGCCATTCATCGCCCGGCATCTTGTTATGGATAGAGCCTTTTCCGTACACCACCTCGTCGTGAGAGAGAGACAAGACGTAGTTTTCGCTGTGCGCATAAACCAGCGGGAAGGTGATGGTATTGTGGTGGTATTTGCGGTGAACAGGATCTTCTTTGATGTATGAAAGACTGTCGTGCATCCACCCCATATTCCACTTGAAGCCAAAGCCTAAACCACCCATAAAGGTTGGCGCAGACACACCCGGAAACGCCGTTGACTCTTCCGCAATCGTCATCGCATTCGGGAAGTGCTTGTACACTTCTTCGTTCATCCATTTTAAGGTTGCGATTGCGTCGTAGTTTTCGTTGCCACCATCAACGTTCGGGACCCACTGATCGTGGCTACGTGAATAATCGAGATAGAGCATCGACGCAACAGCATCGACACGAATGCCATCAATATGGAATTGTTCAAACCAGTACAGCGCATTCGAGACAAGGAAGCGACGTACATGTTCACGGCCTAAATCGTAAATGTAGGAGTTCCAATCTTGGTGCCAACCGCGACGAGGATCTGGATCATGGAACAGAGGCGTACCATCAAAGTTAGCTAAACCATGATCATCCGATGGGAAATGCGCAGGAACCCAATCCAGCACTACACCGATACCAGCTTGGTGACACGCATCCACGAAGAATTTGAAATCATCAGGTGAGCCAAAACGGCTAGTTGGTGCAAACAAGCCAACAGGTTGATAGCCCCATGAACCATAGAATGGATGCTCAGACACAGGCATCAGCTCAACGTGGGTGTAGCCCATATCCACAAGGTATGGCACCAACTGCTCCGCGAGTTCGCGGTAGTTCAGGAAATCACCGTTCTCGTCGCGCTTCCATGATCCAGCATGTAGCTCGTAAAACGATAACGCTTCATCACGCTTTTGTGTCACTGCACGGTTTTGCCATTTCGCATCTTGCCATTGGTAACGCTTGTGATCGTAGGTAATGGATGCGAACGATGGGTATTGCTCAGAGTAGAAACCCCAAGGGTCTTGTTTGTGTGGCAACCCTTCCCCATTTGGCCCTTTGAGCTCAAATTTGTATTGTACCCCCTCTTCCAAACCAGGAATGAATAGGCCCCAGATACCGTAGTCTAAGCGTTGCATTGGATGACGACGGCCATCCCATTGGTTGAAGCAACCCACAAGGCTAACAGCAGATGCATGTGGTGCATAAACAAGGAAACGCACACCAGAGATGTTTTCACCGCCACGTTCTAGCGTGACAAAGTGTGCGCCCATGTAGTGATACATGTCTTTTGGCGTATGCAGATGCTCGTACTCTTGGTAGATATTGTGGTACTGGTACGGGTCATCAATAATTTGTTCAACACCATTCCAATCGACCGCTAAACGGTAGTGGGTCAGGTGTAAATCGCGTTGCTCTTTTAAGATGAAACCGCTGTCGCCATCACGCTCAAGCGCCACGCGAGGTTCACCATTAACAAGCAGTTCAACCTTGTTTGCGCCCGGCATCCAAACTCTCAGCGAAGCTTCGTCGTCAATGAAAGGACCCAGCGCCGCAAATGGATCTGAGTAAGCCGCCTCAGCAAGCAGTTCGTATGCGCGTTCGTGTTGTTTCTTTATTTTCTTGGTTTTGGTGGTTTTCAAATCTTTCTCCCTAGAGCCAACATCCTTTTCAAGACCAGAGATCTGAATCAAACATCGGTTTCTCCACAGCCAACGTTGTGAACTCACAAAAAGACTCCGCTTCTCACGTTCGTTGCGTAAACGGCGTCAAAATACAAAAATGCCCGCTATTGTCGCGGGCATAATAACGGTACTTCATCCTAACGGATTGTGTTTTAGGAATGAGTGACCTAGACGGAACTTTCGTACCTCTGAGCTAACAAAATTGGTAATCAGCTCGTCCATCTACGCCACTCTAGGCATCTTACTTACTCGCCTGTGCACGAACTTCAGTAAGGCGTTTAGAAATACGGTTCACATCTTCACGGCTGAAGATTTCATCTAGGTTCATCGACAATTTACGACGCCAGTTTGGATACTCATCCACCGTACCAGGAATATTGACCGGTTGATCCATTTCTAGCCAGTCTTCAAGCTGAACACTAAGCAGTGCAGAGTCACCCGCGGCTACGTGCAGTTGCAGCGCTTCGCTTAGGTATGAATCCATTGGCACGTACTGAGCATCATGACCAATGCCTTCTGGCAAATAGCCATGCCAGCGAACACTGTCTAGAATGCCTTGTTTGCACTTCAAGCGGTCAGCGAATAGGCCTTCCAACTGCTGCTCATCAGGGTACAGACCAATCTCACGCCCCATCTTCAAGTCATCACAGTGCCAGAAACCGCGTAGTGTTGGCATATCGTGCGTACACAGCGCAGCCATAGACTGCTCAGCGTAGTGCTTCGGAGAAATAAAACCGCCGTCGTCTTTTGATGTTTCGAAGAAGAAGACTTTGTACGAATGCACACCCGCATCACGAAGGATATCCACGATTTCATCAGGCACAGTACCCAAGTCTTCACCGATTACAGAACACTGATGACGATGAGATTCTAGCGCTAGGATTGCTAGCATGTCTTCAACTGGGTAGTACAGGTAAGCACCTTCTGTCGCTTTCTCGCCTTTTGGAATCCACCATAGACGAAGTAGACCAAGAACGTGGTCAATACGCAGCGCACCGCAGTGTTTCATGTTTGCACGCAGTAGCTTGATGTATGCGTCGTAGCCAGTCGCTTCTAGAACCTGAGGGTTAAGCGGAGGCAGACCCCAGTTTTGGCCTAGTGGACCAAGTACATCTGGTGGCGCACCGATGCTTGCATCCAATACTAGCGCGCCTTCGTCAGCCCATGTTTCGCTGCCTGAATCTGCAACACCCACCGCAAGGTCGCGGTACAAACCCACAGCCATGCCTTTTTCTTCGGCTAGCGCTTGCGCTTCTTTGATTTGATCGTCTGCGATCCATTGCAGGTACATGTACAAGTGAACACGATCTTGGTTGTCCTTAATGTACTTCTGAGTACCAGCTGCGTCGAATGTGCGGTATTTCTCAGGGAATACTGGCCAGCCCCACATGTTTGCATCTTCTGCATGTAAATCAGCATGAAGTGCATCGAATGCAGCTTGGTGTAGCAAGCTGTCTCCGCCTTTTTCAACAAAGTCCAAGAAGGCACGAGCGCGATCGGTGTTTTTGTCTAAATGGCGAGCTTTAAACTCACAGAATAGCAGCGGAAGAACGCTCATTTTTAGTTGCGAAACTTCGGTGTAATTCACCCAATGAGAGTCTCGCGCTTTTTGTAAACGTTGTTGGAACTCTGCGCTACCGACACGTTGTTGTGCTTCTGCACTTAGCGCGAACTCAGGTACAGAGCTTACGTCGATGTACATGATGTTCAACCAACGACGAGAAGACGGGCTGTATGGGCTTGCCCCTTCTGGATTCGCAGGGAACAGCGAGTGAATCGGGTTCAAGCCAATGAAGTCACCGCCACGAGAGGCAATATCACTCACCAGTTGTTTTAGGTCGCCAAAATCACCGATGCCCCAGTTATGCTGAGTACGCAGTGTGTAAAGCTGGATACTAGGACCCCATAGCTTTTTGTGTTGGTTTAGATCGTCTTGTTTGAAACACGCTTTCGGCGTAATGATCAATGACATCTCGTAAGGTGTTTTACGACGCTTACGACTGATGATCAGTTTGTGATAACCCCAAGCCAAGTTCTTTGGCAATGCAAACACTAGAGGGCCACCCTCAGCACGCTCATCACGAACAATTTGGGACTGAAGATAGCCTTCAAGTACCTCTCCTTGTTCTGTTTCTAAACGCCAGCTGAATTCACTCTCACGAGCACTCGTACCTAGGTTTAGTTCCACTTCGACTGGTTCGCCGTCGCGTAAAACAAGAACAGGGGCTAGTACGTCTTTTTTATGTTTCTTTTCAGCAGAAGCCAGTAGTTTTTCATCACTGCTAGTATCGTAGCCAAGCGAAGCGAGCAAGCGGCGTAGCGTCTCCTCAGACACTTTAGCCTCATCTCCCCAAGCACTGACATAGCTATCAGCCAATCTCGCCATTTCCGCGACTTTCTTTAATGCTGTTTGTTCTTTCATCGCTTTCTCCGAAGGTAATACCAACACCTTCCATGTAGGGTTTTATTGTTATCAATAACTTCTTTTGGAAAATGACCAAAGGTAGCGCTTGGCTACCTTGGTCTTAACTAGGTTCTATTAGCGTTTCACCGCTTCAAGTGTCCAGATATTGTTCACGTAGTCGCGGATTGAGCGGTCTGACGTGAACTTGCCAACAAGGGCGGTATTAAGAATGGCCTTCTTCGCCCAGCCAGCTTGATCTTTATATTGTTCGCTCATGTCTTCGTGCGCTTTCACGTAAGATGCAAAGTCCGCAAGACATAAGTACGGGTCACCGCCGTCTAGTAGGCTGTCATACGTTGCACGCAGTAAGCCTGGTTGACCTGGTGTGAACTCTTCACCCAATAGCAAGTCCATTGACGCTTTGAGTAAGTGATCCGCATTGTAGTAATCAAATGGGTTGTAACCTTGAGCTTTCAGCGCTTTCACACCTTCAACATCTAGACCGAAGATATAGATGTTCTCATCGCCTACTTCCTCACGAATCTCAACGTTTGCACCATCCATTGTACCGATAGTTAGCGCACCGTTTAGCGCCATCTTCATGTTACCTGTACCTGATGCTTCTTTACCCGCTAGCGAGATTTGTTGAGAAACGTCAGCCGCAGGGATAATGATTTCAGCCATGCTCACGCGGTAGTCAGGGATGAATACCACTTTCAGCTTGTTACCGATGCGAGGATCGTTGTTCACCTTGTCTGCAATCTTGTTGATTGCGAAGATGATTTCTTTCGCTAGGTGGTAACCCGGTGCTGCTTTTGCTGCGAAGAACACAACGCGTGGCGTACACTCAAAACCTGGTTCATTAAGAATACGGTGGTACAGAGACAGTACGTGTAGCAAGTCTAGATGCTGACGTTTGTACTCGTGCAGACGCTTGATTTGAACATCGAAGATTGCATTAGTATCGAGCTCGATACCCATGTTCTCTTTCACCCAAGTTGCTAGGCGTTCTTTGTTCTCTTTCTTCACTGCCATGAATTCTTTTTGGAATGTCGCGTCAGTAGCGTACTTCGCAATACCTTCAAGTTGCTCTAGTTTCGCTGGCCATTCTGGGCCGACTTTCTCAGTGATAAGCTGAGACAGACCTGGGTTACAGAACTTCAACCAGCGACGTGGCGTAATACCGTTCGTTACGTTGTGTAGACGTGTCGGGTACATTTCGTGGAACTCTGGGAATAGGTCTTTCTTAACCAATTCAGAGTGAAGTGCTGCTACACCGTTTACTGCGTAAGAGCCGATTACACATAGGTTTGCCATGCGAACCATGCGGTGGAAACCTTCTTCGATGATAGAAAGCTTCTGTTGCTTCGCGACATCACCCGGCCACATTGCACGTACGTCTTGTAGGAAGCGGTGGTTGATCTCGTAAATGATCTCCATATGACGTGGTAGCAGGTGCTGGATTAGCGACTCTGGCCATGTCTCTAGTGCTTCTGGAAGTAGCGTGTGGTTGGTGTACGCAAATGTCTTAGAGCTGATTTCCCAAGCCGCTTCCCAAGCTAAACCTTTTTCATCCATCAGGATGCGCATTAGTTCAGGAATCGCAATCGTTGGGTGCGTATCGTTAAGCTGGATAGTCTCTTGCTTAGGTAGATCCGCTAGCGAGTAGCCCGCAGCTTCGTGGCGACGTAGGATGTCACGTACAGACGCTGCTGAGTGGAAGTACTGCTGCATTAGACGCAGTGTTTTACCTTTCTCGTGGTTGTCGTTCGGGTAAAGCACTTTAGTGATGTTACCTGCGTCGATCAGTGCGTGCTGAGCTTCGAAGTAATCACCATTGTTAAAGCTTGCTAGTGAGAATGGTGCAATCGCCTGACATTCCCAAAGACGTAGCGGGTAAACCGTGTCTGATTCGTAACCCACAATTGGAAGATCCCAAGGCATTGCTCTTACTGTCATGCCTGGTACCCATTTGCGAACTTCTTTACCGTTCTCGTTAATCACTTCAACGTGACCGTAGAAACCGATCTCTTGCGCAAGTTCTGGACGCGCAATTTCCCAAGGGTAGCCTTCTACACCGCGCCAAGCGTCAGGTGCTTCTTGCTGGCGACCATCTTTGAATGACTGTTTAAATAGACCGTATTCGTAATGTAAACCATAGCCGACAGTTGGGAATTCTTGTGCCGCACATGAATCCATGAAACACGCAGCCAGACGACCAAGGCCACCATTACCCAATGATGGGTCGCGCTCTTCTTCTAGCAGATCAGTTAGGTTGTAACCCAGTTCAGCCATTGCTTCTGTTACTTGTTCATACAGACCCATGCTGATTAGGTTGTTACCAGTCAAACGACCGATAAGGAATTCTAGCGAAAGGTAGTTAACGCTCTTCGCACTTTTAATGCGTGGATCTTCTTCTGTCGCAAGCAAATCTAGAGTAGTAAATTCAGCCAGAGCATGCCCCATTGCTAGGTACCATGCGCGGCTGTCTGCGTTTTCAATCGTATGAGCGTAAGTTACAGATAAATGTTTCTTTACGCTTTCTTGGAACGACTTCTTGTCAAATTGTTTTTGTTGAGTAGGTTTCATTACGAAATTCTCACGTCTTTTGGTAATTCATCTGCCATACATCGTGCATTTACCTCTGTGAATAAACATCCTCCTAATTCTCATCCTTTGAAGGAGGAGGGCTGAGGGCGTAGAGGGGGTACCATTGCTAGGTTAGTGATCCAAATCTCAACAAAGTGAACTTTGCACCAGTTCTTAGTGATTTTGATCACAATGGAATGTGAGAAAGGTTAAAACCCGTTCATGACGCTTTTTATAGTCCACTCATCTGATGATGTGAAAATTGTAATATCGGTCACATTAACTCGGTCAGCGTAGAAGAACTTTTCGTAATCTATGTGCAACGCGATCTTAACGCTAACGAAACAAACGATATTTAAGTGACGACAATCACAAATAAAGGGCGTAGTTGATGGTAAATCCATCAACCCTTGAGAATTAGGAAGTGGATCAAAGTAACGAACATTTCTGATGTCGTAACATCCCACTCAGCTCACAGGATTGTACGCTTTTTATACAAACTAGAATTAGGCGATGTGAGTTATTTCTAGTTTTCGCTAGCTTTTATATCTAAGTGACCGTATGGAATGGTTTTTCAGACGGACGCAAGCCCCAACAGTAGCGACATTATCCGGCATTCAAACAGTGTTTTTGATGCTGATGACATCATTCAGTAAGACGGCTTTCAAGGGGGCTTTACTAGAATGATCACGTTGCAGTCATTTGGGTATACATAAATAAGGACATAACTACTAATGTGGATTCCATCTAAGCTTACTCGACCAGGACGCCTGCACAATGCCATCGTGCGCCCACGAGTGTTGGACTTACTACAGCAAGCGCCTTACTACAAATTGGTTTTATTCCGATCCCCAGCAGGTTACGGAAAAACGACAATGGCAGCGCAGTGGCTATCCGATAAGCCAAACGTCGGTTGGTACAGCATTGATGACAGCGATAACGACGGCTTTCGCTTTGTAAACTATCTGCTTCAAGCATTAAACAAAGCCACCAACTTCAGTTGCGCTAACGCACAAAAACTGGCGGAAAAACGTCAGATCTCGTCTTTACGCTCCCTATTTAGCGAAGTGTTCGCTGAAATGGCTGACTTTCATCAAGAGTGCTACGTGGTGCTTGATGACTACCATTTAATCACGAATGATGAAATCCATGAATCCATGCGTTTCTTTTTAAAGCACATGCCAGACAACCTCACCGTTGTGGTAACCAGTCGTGCAGCGCCGCCTCTGGGCACTGCAAACTTACGTGTTCGTGATTTAATGATCGAAATCGGCAACGAGATGTTGGCGTTTGATACCGAAGAAACCACTCGCTTCTTTAACCAGCGTATCGCCGATGGTATTGATGAAGACATGGCGAACAGCCTAAGAACCTATGTTGAAGGTTGGCCATCGGCGATGCAGTTGATCGCATTACAAGCCCAACATCAAAACCGCACATTGGCGCAAACTGTAGAGTCGGTATCGCAGTTCAATCACGCGCACTTGTGGGATTACTTGGTCGAAGAAGTGTTTGACTTACTCGATCACGAAACTCGTCACTTTTTAATGCAAGTATCCGTGCTTGACCACTTCAATGATGAGCTAGTGTTTGCCCTTACCCAACGCGAAGACGCACTGGGAATGATTGAATCGCTTAACCGTTACGGCTTATTCATTTACCCGCTCGAAGGGGAACAGAACTGGTTCCGGTTCCATAACTTATTTGGCGAGTTTTTATCTCATGAGCGCCAAGCTCGTATTCCTCAGCAAGAAAAAGATCTCCACCGCAATGCTGCTATCGCTTGGTTACAACAAAAAGCACCACACCAAGCGATTCATCATGCACAAAAATCGAATGATAAGGACTTAGTGGTAGAGATCCTAAACGAATTCGGCTGGAAGATGTTTAACCAAGGCGAACTCAGCACACTGGAAAGCTCAATTAACAAGTTGGACGATGATCTGTTGTTCAGCCACCCAAAACTTACGATGCTCCGAGCATGGTTGGCTCAAAGTCAGCATCGTTATAACCAAGTGGGCCACCTGCTTGAAGAAGCGGAAGAGGAACACAAAAAGCGTAACATTGCGTTAGATATTCATTATCAAGGTCAAGCAAACGCGTTGCTTGCTCAAGTGGCTATCAACAGTAACCAGCCAGAAAAAGCTCTCGAATTAGCGGAGTTAGCGCTTAGCCAACTTGATAACACAATTTACCGTAGCCGAATTGTGGCGACTTCGGTTGTTGGTGAAGTTAACCACGTGCTAGGTAAACTAGACCGTGCTTTGCCAATGATGCAACAAACTGAAAAGCTAGCTCGTCAGTACCAGGTATATCACCAAGCGTTATGGGCAATATTGCAGCAAAGCGAGATTTTAATTGCACAAGGTTACGTGCAAGCTGCCTTTGAACTACAAGATTCCGCATTCCGTCTGATTGAAGATCAGCAGCTTCAGCATGTTCCTCTTCATGAATTTTTGCTGCGTATTCGCGCGCAAGTACTTTGGTGCTGGAACCGACTTGATGAAGCGGAAGAATGCGCGTACAAAGGTCTGCAAATTCTCGAAAACCATTCACCAAGCAAGCACTTACATAGCTATTCGATGTTGGCGCGTATTGCGATTGGACGCGGTGAATTAGACAAAGCCGGTAAATTCATTGAGCATATACAGCACTTGATGAAACAGTCGACTTACCACGTAGATTGGACTGCAAACGCTTCACTATCGTTGATTCTATTTTGGCAAGCGCGCGGGAATACCGATGCAATGCAAGAATGGCTCAACACTGCGGTTCGTCCTGAATCGGCATGCAACCACTTTTCTCAATTGCAATGGCGTAACATTGCCCGCGCCCACATTAACTTAGGCCAATATACCGACGCTCGTGCTGCGTTAGATTTCCTCCAAGGTGAAGCTCGTCGCACTAACCTAATCACAGATACTAATCGCAACTTAGTGGTTGAAGCGGTCCTTTCTGCTCGCCAAAAAGATGAGGAGCAAGCCAAGGCACTGTTAAAAGAAGCATTAGTAATGACGAACCAAACTGGCATGGTCGGAAACTTCCTGATTGATGGTGCAACCATTGGCGGTCTGCTGGAGAAGTTGAGCCTCCGCCATGAACTGGGCGATCTTGAGCGTCACCGTGCTCAACAGTTAATGAAGGACATTTCATCGAATCAACGTAGCCGGTCGATTCACTTTGATGAAGACTTTATTGAAAAGTTGGTGAATCACCCTAATGTGCCAGAGCTAGTACGTACCAGCCCATTAACACAACGCGAATGGCAGGTTCTGGGACTGATTTATTCAGGCTTTAGTAACGAGCAAATCGCACAAGAGCTGGATGTGGCAGGTACGACAATTAAAACCCACATTCGCAACCTGTACCAAAAGCTTAATATTGCTAATCGTAAAGAAGCCATTGTGACAGCTGAAAACTTGCTGCAGTTGATGGGATACTGAACTGCTCGATAAACGGGTTAAAACGTAAAGTAAAACACAAGGGTTGGCGTAACACGTCAGCCCTTTTTTATGACTGACAGTAAGAGAAGTGCAATTTGCAAAGCACGTAAGTAACGTTGTTCATATAAAAAAATAGCCAACCGCAATAATCGCGATTGGCTTATATTTAGTGTGAACAAATTGTATTCACTAACAACGTCAGTTGGCTAGGTGACCCTCGGCTTAAGAAGGGTCGAGCAGTATTATGCATTAATCATGCCAAAATGCAAAGACTTATTTTTTGGGCACAAGATCTCATATAGGCTGGATTTATTCACGCGCAAATTATCAAAATGCAATTTGATAATGCAAATTGCAATTGCATAATGCAACCAAGATTGATAATTGATAGTAGAGTTAATCATCTCAAAAATGTAAACCAAGCATTAAAAGCTCGTTACGGCGGCATTGTCTCTTGACGGGTAATAAAGATAGGCAATAGATTGGATATAAAACCAAGTAGTTACAGCACTATTTCATACTTTTTTCATCGCAATGTTTGTATACTCTCTGCCATCGAAACGACTTAGCATTAGAGCAATGAACTACTTAATTACTTTCTTCAAGGGAATCGCCATGGGTGCAGCAGATGTTGTACCTGGTGTATCTGGCGGCACCATCGCGTTTATCACTGGTATTTACGATACGCTGCTTGAAAGCATTCGACGCATTAACCCCTCACTTTTCTCTATCTGGCGAAAAGAAGGGGTTAAAGCCGCGTTTAATCACATCAACGGATTCTTCCTTATCGCTCTGTTTGCCGGCATTTTCACCAGTATTGCAACGCTAGCAAAGTTGATTACTTGGCTTCTTGACACACACCCGATCCCACTTTGGTCATTTTTCTTTGGTCTGATTTTGGTCTCTGTGTATCACATTATTCGTCAGGTTGAGCAACGCGATCTTGTCCGCTTTGTCATTCTGCTCGTTGGTGTCGGGTTTGCTTATAGTATTACTGTGCTCAAACCTTTACACATGGAACCAACGGCCATTAACACCTTATTCGCTGGAGCTATCGCGATTTGTGCAATGATCTTGCCGGGTATCTCTGGCAGTTTTATTTTGCTGCTGATTGGCATGTATGCTCCTGTATTAGCCGCAGTGAAAGGTTTTCAAGTCGATACATTAGCGCTATTTTTGTCTGGCTGCGTGATCGGTTTACTATCCTTCTCTCACTTATTGTCGTGGTTACTACGCAAGTTCCGTGATTTCACCCTGATGTTTTTGACTGGATTAATGATTGGTACGTTGCCAAAGATTTGGCCATGGAAAGAAACCATCACTTGGCGCACCAATTCGAAGGGCGAGCAAGTGCCATTGCTACAGCACAACCTATCACCATTTGAATTTGAACACGTGACATCACAACCTTCTCAGTTAGTACTTGCTGTCGTAATGATGCTTGCAGCCATTGCTCTGGTTTTGGGTCTAGAGAAATTCGCAGATTCAGATAAATAACTTTGGTATCAAACACATACTGAACCAAATAAAAACGGAGCCAATTGGCTCCGTTTTTATCTATTGGCTAAGGGCAAAACATCTCAATTGAAAACTCTGCTGTATTTGATGCAATAAAGTCCGTCGCGTTACTAGGAAGCTGGTCACCGAGGTATAACGCACAATTTACCGAGGTCACGAGTTGGCGAGCGGCGCATCTGTGCTACGATGCTCGTAATGTTAAGTGATAAATGCTGAACCTTAATGAAACTGTTACAAATCGCCGCTGTTTCAGCCGCATTAGTTGCGGGATTTTATGCCCCGACTCTAATAAAAAGCTTTTCTTCTTCCACTCAAAGCAAGTCAATAGATGAATACTGCTTTCTCTCTACAACCTCTTGCGTCCAAGAAAATGTTACGATGACGCTAAACTCAGAAACTGCTCAACCCTTGGTTCCTACCACTCTAAATGTTGAGTGGCATACAAGCGATGCTAAGCAACTCATCCTAAGTCTTTCAGGAAGAGAAATGGAGATGGGTGAGCCTAAGTTTTTGCTGAAGCAAATCGCTCCTGGCCAATATCAAGGTGACATCATTCTCCCGGTTTGCACGGAGGATGCAATGACTTGGGTTGGTGAACTCAGTGATGGAGAGAATACCGTTTACCCTGCTATAAAAATGCAAAGATAAGGAATCGTTATGAGCCGCAATTGGTCCCTATTTCTCGTAGCTGCTTTCGCACTCGGGTTTGGCGTAAAGAGCTATTTAGATAATCAGAAAACGAAGCCAGAGCAAGTGGACAGTTCCACCTCTCAACAAACGGTATTGTTTGGGGAAAATAACCAAGCCGTCAATATCTTCGATGTGAATGACCCTCGCATCCGAGTCGTCTATTTTGGCTTTACTCGCTGCCCAGACGTTTGCCCAACTTCTCTTGCAATGCTGGCAGGAGCACTGAATCAAATTGACGACGCGCAAAAAGCGCAACTACGCCCGATGTTCATTTCTTTGGACCCAGAGCGTGATGAGGCCGATGCATCAGCAAAATATGCCCATTACTTCCATCCAATGATTGAAGGCCTATCGGCACCACTTGATGTAACGACACCTTTGGCACACAACTATGGTGTCATTTTCCGCAAGACAGAATTGGAAGGCTCGGAACTAAAGTACACGCTGGATCATAGCTCTTACTTCTACTTCTTGAAGCCGGATGGCACGTTAATCACTAAAGTACCGCATACGCTCTCGCCGGCACCGATTGTTGAAGCCATTTCAAAACTAACGACCGAAGGCTCTTCAAATGACGGTTAAGTCAGCGCTGAAGCAATTTTTCAATTTCCTAACTCATACCAACCCCAATGTCGAACAAGACGTCGATACGATCATTGACGCCATTGGGGGCATAGAGAACCTGCTAGAAACTGGTGCATGTGCGACTCGGCTGCGTCTTACCCTCAGAGCGACGTCCGTCATCGATAAGAACGCACTCAAAAATCATGGCGCGCATGGAGTCGTGATATTGGATGATCGTCATGTCCAAATCATATACGGCTTAAAAGCCAACACGTATTCGCAGATTATGGAAGAGCGTATCACAAAACAAAGTTAATATTTTTGCAGTATAGCTACCCTCTTTAAAAAAGGGCGGCTATACTCTTTTGGCTTAATTAACTCACTTATTTATTAACCAACGAAGAGGACACAAGATGATTGTATTGAATAACACTAACTGGGCATCGCAAGGGTAACCCTAACAGCACCAACTCTGTGGCATAACCACAACTTCCCCTTCTCTGCCCGGTCTTCACCGGGGTCAACTCTATCCGAATTAGACCCTAATGCGATTTGTATTAAGGCGCTTTGTTGCGTCTGGGATAATTCAATAATGAATCAAACACATACTTTTTGTGACACATTAGTTTCAACTTCAAACCCTCTAAAACAATTGGGTTGGAAACCATTTTTTCAGCAACAACTGACACTAGACGATTACGACAACACTATCTTTACTCGTGTGATTGCGCACCACCGAAGTGGTTACTTATTGGCGACAGAAACTGGGCAAGTTCATCTTAATGCCCACCATTCTTTACCCAATATGACCGTCGGAGACTGGGTAATCTTAAACGAAGATCAGCAATTTGTTCGCTTACTGGATCGCTTGAGCCTCTTTAGCCGCAAAGCCGCTGGCAGCAAAGTGGCAGAGCAACTTATCGCAGCCAATGTGGATACAGTGTTTATCGTCTGTTCCCTTAACGACGACTTCAATTTAAGTCGTATTGAACGCTATCTTGCCTTGGCTCATGAAGCCGAAGTCGAACCCGTCATCGTGCTTTCCAAAGCCGATTTGTGTGACAATACTGATGAACTAAAAAGCCAAGTACAGAAGCTCGACCCTCTATTAGCTATAGAGACAGTCAACGGCTTAGAAATAGAGAGTGCTTCTAAACTCATGACCTGGTGCAAAGAAGGACAAACCCTCGCTTTTATCGGTTCTTCAGGCGTTGGCAAATCAACTCTTGTTAATGCATTACTCGGGCAACAAGAACAGGCAACTGGGCATATTCGTGAAGACGATAGCAAAGGGCGACATACAACTACATCGCGCTCTATCCATCTATTACCTGATGGCGGCATCTTGATTGATACTCCGGGAATGCGCGAGCTTCAACTAGCAGATTGTGAATCGGGGGTCAGTGAGGCATTTTCTGACATTGAGGCTCTCGCTCAGCGTTGTCGCTTTGGTGATTGCCAGCATCAAACTGAGCCGGGTTGCGCAATTCAAACTGCGATTGAAAATGGCAAACTGGAAGTTCGTCGTTTCAATAACTATCAAAAACTATTGCGAGAACAAGCCTTTAACGGTGCGACTTTGGCAGAGCAACGAGCTCAAAGTCGACAGTTCGGGAAACTCACTCGAAATGCCATGAGTGATAAGCGCAGGCGCCAACAAAGTTATTAATTTGTTGCGTTTGAGTTGTCAATAAAATCAAAGGAGACGAAAGTCTCCTTTTTAACAACTTTATTAAAAACCATTACTCATAACTAATGATAATTTTCAACATGAAAATCTTATTTAAATAACATTGAACAAACATTTAATCCAAAAACAAACTAAAACTAGACACAAAATATTACCAAGCTAAGATATGTGATATTCAGCAAGAAAATGGCTGAATTTATAAAAACAGGATAATTGATAATCATGTGTCTTAGTGACCAGAAGCAATGCTCACCCCTTGTAATATAAGGGCATTATCGCCGTGTAATGATGGACTATTGCCCTGCCACTCTGGCATAAATTTGCAGGAATGATGTATGCAACACAACAGCCTCGTTGCCCGATATGCTCGTGGTAACCTCGTCGTCCAGATCCTTGTCGGTATCGTCTTTGGTATTTTGCTCGCGACAATTTCTCCAAGCCATGCCGAAAGCGCGGGATTAATTGGTAGCCTTTTTGTCGGTGCGCTTAAAGCGATCGCGCCAATCCTTGTGTTTATTTTGGTTGCCGCTTCAATTGCAAACCAAAAGAAAAACCAACACACTTACATGCGCCCAATCGTTGTACTGTACCTGATGGGTACATTCTTCGCGGCGCTATCAGCAGTGGTTCTAAGCTTCCTTTTCCCGACCAATTTAACGCTTGTCACCGGCGCTGAAGGTGCAACGCCTCCTCAAGGTATTGCTGAAATTCTACGCACATTGTTGTTTAAACTGGTCGACAACCCAGTAAATGCACTAGTAGAAGCAAACTACATCGGCATTCTTGCTTGGGGTGTGGGTCTGGGTCTTGCACTACACCACGCATCGGCAACAACGAAGGCCGTATTTGAAGATCTAAGCCACAGCGTGTCTCACATTGTGCGCTTTATCATTCGTCTTGCACCATTTGGTATCTTTGGCTTGGTTGCTTCAACGTTTGCGACAACGGGCTTTAGCGCACTAGCAAGCTACGCACACCTTCTGGCGGTTCTTCTTGGCGCAATGATGATCATCGCACTCGTTGTAAACCCAGCGATCGTGTTCGCTAAAACCAAACAAAACCCTTACCCACTTGTATTCCGTTGTCTACGTGAAAGTGGTGTAACAGCGTTCTTCACTCGTTCAAGTGCAGCGAATATTCCAGTAAACATGGCACTATGTGAGAAGCTAAAACTGGACGAGGATACATACTCAGTATCTATTCCTCTAGGTGCGACCATCAACATGGCTGGTGCTGCAATCACTATCACAACACTAACGCTTGCAGCTGTGCACACTATGGGTATCGAAGTTGATCTACTGACTGCGCTACTGCTCAGTATTGTGGCTGCGGTTTCTGCATGCGGCGCATCAGGTGTTGCAGGTGGCTCTCTACTACTTATCCCACTTGCGTGTGGCCTGTTTGGTATCTCAAACGACGTAGCCATGCAGGTTGTAGCGGTTGGCTTCATTATCGGTGTGATTCAAGACTCTGCAGAAACTGCGCTAAACAGCTCAACAGACGTTGTCTTTACGGCAGCAGTTTGTAAATCAGAGCAGCAAAAAGCTCAGTAAGACTGACAGAACAAAGAGAAAGGGGAGCCGATGATGGCTCCCCTTTTTTGTTTAATTGCGCTCAATTACGCGGTGACCAAAGCCACCTCTTCAATTGAGAAATGCTTACTTGGCTCAACAAACTCTTGCTGCGCAGCAATAGTTTGCAGCTCCCATTCGCCTGCATGGTACGTTGCACTTAACACCCCGTAGCATGCGTCATGACAATGTTGGAAAGCTTGCTTGGGAGACCAGCCTTTTAAGAGTCCCGCGGTAAAGATAGCTGAAATAAGATCGCCCACGCCAACAGGTTGTTTAGCAAACTCAAATTGAGGACGCTTCGCAAGGTAAATGCCTTCTTGCGTAGCCAATAGCATGTTGAAGCTGCCATTTTCTAGGCAGTAAAGGTGCTTAACTAGCACCACTTTTGGACCTTTTTCTAGCGCACGTTGGCATGCGGTGATCGCATCGTCTAGTGAGTGGATTTCCATCTCAGAAAATTGACTTAGCTCGAATTGGTTCGGAACGATCACGTCCGCCATTGGCATCAAACGCGTTAGAAGATTTTCAGCAATGCCCGGAGCCACAATGCAGCCTTTGTCTGGCGCGCCCATTACAGGGTCGCAAACGTAAAGTGCGTTCGGGTTTGCTTGTTTCACTTTCGTCACGGTATCTTCAACAGCAAGGCACTGCTCTGCACTACCTTGGTAGCCCGTCAATACCGCTTGGCACTTTTCCAGCGCGCCGATGTTACCAAGTCCACGAACTAACTCGCTGATGTCTTCAGCCGCAAACGCTCGCCCAGTCCAGCCTTCTTGATACTGCGTGTGGTTAGAAAATTGAACGGTATGAATCGGCCATACTTCGAAACCCATGCGTTGCATTGGGAAAACGGCACTGCTGTTACCAGCATGACCAAAAGAAACATGAGATTGTATAGAGAGGATACCTTGCATAGTACCTTACCTCTTATTGTAGTTATCGATAGTTCAAAGACAGCGGCAAGCGCCAGTTTTGCGAAACCAGTAGTGTATCCGACAAACCAAGATTCTCTAACTCAATTCTCCTCAATATCTTCAGAGTAAGTTGGAACGTTGGTTTTCAACACCATCTTCTTAATTTCCATTTTGTCTTTATTCAGTGCGATTTCTAGGGTATCTCCTTCCCTTATCCCGAGCTGAGCCAGGATTACGCTTGGAATGACTACGGCGGTGTCGTCACCGATTTTAACAGGTTGACTTATCATCTTTCGTCCTCCAAATGTCGAAAATGAGTTTTCACGTCATTGGATGTCTAGCCTCAAATACATTAAGCTGACTTGGGTTTGGCGTAAATGCCTAAAAACAAAGAGCCTTCCACACCGCGTTTGGGAAGGCTCTTTTTGTATTATTTTTTAATTTGCTAAAGGCTCATGCTTCGCAGCAATCAGACCGTAAGCACTCCAGCCTAGAAAGGTTACGATAGAGCCCCACATCATCGCTTCGTAGCCGGAGCCGTAAAGCGCATAGAAGCTGTACAGAGAGCCAATCAGAGCGATAACGTTGGTGGTTTTCATCTCGCGCTCTGGCACATGCGCCACTTGCTGCATAATAAATATTGCACCCATACATAAAATGTAAGGAATAACGTTTGTTACTACCGCTAGGTTAACCAGTGCTTCGAACTGCTCGTTCAGCGTTGGAGAAATCGTCATTAGAGACAATACTGATTGGATGATAGTAATCGCGATCATACCTTTGATCGGTGTGCCGCGTTTGTCCACTTGAGAGAACAATTTAGGGAAGAAGCCCGCATCAGAAGACGATTTGAACACTGACGCGATAGTGAATTGCCAACCCAATAGAGAGCCCGCACAAGCCAATACCGCCATACCCGCAACCACTTTACCAGCAGCAGAACCTAGCATCACTGTCCATACGGTTGAGAATGGCGCTGTAGATGCAGCAAGCTCAGAGTTTGCAACGATACCAGAACAGATGTTTGTCGATACAATGTAAACCACAGCCGCGATTAGCGTACCGCCTAGCACTGCGATTGGTACGTTCTTCTCTGGGTTTTCTACGGCTTCAGAGTTCGCACAGGCCGATTCAAGACCAAGGAATGCCCATAGAGTCATCGCAATAGAAGCACTCACAGCTTCACCAAATGGTAGGTGGTGTGGGTTCCAAGCTTCAATGTACATGGTTGGGTTAAACCAGAACCAACCAACAATACCCAATGAACACACTGGTAGGATTACGCCCCACACGGTGAATGTACCAATTTGACCTGTGATTTTCGCACCACCGAAGTTCGCGAAAGTACAAATCCAAAGAATGGCGATGGTGTACAAACAGGTTTCGACCGGAGATAGGGTCACTTCAAAGAATGCGGAGCCGTAACCCACACAAGTAATCGCGATCGCAATGTTCGCAATAAGGAGCGACAAACCGTAAGTCCAGCCCGCCATAAATGCACCCGATTTACCGAATGCATAAGACGCGTAACCGTTCATACCGCCGTCACGTTTACTAAAACGACCACATTTTGCAAACACGTAAGCCAACGCCAAAGAGCCCGCCGCCGTGATCAGCCAAGACAACACAGAAATGGTGCCCACTTGCGCCAGTTTACTTGGCAGCATGATGATGCCGGAGCCGGCCATGTTGATGAATGTCAGAATGGTTAACTGCACCACCGACATTTTTTTAGTTTCAGTACTCATAAATTATTCTCCACGAATAAGCGGTTCGCACCGACGCCGGAGCGTGGTGCGAACGGGTAGATTAATCTTTTAGGACATAACAATGTGCGGTAGTGCGACCGTTAACATCTTCAAGGTACACACCTTGAATTTCTGGCGCGAAGCCTGGGAAGCGGTTGATGCCTTCTTCTAGAGATAGGAAGTAATCCACCACCTGTTGAGTCCAGACTTCACCAGTGATCACACAGATAATACCTGGAGGATAAGGAAGTGCACCTTCAGCGGCTACGCGGCCCACGGCCTCTTTAAGTGGTAGGTAATTGCATTCACCACGGAAGTATTTGCGTGTTGCTACGTCAGGTTTGTGAACCATTTGTGGGAAGTACTCGCTGCGGAACATCGCTTTTTGTAACTGTTTCACGTTCAGCTCTTTGTACATGTCATGCATTTCCTGACATAGCTGACGGATGGTGTAGCCACGGTAGCGTTCTTTATTCGCTTCGTAGACGCTTGGAAGTACGATACTTAAAGGGGCATCATCACGGATGAATTTTTCGAATCGGTTAATTTGAGCCACAAGGTGACGGATCTTACCCATATCTTCCGCAGGAGTGAGTAGGAACAAGATAGAGTTCAAGTCGCACTTTTCAGGGATGATGCCATTTTCACGAAGGAAGTTCGCTAAAAGCGTTGCAGGAATACCAAAGTCTGCGTAGCTGCCATCTTCAGCAATACCTGCTGTGGTTAGTAGCAATTTACATGGGTCAACGAAGTATTGACCTTCACCGTACCCCTCGAATTTGTGCCAGCTTGCGTTTGGCTCAAACATGAAGAATTTCTTGTTCGTTGCGATCACGTCAGTGTCGTAGCTGCCCCAAGGTTGGCCTTCGACTTCATCTGGAATGAACGGACGAATCAATTCACAACTCTTAAGGATTTCTTTACGCGCTTCGATACCTGTCTTAACCGCATCGCGCCATAAACGCAGACCTGCTTTGCCGTCGTGGATCTTCGCGTTCACATCAAGCGCAGAGAACAGTGCGTAGAATGGTGAAGTCGATGCGTGCATCATAAACGCGTTGTTAAAGCGTTTGTGGTTACAGTAACGAGCTTGACCTTTGATATGGCGGTCTTTTTTGTGGATTTGCGATGTTTGAGAGAAGCCAGCTTGTTGTTTGTGAACAGACTGAGTCACGATCACACCTGCGTCTTCTGGTTTCAAATCCAGCAGCAGTGGTGAACAGTCTTTCATCATAGGGATGAACTGCTCATAACCAACCCACGCAGAGTCAAACAGGATGTAGTCACAAAGGTGACCTATCTTATCCATTACGTAGCGAGCGTTGTAGATAGTACCGTCGTAAGTACCAAGCTGGATAATAGCAAGACGGAAAGGACGTTCATCGCGTGCACGTTCTGGGTCCACTTTCGCGATTTGAGCACGAATGTATTCTTCATCGAAACAGTGTTCATCCATACCACCGATAAAGCCCCAAGGGTTACGCGCCGTTTCTAAGTAAACTGGCATACCACCCGCTTGGATTAACGCACCGTGGTGGTTCGATTTGTGGTTGTTACGGTCGAACAGTACCAAATCACCTTCAGTTACCAGCGCGTTACAGACTACTTTGTTTGAAGCAGAAGTGCCGTTAAGTACGAAGTAAGTTTTGTCCGCGTTAAATACTTTTGCAGCGTGCGCCTGCGCTTGATGTGCAGAACCTTCGTGGATCAGCAAGTCACCTAAATCCACGTCCGCATTACACAAGTCACTACGGAACAGGTTTTCGCCGAAGAAATCGTAGAACTGTTTACCAGCTGGGTGTTTTTTGAAGAACTGACCACCTTGGTGTCCCGGACAGTCAAACGCTGAGTTACCCATCTCAACATAGTGCGTTAATTGCTTGAAGAAAGGAGGAAGCAGACGACATTCGTACTTGGTTACTGCTTCGTTGATTTGACGACAGTAGTACTCTATAGATTGTCTTTCTAAATCGATAACGCCAGTTAGCCAAACGTAATCTTCTGCCGAAACTGGGTTTTCATCCGTTACTAAGAAAACTGGAATACCGTAACCCGTTTCGGAAATCATTTTATGCAGACCTGCTTTAATGTCTGCTGAAGTAATAATAGCCGCACCAACGTCGGTTAATTCAACTTGCTCTAAAGGTTGTAAATGACGATTAAATTGTTCATCTAAAGATTCAGCTAATAAACTGAAGTCTTCTGGCATGTAATTACTAACACCTATAATTAAACTTTTCATTTGGAATATCTCTTTTTTGTTCTTTAAAATTGACAAGTGCAGATATTACAAACGAAAACGATATTTAAAATTCAAAAAACAAATTTCGTGATTAAATTTTCACATTTAAAAGACTTATTTCCTCGAATTAAAATTTCGCGACCTTCATCACTTTCCAATTGATAGTCCAATGATATTGAAACCAGAATTAAAAGGAAAAATAATTAAAAATTGTGTGACCACAACCATTATTGTTAGAAATAAAATATCAAGAAAATAATTTTTTGAGATTTCCATCACTATATAATTATTAGGACTATATTATTAGGAATGATAAATATTTTAATTTTAACTAAATTTAAACACATAATAAAAAAGCCATCAACACATGTATTGATGGCTTTTTACTTTAGGTGCAAAGGAAACACAATTCAATTAAATAAATGACTATCTAGTTTGACTCCATCATTCGACCATTGCTGATAACGTTTTACAGACATGCCTGACGAGTACATAGTGTGTTTACAATCCATGCACTCGACAAAATACAAGCCACTCATGCCAGCCATAACGTGCAGTCTACGGCTATCGCAACGCTTACAGGACAAGCGTTTTACTTTGGTATTGACGTCAATACGACGAGCAAAGTTTAACGTTTCATGAGAACATAAAGCATCAACAGCACTATCTTTAAATGGATGTTCACTCAACAAGTAATTAATGGCGTAATCATACACCGGGGGGATTGAAGATTTTCCACTTTCAATATTACTTATTTTAGCGACGGAAACACCTAATAAAGAAGCGAACTCAGCCTTACTGTACTCTAAGATAAACCTTGAAGAGATAAATTTATCTGCACTAATGATTCTCAACATACACAAATCTCTAATATAAATAAAAACAGAGATAAACAATTACCTCTATTTATTATGAAGCATGTAATGAAAAAGTTACTTCCTAGTGTAATTCTGCATGTTAACTATGCTATTTTATTTTTACGTTATCTTGCGACTAATTAATCATAAAATCAATAATCGACACCTAAATATAAAAGAACAATTTAAGATTTATAATACATTTTTTAATTTACATTATTAGATAAAGTAATGAGTACTATTCACCTATAAATCGGGGCATCAAGTATTGCTCTTCAATCATTATTACTATCAATTGAAAAGTCTTGATCTAAGCCCAATAGCGGAAGTAAATAAAGAGGGAAAAACCTCTTTTTTAAGGTAAACAGATCCCATCTTAGTTAAGTACTAAAAATATGTTGAAAAATCGCATAAATAGTATACACATCAGTAAAATGACTGCTTAAGTAAGTTTACATTCTGTTGTCGTGACTGATATAGATACTGGCAAAAGAGCAAAAGAAAAGCCTCAATCTTGAGGCTTCTGGATAAGATAGGTTATGGCTGAAGGAAGTTTTGAGTGAAATCGAGCGCATCTTTAGAGAGTTTTTTTTCGTTGGGCGATGTGCTTGCCTGGTCTTCTGCTGTTACCGTTGTCATCTTAGGCTGAAAATCTAGTGTTGATGTCTCCTCCCAAGCTTCGGAGGCGTCTTTATTCTCATCATTCAACACCGCATTGAGCTCCTCTTCCGCAGGAAAATACGCTTCGCGTTTGTACACTTTGTTAAGGGCTCGAATAATAGAGTGCTTTCTCACCATTCCTGAGGCCAGCTTTCTTTGCAACGGCTTCGCTATGGACTGCAATCCAACGACAACATCAACACCAATATTGGTCGCCACTTCATCACGCAACGTACGCGCAGGTTGGTAGCCCATATTGGCAGAAAGAAACAGCCAAACGTAAGCAATTGCATTACCCGTTTTACCTTTATCCTTCCACGCTTCGCCAGCATGATACATCGCTTTAGCACTGCCACCTTCCGCGGCCCGTTCCAGCCAGTAGCAACCTTTAACCATGCTTTTTTCTGTACCAATGCCATTTAGGTAACATAAGCCGACTTGGATCTTGCCATCTGCACTGTCTTTTTCCGCCGCTTTCATAAACCAGTAAAGCGCATCTGCACTGCGTCCTGCACTATTGTCTGGTGAAAGCTGCCATTCCCCCATATAAATCATGGCATCAATGCAGCCTTCTTCGGCGGCAGTTTCAATCAGTTGGTTACCTTTTGGGATATTTTTTTCAGTTCCTCGACCAAAGACCAAGGCCTTGCCCGTCGAAAATTTCGCTTCGGTATCCCCTTCCATTCCCGCAATTGCGGTACGCCAGAAGTTTGCCTGCTCTTTTAAAATCACATCTTCGCGCATGCGTTCACTTAAGCGAACAATGCCGTACATCCCCGTCACATTGTCCAATTTAGCTGCTTTATCATACCAATACAGCGCTTGACGAATGTTGTCCTTTTCGGCTTCTTTCGCTAGAAATAAAATGGTGGGGATATGCCCGGTTTCTGCTTTGAACTCTCGCTCTTTACGCTCTTGCTCTCGCGCTTTATGCATCGCCTTTCGATAAGCGGCTTCGCGAGCTTTCCTCTCTGCCTCGAGTCTCTGTTTCCGCATCGACAACGAGATCATCCACACAAATATCAGGACGAGTGAAAGGCCAGTTGCCGCAATGGCAATGCCCATACTACTCATAAATAGCCTCTTTTGGTTTCAGGGCCCAATTCAACTCCCTTTCAGGGAAATCTTATGATTACGCGCCGACGTAATGCCGACTAACTTCATTATATAACGACCACTTAGCGAAAATCTGAAGCTCGCGAAGACTTAATGGCGGTATTTTATTCAACATCACTGCAACTTATTTTTAAAAGAAAAATATAGCCCTCATTTTTATAGAACTTAATCACGGTTTTGGGGCTGAGACATTCTCATCCCCTATCATCCCCCCTTACTCATCCCATAAAAATTTACATTTTAATGATGTGCAGAATCTCTCACTATGCGCCTGTTTTGTTATTTAATTTGTGAACAAAATCGACTGTGACAGAAAATTTGCACCTGTAAAAAACTTAACAGCCTGCTCTCACATTTTGCTGATGATTCAGTGTATTAGCATCTAATTGAACATTTCCTTTTTTGGCATCTGCCTTTCTAGCGTGTGCAAAACCTTCTTGATGATTGAGTCAGCGAAGGCAGCGCGCAGCTCAATATCAATTCAATAACAATGGATTTGTAAACGTGGACAATAAGACATTTAAATTATCAACAATTGCCAAAACCGTACTGCCTTTGATTTCCGTCGCGGTAATCAGCGGTTGTGGTAGTGATAGCACGAACGAAGATACGACGCCCCCTGGCTCAGGCTTGTACCCTGCGGGAGAGAACGAAGTCGTCATTTATTACAAACGTGACGTAGCATCAGCTTCAACAGCCAGCGACTACGAAGGTTGGGGCTTGCACCTATGGAACGGTGAGGGCTGTACCAGCACAGATTTAGACGCAATGGGCATTCCGGGAACAGGAACGGATTGGTCTGCGCCACACCCATTCGATGGCATCAACGACACCTACGGTGCTTACTACGTACTGAAAATAAACCCTGACGCCTCTGACCCACACGAATGCATGAACTTCATTCTGCACAACGGTGATGAGAAAGCGTTCGGCAGCGCAAACTCAAAAGTAGAGTTGACGAAAATCGGCGAATCGAAAGGTTTGTTTGGCTTCCACGGCAGCAGTGAACTTTACTACGAGCCAATAGAAGAGCGCCCTGTTGATATTGATGGTCAAAAAGCCCATTGGTTAGACGCCAACACCATCGCATGGGAAGCGGCGACCAGTGCGGATTCCATGAAGCTGTTCTACAGCCTTAGCAATGACATCAAAATGGATGAAGACAAGCAAATCTCTGGCGGTACAGCCGTTGAGCTGACAAAAGCTGGTGAGTTGTCTGATGGTCTGAAATCACGCTTCCGTCACCTTGCTAGCCTTCAAGCTGCGGGTATCGATGTCGATGACGCGACCTTGCGTACGATCCTGAAGTCACAAATTGTTATGGTGGCTTACAACGCAAATGGTGACGTCATTTCTGCAACTGAAATGCAAAAGCCGGGCGTTTTGGATGCGGTGTTTGCCGATTCCAAGGCAGGTAACGCGATCGGTCAAGAACTCGGTGCGATTGTGGAAGGCGGTGCCGCAACCTTCAAACTATGGGCACCAACTGCCCAAGATGTTGATCTGATAATCTACGATGAAAACTTAGCAGAAGAAGCGACCGTTGCCATGACGGAAGACCCAGCAACAGGTATCTGGGTTTCTGAGGCACAAAGCAACGTTGTCAACAAATACTATCGCTACCAAGTTAAAGTATACCACCCAACAACTGGCGTCGTTGAAACGCGTTTGGTAACAGACCCATATTCAATGAGCTTGTCTAAGAACTCACGATACTCGCAAGTGGTTGATTTAGATGATCCAAGCTTAATGCCTCAAGATTGGAAAAACTACGCACGCCCAACGGTTAAAAAAGACGAAGACCACGTCCTTTACGAGTCACACATTCGTGATTTCAGCTTTAACGACAGCAAAGGCACACCAAGTCTTGATGGCAAATATCTGGCGCTTACAGAACCTGAGCGTGAGTCTGTATCTCACTTACAAGCTTTAAAAGATGCTGGCCTAACAACGCTACATATCCTGCCTGCGTTTGATATTGCAACCGTGGATGAAGACGCTGACAAGCGAGTCGATATCACCGACACCGTGGGTAAACTTTGTGGCATCAAGCCAGAAGCCTCCATTTGTGAGACCGAAGATGACGGCAAAGTAATTGAAGAGGTATTAAATAGCTACGACCCAACAACGGGCAAAGCACAAGCGTTGATGAACGATCTTCGCATGCTAGACAGCTTCAACTGGGGTTATGACCCTTACCACTACACCGTGCCAGAAGGCAGTTATGCGACCGATCCTAACGGGTCTAAGCGTATTCTTGAGTTCCGCGAAATGGTTCAAGCGACGCATAAAATGGATCTGAAACTGGTCATGGACGTCGTGTACAACCACACAAATGCATCTGGTGTGAACGAAAAATCAGTACTGGATAAGATTGTCCCTGGGTACTACCACCGCCTAAACGTCAACACTGGCGGCGTCGAAAACTCAACCTGTTGTGATAACACCGCAACCGAGAACTTGATGATGGGTAAACTAATGGTTGACTCATTGATGGTATGGGCGGATGACTATAAAGTCGATGGTTTCCGTTTTGACCTTATGGGCCACCAGCCGAAAGATGTGATGGTTTACGCACTTGAAAAAGTCCGTGAAATTGATCCGAATACTCTGTTCTACGGCGAAGGTTGGGACTTTGGTGAAGTCGCGCAAAATGCTCGTTTCGATCAGGCGACACAAGTCAACATGGCGGGGACAGAAATCGGTACTTTCTCTGATCGTCTGCGTGACGCAGTTCGTGGCGGAAGCCCGTTTGATGGCGGTGTAGATTCTGAAGGTAAGCACCCACTTCGCTTTAACCAAGGCTTTGGTAACGCCGCTTATCCTAACGAAGAAACCAAAACTGACGCAGAATCGGTGAATGGTCGTTTACACAACCAAGATCTGGTTCGTCTAGGTATGGCTGGTAACTTGGCTGACTACATCCTTCTTGATTACAAAGGCGAAACCAAACTGGGTAAGAACGTTGATTACAATGGTGCGCCTGCAGGCTACACAAAAGTGCCATCAGAGAACATCTCTTACGTGTCTAAGCACGACAACCAAACATTGTGGGATAACAACGCCTACAAGATTGCGACAGGCACTTCATCTGCCGAGCGTGCACGTATGCAGTCTGTGTCCCTATCAACGGTGATGCTTGGTCAAGGCATTCCATTCATCCACATGGGTTCTGAGCTATTGCGCTCTAAATCTATGCAGCGCGACTCGTACGATTCTGGTGACTGGTTCAACCGTGTATTCTTCGACGGAAGCGACAATAACTGGAACGTTGGTCTACCACGTGAAGACAAAGACGGTGCAAACTGGGAGCTGATCAAAACCATCGTTGGTGACAGCACTGCGAAACCAGATTCAACCGACATCGAGCTGACTAAGCAACAATTCCTAGAGCTACTAAAAATCCGTAGCACAAGCGAACTATTCCGCCTAGATACCGCGCAAGAAGTGATGAACCGTGTTGACTTCCGCAACGTAGGGAAAGACCAAATGGAAGGCTTGATTGTGATGTCTATCGACGATGGTACATCAGCAGGTGCCGATTTAGATTCGAACTACGATGCTATCGTGGCGGTTGTGAACTCAACATCAACTGAGAAATCTTTCAAAGTTGCCGGTGCAACTGGTTTCGAGTTACATGAAGTTCAACAAAACTCTGCGGATGACATCGTGAAAGGTGCAAGCTTCACCAATGAAACGTTCACAGTACCAGCACTGACAACAGCGGTATTCGTGCAGCCACAAAACGGCGCACAAGGTGCTGGCCTACCAGTAAACACGGATAACAAAGACGTATCGAGTATTCCTCCTTACGGCGAAACCGTTGTTTACGTGAAAGGCACGATGAACGAGTGGTCTGATAGCAGTGATTGGGCGATGACCTTTATTGGCAACGGTATGTACTCTGTAACTGGCGTTCTTGAAGCAGGTGAGCACGAATTCAAATTCGCGGACTCTGGTTGGGCAAATCCAAACATCGGTTGTGATGCTGCGAATATAGCTTCTGGTTCACTAGAATTAGGTTCAGAAGGTAACTGTAAGCTGTCTGTTGCTGAAACAGGTAAGTACAACTTCACTCTGAACGCGCTGCATGTTCAAGATGAAAGCGTAGAAAAACCGGTCGTGTCAGTGACCAAATCAGCAGATGCACCAACATTCGGTGAAACAGCACTTTACTTACGTGGCACTATCACTACATGGGATGCTCCAGCACAAGACTCAACAGCGAAGTTCAGCTATGTTGCAAATGACGTTTATTCGCTAGACATTGACCTAGCGGCGGGCAACTACGAAATGAAAGTTGCGAGCGCAGACTGGGCAGCAGACACCAACTTCGGTGGCGAAGGCAGTGTTGAGCTCGGTAAAGCGCTAACGATGGAAGTCGGTGGCGGTAGTGCAAACCTGAAAATTGCGATTGCAGAAGCAGGAAATTACAACTTCCACTTCAACGCGGCTGACAAGTCGGCGCCAATCGTGACGGTAACGAAAAACTAGTTTCATTTAAAAACATCCGTAATGAAAAAGGGGAAGCATCACGCTTCCCCTTTGTTTTGTTGGCGTCACTAAATGGTGGATACCAAAATCAAAAAGGTGTTAGTTTCCCCAAATCTGTTCAACAAACTCAGGATGATCAATGAATGGATTACGATTGCCCTGAAAATCAAACACTTGTTGATTGCGGTTTCGTTCTTTTTCACTAACGGGATCATTTTTGTGCCAACGTTTCAGCATGTTTAACATCCAAGGTTCAAAAACCGTTGAACTTGAACCATCAAGAACAGCATCCGCATTGCTTGAATTGCCTTCCCAGTTACCTACAACATTTTCATAGCGGGTTGCCATGTAGAAATAAGCACGGGCGAAGTCGCCTTTAAACTCATCAATCGGCTCAAACACCGTACCGGAGTAGCCCAGACTAGTGCTTGCTTGTCCAAGTTTAGAGCCATTACTAGACACGTAGGTCGCGGTGCCCACTTCACCAAATGGCCAATTACTGCGCTTCGCGTTTACATAACCATCAGTTGCAAACAAGTGATGACCGTCTGAGTTCATCGGCTCAACCTTACCGCCAAACCAGCTTTTCGGAAAAGAGTGCTCACGGTTGTAGCAATCCCCTTCCGTTTTGTATTGGCCACATTGGTCTGTGACTTTGGTAAAGCTTACTGTATCGCTAGCAGATGGCTTTTCAGAGTACATATCAAGAATAGAGCCATCATTTTCATAATAACGATCAATATCGGCATCTTTTACCAAGGTCCAGACCGCAGAATAGCCTCGGCTGGAGTGATTATTGATAATGTTAAACAACGCTGTTTTTAGAGCGTATCCCGTCTTACCAGATGCCGCTTGATAGTAACCATCAACCACTGGTGGGGTCGTCGTTGTGTCACCTAAGTTAAAATCGGTGGTTTCACTTTTCGAGAATTCAGCGCCAGAAGCAAGAGTCTTATCTCCCTCAGTCAGCGTGTACGACCCCGCGCCACTGCCACAACAAATGCCGTCACCATACTCGTCTTGAATCGTGAATTGGTAATTACCGTCAGCTAAGCACATGCTCTTTTCAATGGTGGTTGCTGACTCATATCCCTGACCAGAAAACAGCTCTTCGTCTTGGTTGTTTTTTAACGTCCAGCTGGTTTCTGAACCATAGTTATCGGTTGTGAGAGTCAAGACCACTTGGTGATCACTACAACTTTCTACAGGAGGTTGTGTACTCGTCTCAGTCGGTTGAAAATTATCGACGTAGACAACTTCTGAGCCATCAAAACTGGCTTCATCGTAAAAACGCAAACCGACGTTGATGGTCTTGTTCGAGCTCGCTGTGTAGTTGTGCGCAAGCTCTTGCCACTGGTTTATCAGTTGTGGGTTCGAGTAATTGTGATAACCATCAACCACCAAACGTGCTTTTACATTTCCTTCGGTATGATAAACCGAGACAGAAAACGGATAGGTTTTCCCTTGCTCCACATTAATGGTTTGCAAAAAGTCGGTGTTGCTTTGGGTACCTGTATTCACGACGACCTGGGCAGCCAGACCACCCGATTTGATTTGCTCGCTGCTTGGCGACACTGTAATGCCCGCGTCAATCTCTGACCACTGCGTAGGTACATTGCCATTCCACTGTTCAAAGTCACCGTTGATAATTTGGCTATATGCAAACGGAGAGCTAACAGCAGCAAGGAGACAGAGTGAGTTCGTTATGGATTTCATTATACTTTTCCATTAGTTATATAAATCCCAAACACGATAAACATATTAGTGGGGCATAAATAATCCTTCAGTCACATTTTTACGTTGCACAAGTGTTAATTTACTTTTTAATGTGCAGCTTATCTCACAAATATCCATCTGCTGAAAACAAACGCCAATACAAAAAGCGAAGCAACTTGTTGGCTACATCGTCGTAAAACCATTAAGGGAAAAGTAAAACAGACAGAAAAAAGCCAAGTGTGCGCCTATGGGGGTCAGCAACAACACTTGGCTTGTTTATAAGAAAGCTTGTGGTCAGCTCAACTGGTGAGCATCAATTCTGGATAATTCCTTAAGGTTTTACCGCAAAGAATCGTCCTTGTAGTGGCGACATCAGAATCTGATATTGACCATTGCTCGGAGTAATTTTTTCATTCGTGAGCAAATCCACCAACTCACCAGTACCAACACTCTCCTGAGTAAGAGTGACGCTTCTAGCGCTCTCTAAGGTATTTAGCGCAAACAAGACTTTGTCCGAACCAGATTGTTTCAAGTCCACATAACTGCCGTTACTCGCAACTAAATTCGTGCGTGACCCTTGATAAAGTGCAGGATGCGCATCGCGCATTGTCATCAGCGATGTCACATAAGATTTGAGATCGGCTTGGTTTGCATCAAGCGTCGCCGTCACGCCTTCAATTTTCGCACTGCTGCGCGCAACGTGATCATCGCACAAACCTTGAATGGCACAGGTGCTGTTGTCTTCTTTTGCGGCAAAACCATCCACTTGATCCCCGATTTCATCACCGTAGTACAACGTGATTGGCCCGGTGTACGCCGCTTGGAAAGCAAACGCGGCTTTATGGCGTAACCAATATTCTGCATCATTCACATCCGCCAAGTTTCCGCGCTGTAACAAGTCACCAAAGCGCACTAAATCATGGTTGCCGATCATCAAATTCGGCTGCGCATGTGTTGGATATTGGTTGTGTGTGCTGTAGCCGTTGTCTAACCAATCCACACCGCGACCACCCACGCCGCTCTCATTCACGGCCAAAGTTTCAACGATGCGATATCGCATAGGGAAGTCAAACGCAGAGCACAATGCTGGATCGCTGTTCGATCCATACGCCTCATTCGCAATCTCAGACTCCCCTTTCCAAATCTCTGCCACCATGTAACCCAACGGATTCACTTGATCGCCTTTGCTATTGGTGTACGTCACACTTTGTGAGGCTTCATCGACGGCTTTACGAAGTTGTGTCCAAGCGTCTGTCGGAACTTGATAGGCTTGATCTAAACGCCAGCCGTCAATCTTGAGTTCTTTGATCCAATACGTCGCCACCTCTTTGTAGAAATCGAGACTGGCTGGGTAATCCACGGGATTGCTTGAGCCTGAAGGCAACAAGCCGGAAGGCGAGGGTTTGATCAAACCATTCTTATGGTGGCCAAATACGCCATCAAAAAATACGTACAGACCGCGTTTGTGTGCTTCTTCGACTAAAGTTTTCGCGGTCGCTAAGTCACCAAATTTGGGGTCGATTTTAAAGTAATCTGTCGCAAAATAGCCGGTGGCGTCCAAACGATCCGCCCAATGATCTTGTCCTGCTATCTCTTCTGACTCAAAAACTGGCGTCAACCAAATCGCATTCATCCCTAAGTCTTGGATGTAATCGAGTGAATCAATCACTCCTTGCAAATCGCCGTTATGATGGCTGGTGCCATAACCTGTACCGTGACCAATGCTCGCATCACCATCCACAAAACTCTCTACCATGATTTGATAAGTACGAAGTTGGTTACTTTGCGCCATGACATTGGCTTGGCAAGCATAACTGGTATCCGGTAGCGGAGTGCTGCTATTAGTGTCGCCACCACCAGAAGAATTACACGCAGATAAAGCACCAATCACACTTAACGCAAGCAACGATCGAGACAGGCGATGGTTACGTAGGATATTACGCATTTTATTCTCCCTAACTTACTCAAATAAACTACGGAAATTTGAGTAATAAAATTAACCCCGACATGTGTTTCATGCAGGGGTTAATAAATAAAAATAGATTTTAAATAATTGAATTGAATATTATTGGCACTTATTTACCATGACATGAACAGGTTTGCCTTTTCCTTCAAACTGAAGACTCCATACATATTTACCATCTTCTTTAATATCAACCGAAGTATCCGTACCGTAACCACCAAATGTTAATGGTGTTAATTCACCAACGTTCATTCTATTACCTTTTGCGGTAAATTGTGGGAACCACAACTCGGTCGCATACTGCATTTTGTAGGAGCCTACTTTTTCTTGAACCACGGCTTGGTAGAAATTATTCCCTTTGTAGGTGTATTGACGCTGAGGCACGTGTTTCCAATCGGAATCCGCAAAAGTACCCACCACAAATAGTGGTTTAGAAATAGGTCCTTTCGCTGTGCTGTCTGGGTTGTCACACGCTTTCATGAAAGCAACCACTTCGTCTTGAGACATATTAACAACTGGCTCTGTGGCCGCTTCAGGTTCTGCCGTCGATTGACAACCTACTAAGGCAACAAGTAGGGCAGCAGCAAGAGAGGTCTTCATCATGTTCATTTCACGTAATTCCTTTTTAGTATATCCAAAGCAAAATAAACTCAACGGTTAAAAGAAATATTAATCGTTATTAAAATGGAAATATCAAACGCCAAATAAATATCGTCAGATTGCGAATTTAAATCACTTCGAGAAGTTTGTTTATTTCCTAAGTACAAAAAATAAGTTAGGAACTGCCATTAATTATTGATCCAACCTATATAAAAAACAAAGTAATAAAAATAATTATGTGAATAAGGTAACTCTATGTAGGGGTATTTTTATTGGTTTATTTTCTATGAAAAAGGTCAGCATTTCGCTGACCTTTTTTATCTGATTATTTTCTATTTACGGCTTTCACAAACACTTGTTGTGCACCTTCGATACCCAGCTCTTTTGCTTCATCAAGCAAAGTGAGCGCTTTCGGAATATCATTCGCTGCGACTGCTGCTTCAATGGAGCTGTAGTAGTAGCTAGTAAGGTCCGTACCTTGGGGAATGTTATCGTTTTTCGCAACAATCTTAGTATTCACGATATCATTCGCGGATACCGAAAAGCGGAACTGACCAAGTGGGCTATGTTTCGCTAGAGGGTCTGCAATATCTGGCGGCTGAGTGTGGCGCGCCATGGCGAAGGCTTTTGCAGGGTGTAAAACTTGTGTACTTCCTTTTAGATCGGCGGAAGTCGTGTAAACCAACACATGCAGATCGTTACCTGTCATGTCTGGAATCACATTGAGATCAAGTACGAATTTATCGTTGTCCAACAGTTTTGCTGGTTCATACTTAAACTTTGAAAAATCTGCTTGGTAAATGGTTTCTCCTGCCGAGTTCATCACTGCGACATTAGGAGCATAAAATTGAAGTTCTTTACTTACGAATGTCTCTAATTTGATATCGAGACTGCCACGGTTTCCTGGAAGAGCAAACGCTGCAATAGCGCCAGCACTGTTACCATCCAACAACATTTGGCTTTTATCAGTCAAAGCGAATTCAGTAACCACAGGCACGTTAAGCGGTACCCATTGAATATCACCCGATTGCGTGATCACTTGTTGCTGACCTTTTGGACTCATCTCTACTTGTTCTACAGACGCACAACCAGTAGCCAACATGCCCAGCAGTACGGGAGCAAGCCATTTTTTCATTACTGTCTACCTCGACTCTTTATTGTTTTTTAAATAAATACAGCCAGATAAGTTCTGGCTGTATCATTCTAGGACAATTTAGGACTTAGTGGTTAGATGATTACCACCAAGCTTCAGCTTGTACACCGAACTGGAACGTATCGTCTGAACGACCGTTGTCAAATGTGTTTGAGTTGTCTTCTTTGTCAGCCGTTAGGTAAGAAGCGTAAACACGGATTTCAGGACGAGCCCAGAAGCTAGAGCCAGCAGACCATGCTTGAGCAACAGTTAGCTTACCGTATTTGTTTTCTTCGCCGTCGTTATCGTCGATAGCGTAACCAGCTTCGAAAATAGTTTTGTGGTTGTCATCCCATTTGTACATTGGACGAACAACAACAGACATTGTTTCCCACTTGTCTTGGCCAGCCCACATGTCTTCACCAACACCGTACACTAACTGGTGACCCATTTCCCAGCTGTCGCCCATGCCGATTACACCCCAGTTGATTAGGCGGTAACCAGATGCACCGTTGTCAGCTTCTGCGCCGTACCAGCTACCGTCGCCGTAGAATGCCATTGTTTTAGAGTAACCTTCAGTACCGTACTGAAGCACTGTTTTGTTGAAACCAGCGTCTAGACCTTGAGTCAATTCTGCTGTGAACATTACGCCGTTTTTCGCATCTTTAGTGCCGTTTGGCGCAGCGTCAGTTTCGTTAAGAATTGCGTAGTTCAAGCCCATTTCTAGAGAGCCGTTGTCCCATAGAGGAAGACCTGCGTAACGTACGTCTAGAGTGTTTACGTTTGTTGCGCCACCATCGTTGCCTGGGTCTGCGATATCGCCGCGGTCGTTACGAACCCAAGCGAAAGAAACTTTACCAGGACCAGCTTCGATACCTTCAACACCAGCGCCCGCGCCAGAGATGTTCCAGTAGTAGAAGTCAGAGATATGAATGTCGTGACGTTGGTAGTAGCGTTTACCTGCCCAAAGCGTTGCTTCAGGAGCAAAGTTTAGTAGGCCTTTAGCTTGAACGTTGAACTGACGTAGTGCGAATTGTGCATCGTCTACACATTTCACTTCGTCGTTATCCAAACCACAGTTAGCAGAAGTGCTTTCCCAGTCGTTTGAACCGTTAGAAGTCATTGCAACCATAGAGTCTACGTAGAACGTTTTGCCGTTGTTGTTGTAAACTTCTTTACCTAGTTGAATCTCGCCGTAGATATCGCTTTCATTACCTAGACGACCGATCTTGTTCTTTTCGAATGTTAATTGTTGACCACCGTCAGCGTTCACGCCAACGCCAGCACGCATGTAACCGTGGAAATCCACTGCGAATGCAGAACCAGCAGCTAAAGTTGCAGCTACAGCAGCAGCAATTGCACTTACTTTTTTCATTCTTAACTCCATTAAGGGTATTTATAATTCTGTCTTCCCTGCTCACTCTTTTAGGTGAATATAGGCAGTAAAAACACACCTAAAGAAAGAGAGGTAAGATGGGAACGAATCCCCGTTTGTTTCAACAGTTGTGAGATTACCCGAGGCGTACAAGGATGACTTCCTCCGCCCTAAACTAATTTAAGGGGGATGAGAAGGGAGTAGAAAATTTACCGAATGGTGTTTTTTCGAGTCAGATCACCAATCTAGGGAGGAATTAGTAAGTTTGTTCGGTTTTGAGCCGCTACAAAGTGATAGCCATTTCATATTTTTGACTCTAAGCCGTCACATAAAGTAATTAAATTACACGAATATTTTTATATTTAGGGTGGTTGACCTTAGTAAGACAAAGTTTTTAACTTATAGTTTCCTAAAGGTAGCAATAAATATTAAATAAAGTATCTCCGATGACACGACTTCTCTCTCGCCCCTACCCGCTGGGCGCAACATTGAATAAAGAAGGCTGTAACTTCTCTATTCATGCTCCGGGCGTAACAGACATTCAACTGGCATTGTTTGCAGACGATGGCAGCTACGAGCTTCACGGTTTACCGAATGAATACGCTGGCATACTTCATACTTTTATTCCAGATATTAAGCCGGGGCAAAAATACGGTTATCTTGTCTCCCACAAGGACGAGCCAGTGTTAATTTCTGATCCGTACGCAAAATCAATAGATAAAGCCCTCCACTATCACCCTCCCTACTCTCCAGCCAAAAGTTTCGATATGCCGAAGTGCGTCGTTATCGAAGATGATTTTGACTGGCAAAACACGGTTCACCCGCGTATACCCAGAGAAGAGATGGTGTTGTTTGAGACCCACGTCAAAGGGCTTACCCAACGCCACCCAGAGGTTGAAGACAAGCTGAAGGGGCGCTACTTAGGTCTTGCATCACCTGAAATGCTGGCCTTTTACAAACAGCAAAACATCAACACGCTGCAATTGCTACCTGTCGCAGCATGCATGCATGAGCCTCACCTACTAGAGATGGAAAAGGTCAATTATTGGGGATACAACCCTTATCTCTTTATGGTGCCCGATCCGCGCTACGCAGAACAAGACGCCGTTACGGAATTAAAAACAACAATTCGCGAATTGCATAAAAACGGCATCGAAGTGATTCTCGACGTGGTTTACAACCACACTGCTGAAGGTGGTGAAGGGCCTACAATTTTCAACCTGAAGGCCCTCGATTCCTGTTTTTACATCAAACATGGCAACCACTTCGCCAATTACACTGGCTGCGGAAATACAGTGGATCTCACCTACCAACCAGCCTTAAACCTTGTGATGGATACATTGCGCTACTGGGTTAGCGAATTTAAAGTCGATGGCTTCCGTTTTGACTTGGCTGCAACGTTAGGTCGACAGGGCGATGATTACAACCCAGAAGCAGCTTTCTTTAAAGCCGTTGCGCAAGACCCAATTTTGCGTGAAACCAAATTGATTGCCGAACCTTGGGATATTGGTCCAAATGGCTACCAAGTGGGGAACTTTCCATTTGGTTGGAACGAATGTAATGACAAACTGCGTGATATTTCCCGCAGTTTTTGGCGCGGTGATCAAGGCTATTTAAAAGAGTTTGCCACTCGATTAATGGGCTCTCGTGACATTTACAGTGCAGCGAACTGGCCATACAAACTCACCGTAAATTACATCACGTATCACGATGGCTTCACACTGCAAGATTTAGTGTCTTACAAGCACAAACATAACGAAGCCAATGGCGAAGAAAATCGCGACGGTCACGGTGACAATCGTTCAGAAAACTACGGTGTTGAGGGCGAGACGGAAAATCTGATGATCATCGCCACGCGTGAGAAGCAAAAACGCAACCTTATTGCTAGCTTGCTGTTTGCCTTCGGTATCCCACACATTCTCACTGCTGATGTTCTGTCTCACACCCAAGGCGGTAACAATAATGCCTATTGCCAAGACAACGAAACCAGTTGGCTGAACTGGGAAGAGACAGAACGTAAGCAACATTTCAAAGCATGGATGTCACAAATGGTCGCCAACCGAAATCAATACATGGTGCCATTTATCCGAGCTTTCAGTGGCGAGAATCGCAATAACAACCGTATTTTCTGGCGCCGTACAGACGGTCGCTTAATGGAGCACGATGATTGGAACCGTTTAAGCTCTGTCGCACTTCACCTTGGTATCGGTAAAGAAGGGCAAGAACTGGTCTACCTCATCAACCAAACTAACGCCACAGCGCGCTTTAAGCTCCCCAATGAGCGAAAGCAAGAATGGGTGACGATCTGTGATACAAACGTACGTAACCTCAACCCAGGACATGCTGAAGGCGAAGTCTTGCTGTCACCCACCTCGATGGTGATTTTGCACTATCAACCAAACCAAAGCACACCAAAAGGTGAGCAAACGCATAGCTAAGTTATAAACGCTCCGAAAAAGGAAAGCCGATGCATCTCAGTGCTTCGGCTTTTTTGTTGGTTAGATGTGCCTAACTCATTATTCGCAAGGCGGTGCTAGGTGGATCAAAGCCAATCCACCCAGTGACGTTTCGCGGTATTTCTTGTTCATGTCTTTGCCCGTTTGATACATGGTTTCAATCACCTTATCCAATGAGATCAAACATTTACTATTACGCTTTAATGCCATGCGAGAAGCATTGATCGCTTTCATTGCGCCCATTGCATTACGCTCAATACACGGTACTTGCACTAAGCCACCGATTGGGTCACAAGTCATGCCTAGTGAGTGCTCCATGGCAATCTCGGCCGCAATACAAATCTGCTCATTGCTGCCACCACGTAGCGCGGTCAGGCCAGCTGCCGCCATAGAGGAAGACACGCCAACTTCGCCCTGACAGCCTACTTCAGCACCCGAGATAGACGCATTGGTTTTGTACAAAATGCCAATCGCACCGGATACAGCAAGGAAGTCTTTAAGTTGTTTGGTATCCAGCTCTTTGATGAAGCGATGGTAGTACATCAATACCGCCGGAATCACACCTGCTGCACCATTAGTTGGCGACGTTACGACTTGTCCACCAGCGGCGTTTTCTTCACTTACAGCAAAAGCAAACAGGTTAATCCAATCCATGATTTCCATTGGATCGTTTTCGATTGCTGCATTTGCTTCAAGCTTCTTCAGCAAGTTAGGCGCACGGCGGGTCACATTCAAGCCGCCATCCAAGATGCCTTCTGTTTCGAAACCACGCTCCATGCAACGCGTCATCACACGCCAGATCTGTTCTGCACGTTGATTGATGGCTTCCATATCCTGAAGCGCTTGTTCGTTTTTCAGAATCATGCCGCCAAGGCTCATGCCATTCTTCTCTGCCTGTGCCAACATTTCGTCTGCACTGGAGAATGGGAACTCAACTTCTACGGGAGCAGTCGCACTGCCATTTTGCAGTTCATCCGCCGTTGCGATGAAACCACCACCGATAGAGTAGTAAGTTTCAAACCCAACCTGATTGCCGTGCGCATCTAACGCAGTAATCGTCATTCCATTCTCATGCAGAGGAAGGTTCTCTTCATGGAACAACATGTCCGTTTTGTAGTTGAATTCGATTTCATGACGGCCATCGACAGACATCATGCCCTCTTCAATCGCCTTGCGCATCGCTTTGTTCGCAGAAGCGATTTTGATGGTATCTGGTTTGTTACCCAACAGACCCAAAATGGTTGCACGGTCAGTATGGTGACCAATCCCCGTTAACGAGAGTGAGCCGTATAAATCGACTTGAATACGAACCACTTTTGCCAAGTTAGATTCAATCAAACGAGTAAAGTGGTAACCCGCGATCATGGGACCATTGGTGTGAGAGCTAGAAGGGCCCACACCAATCTTGTAAATATCAAAGATGGACAGCATAAACTTACCTATTACGACAATGCAGCATAAAGCCAATCAGGGAGAACCATACAAGCGGCGATGGTCGCCACAGCGAACACCAATAGCCCGTAATGGCTTGCGGTTGGCTTTGCAAAAAGATGTTTTTGATTATTGATAAAGATTTGTTGCTCGGCAGTCACAGCGCCCCAACGACGGCTCACTAACACACCAAACAAAAGGAAGACGAACGTACCAATTGGCGCGAACCACGGCCAAGCCACGTCGAGATACATCGCAGTAAACACCGCAATCACACTCATGATACTGCCAACGATCACGCCTTTCTCATTGGCTTTCGCCCAGAATAAACCAAGCACGAATGAACCCAAACGGATACCAACAAAGATGGAAGTCAGGCTAGCGATGGTTTTGAGTACCGATTCATTCGATACCGCCAGAAGAGCTGGCACTACCACCATAGCCGCAGCTAGCAAACTCATCTTTCTTGCGACTTTTTCGTAGTGCTCATCATCGGCACTCTTGCGAACGAAACGCTTGTAGATATCGAACGTTGCGACGGTCGCCATTGAGTTGTAGGTAGAATCCAAGGTCGACATTGCGGCCGCCGCCAATGCGGAAATGATCAAACCAACGACGATTGGGTTAGTGTGGTTGAAGACGAAATCCAAAATCACTTCGTTGCTGTTTTCAAACGATTGATCTTGATAGAAAACACTCAAAAGAACACCGAGTACCGCGAAGAATAAGTACACAAAAAATGCACCGTAACCACACAACAGCATCGACTTCTGCGCCGTCTTTTCACATCTCGTCGCTAACGTGCGTTGGATGATCAATTGGTTGGTGCCGTACACACTCAAATGCAAAAAGCTCACGGCAACCATACCAGCCCAGAGTGTAGTATCCACGCCCAAATCAAAGTCTAAGTTGATGATATTCAGGTGATCACGAGAAAGGTAATCTGCCGTATTAATCTCCTTCATTAGAATGGCAAAGATAGCGATGCTGCCTGCCACCAATACTGCAGATTGCAACATATCGGTCCAGATAACCGTGGAAATCCCGCCCGCATAGGTATAGCAAGCGGTGAAAATACTGATGTAGATGATGGCTTCAGAAATACTGATAGGCAGAACTTGCACTAAGATCAGCGCCACGGCATACAAAATCACACCCGCAGAGATACATTGAACCACAATGAACACAATCGAGTTGATGGTTCTTGCATACACCCCAAACCGGTGCTCAAGGTATTCATAAATCGAAGTCAGACCCAGCTTATAAAAGACAGGCACAAAGAAAATGACGGTGAAAAAGATAACGATGGGATAGTTAAGGTGAATACTCATCGCTTCCATGCCAGAGCTATAAACCCAACCAGGCATCCCTACAAACGTCATCGCACTAATGTAAGTCGCAAGTATCGAAACACCTGCCGTAAACCAGCCAAATTGCTTTCCACCCGTAGAAAAGTCGCCACCATTGCTGTAGCGCTTATTCACTAAATAGCTGATTAATATGGTGATTAACACGTATAACGCAATCACCACAAAACTTGAGTACGTAACCATTTCAGGGTTTCCATAATTCTGGGTGCTAATTATTTGTGCTTGGATATTACTTTAAAAAAGCATATCTAAACGATAATCCCGCCATAACTGTGACTATAATCACCAATATAGACGGTTATATATTCAAAAATGCCAAAAAGACCGATTTAATGAGACTCCCATCACTAAAAACCACCAATTGGGTGCGCATTCATTTTAAAATTGATATTGATCACGGATCTAATGACCTTAAAAAAACTATGATTCACACCGACACGAAATCGAAGATGATCCCAATAAGATCGTGTTCTTTAAGTTTGAATAGCAACAAATCCTAAGTGAAATAGAGGTTTATCGGTCATGAATGCCAAAAGACACATGAGCGAAGTTCCTATGATTCAAAGGGTAGCTGCCTATCTAGCGATACTGGTTGGTTACTTTTTCTATTGTTATAACTTTGTAATTATTGACTACGTACGCCCATACATCGTTGAAGCGTATGATGGTATTAGCCTGTCAGACACTGCCCAGTTCTATACATGGCAGTCGGTTGGTGCACTTATCGGTGCATTGAGCTGTGCTTGGTTCGCAACAAAATTTGGTAAGAAATCCACTCTTATTACCATCACAGCCCTAAACGGTGGCGCAACGATCATCAATATGATGTTCACCGACTACACAACATGGGCAGCAATGCGTTTCATCATTGGTTTGTCACTGGGTGGTTACTTCACCGTGGCAGTAAGCTTGATGATCGGCCTATTTAGGCCAACGGTACGTGGTAAGTTGACGGCATTCGCGTCTTCTATGTTCTCTGTAGCACTGATGGTAATGGGTGCGTATGCAGCATTTATTGCAAGCATCGATGCACCATGGGAAAGCCTAATGCTTGTTGGTGGTATCCCACCATTGGCAGCCGCTGTGGTCATGATCTTTGTACTACCTAGCGACAGCAAAGTGATCGCTTACGGTGAAGAAGAGCAAGCAAAAGCAGAAGAATCAAATGCACCAGCGAAAAAAGGCTCTTGGGGCGAAATGCTAAGCAAGCCTTACCGTAAGATCACTCTAACGTGTCTATTGCTGGCTGGCCTTAACTTCTACGGTTTCCAATTCTTTGGTGGCTTCGTAACCACTTACCTACGTGATGTACGTATGTTCGACGGTGCAACCATCGGTCTCATCTTCTCTATCTCAGCGTTTGGTTCACTGTTTGGTGCGTGGTTCTGGGGTTGGGTAGCTGACAAATTCGGTCGTAAGGTGAACGCATTTGGCTTCATCCTAGCGGGCATCATGGTTTCAATCTTCTTTGTTGCACCTGGCGACATGGTGATTGGCGGCCTAAACATGCTGGCTCTACTTGGTCTGATTTACAACTTCGGTCTGTCTTCTTCAGCGGTATGGGGTGGTTACTTCTCAGAACTGTTCCCAGCACACCTACGTAGCTACGGCGCGGCACTATTCCACGGTGGTCGTATCCTCGGTATGTGGGCACCAATGGTACTTATCTTCATCCAAGAACGTACCGACCTACAAACCGCAATGTGGGGTTCACCAATCGTATGGATCCTTGCTGGTCTTCTATGGCTATCACTGCCAGAGACACTAAAAGGCGGCGTGTTCGATAAGAGCAAAAAAGCCGAAGCAGCAAAAGCGTAACTGAATTTCAAAAACTCCGGCTGGCTCCCCGGCCGGATGAAAAAACTTAATTTCGAGTCCTGTTCCCAAAGCCGACTCGACAGCAAATAAGAGAGTTTATTATGTCTAAATATCAAGAAGCGAAACGCGTTGTACGTGAATACTTCAGCGCAATGGAAAACGCAACTCACGAGAACGTGGCAGAAGTACTAAAAGCACACACTTCAGAAGATTACCTATGGCGTGGTGTTTACCCATTCCGTGAGCAACAAGGCGCTCAAGCAGCGGCTGACGTTTTCTGGGCTCCTTTGATGAAATCAATGACTCGCATGCAGCGTCGTCAAGACATCTTCATCGGTGGTGAGAACGAAGTAACATCAGGTGAAATCTGGGTAATGAGCATGGGTCACTTCATGGGTCTATTCGACGCTGAATACTTAGGCATGCGCCCAACTGGCAAGATCATGAACATCCGTTACGCAGAATTTAACTGTGTTGAAAACGGCAAGATCACTAAGACTGGCCTATTCCTAGACCTTCTAGGTGCAATGGACCAAGCGGGTTGTTACCCACTGCCACCATCAACAGGTAAGCACTTCGTATACCCTGGTCCTCGTAGCCACGATGGTCTACTGTTCGAAGACGCAGCACCAGAAGAAGGCGTAGCAACACTAGCACTAGTGAACAAGATGGTTGATGACCTATCTGCACTAAACGACAGCGGCGCTATGGGTTGCCCACCAGAAGTTCTTGAGAAGAGCTGGTCTAAAGACATGATCTGGTACGGTCCATGTGGTATCGGTGCGTCTTACACAATCCCTCGTTACCAACAGCAGCACCAATTGCCGTTCCGTAACAACCTGAAAGACAAGAAGTTTAATGGCCACGTATGTCGTTTCGCAGAAGGTAACTTCTCTTGTTTCTTCGGCTGGCCAAACCTATCTAACACGCCAATCGGTGGTTTCCTAGGTATGACAGGTGGTGAAGTACGTGCAGACATGCAAGTGGTTGACGTTTACTACCGTGACGGCGACAAGCTATCTGAGAACTGGGTACTGATCGACCTTCCTTACTGGCTAAAACAGCAAGGTCTAGACGTGTTCGAACGTACTCAACAGATCCTAAACCCTTCTCTATAAGAAGTCGTAGAGGCGGATTGTCAACCCGCCTTTATGTTGCCTGAATCCCCTCTCGGTTCAAGCGACATGCTCCCAACTCGTGCCTCAAGGATGGGGCACAACCTCAAGATAGAACCCTTATTCAAAACGGGCATGAACGCACGGTGGCTTTCTGCGCCCTAAATAATGAGATTGATGATGAAAAAGTCGACCCTTTCTGCAGTGATTTTAGCAGCGCTTACTTCTAGCTCAGCCTTTGCTGCACACACTTTTGTTAATGACGCTGGCGACAGCCTAACCATCGATGGCCGTTTCGATCTTCGCTACCAAGACCGTGGCGGTGATGACAACGGCGAATGGAACAGCGGCAGCTCACGTTTCGGTTTGAAAGGCCAAATGGGTCTGGATAACGGCTGGACTGGTTTCGGTCACGCGGAATGGGGCTACAACTCTGGCGCGAACGGCGACAACATTTACGACCGCTTGCTATACGCAGGTGTTGATCACGAAAAATACGGCAAGATTGCTGCGGGTACTAAGCAGTGGTCTACCTTCTACGACGTAGCATGGTACACCGATTTAGGTCGTGTATTCGGTACTCGTGGCTCAGGTGTTTACAACCTAGCTGACTGGGGTATCGCATCAGGTGCAGGTCGTGCAGAAAACTCAATTACGTACCGTAATTCAATTAATGAAAAAGTGAGCTACGGCTTTACTTACCAAACCACGCGTGAAGATGTTGCTCTAGCAAGCAATGCGACAGCCTCATTGAAAAACGGCATGGGTGCGTCTATCACTTACAAACCGGTTGATGGCGTAACATTGGGTGCGGCTTACCATCAAAATGAAGTTGCGGATCTAGACGCAAGCGTGGTTGGCGTAGAAAACGGCGACAACATGCGCATCATGTTATTGGGCGCAAACTACAGCAACGGTGGCTTCTATGCAGGTGCGACTTTCCACGTTGGTGAAAACTGGGAAGCTGTGAGCCAAGGCGGTACGGACGTAATGTTCGATACCCTAGGTGGCGAAATCTACACTTACTACCACTTCGACAACGGCCTACGCCCAACGTTGAACTACAACTACATGGAAGATCGTGGTGACGAGACGCAAGGTTACGAGCGTAACTTGCTGATTCCTGGTCTTGAATACCACTTCCAGAAGAACAAATTCCTAGTTTGGACTGAATACCAGTTCGACCTAGGTAAAGATCAGTACGATGGCAGCAAATTCGAAAACCGTGATGATCAATTCGCGGCAGGTATTCGATACTACTTCTGATAATACTCATCACTCACCACCTATACCCAAGTAACCTTAAGGTGGTGAGTGATGAAGTTCTTATCAACACAAAGCAAAGTTATCTTGAAGCCAAGTAGTCATCACTTCACTAACCATTAAAGGCTGCTCAAGCGTAGATAGATGCCCACACTCAGGGATAACATGAAGCGTGACGTTTGGGATGCATCTCTCCATGAGCAGATGATTGTCTAGCGGACAAAGCTTATCTTCTTTACCTGTTATCACCAACGTAGGAGCTTGAATGTCCGCCAATAAAGGTCGAGCATCCGGGCGAGTTGCTAACGCTTTAGCATGTGCTTCAAATGCCTCCAAACCTACATTAACCGCCATGCCTTCGATACGCTCAGTTAACGCTTTGTCTTGCAAACGGCTTGGATGAATCAGCACAGGCATCAGAGTGTCAGCCGTAATGCGTTCAAACTCACCACTTAACGCACGGCTAACCAGTGCATCACGCTTTTGTGTCACCTCTGGCTTTTCATCTGCTGCATTGGTATCCATAAGGATCAAGCCTTTAACTCTATTCGGCGCTTGACGGTACACCTCAAAGGCAAGAATCCCACCCATTGATACACCACCCAAGACAAACTCCTGCGGTGCATCTTGCAAGACTTTCTGCGCCAGCTGTTCCATTGACGGCAATGAAGCCAGCGTCGGGCATGTAGGCTCAACCCAACTTGGCAACGCTCGGTTGATATCCTCAAACAATGTGCCATCACAAAGTAGTCCGGGTAGCCAAACTAACGAGGTGGGTTGCGTCATTTTATTCTCCTGCAAGCGGCTTTGGTTGATCAGAGCCAAGAATGCAATACGTCAAACTATTACCCCGCAAGTTCGTCAGTGAATAAGACGCACCTTCTGGAACATTCAGCACATCACCGCGCGTTAAAACAACACTCGCTTGTTCGCCTTGATGCGTGAGGACCACTTCAGTATCGCCATCAAAGTTGATAAGCACTTGTTTTTCTTCTCGGCAGTGTTGAGGAATCGAGCCACCTTCAGAAAGCTCATAAGCCATGATGCTCACTTCATCTTCACTCTTTACTTGGAAGTCATAACTCGCCAAAGGATGACCCGTTAAGGCGTATTGTTTCACGTTGCTTCCGCCGAAATCGCCTTTGATTTCACGATAATCTTTTTGCAGAGCGACAAATGGCATCATCTCTTCTGCGGTGTAGGTATCAAAGGTCGCGAGCTCTTCTTCGGTAAGCAGCGGCATCAATTCTGATTCTTGTGGCACCGGGTCGCCATTAATGGTGTCCACGAGTGTGCCATCGGCTTTGAGGTATAAACCATAACCTTGACTGTCTTTAATAACGTTTGGATGCCAAATAACGCCGCCACCTGAATCGTCGCCGCCAAGTACCGAGAACATAAAGCCGTAATCGCGGCCAACCACTTCAAATCCACGGAAGAGATTGGTTGGAATCGAGATGACGTCACCGTGAGACAACACCGCCTCATGCTCTCCATCGTTCCCCCAATAAAAACGGAACTGACCTTTGAACACCAAGAAAAGCTCGGCGGTACGATGAGAGTGCAACGAATTTTTGATGCCCGGCGGTTGGCCTGCGGCACCAATGTTAAAGCCCGCCGTATCGCGAATATGAACATGCTGACGACTGCTTTCTGCCACCCCAGCACCGATAATGCAGAAGTTATCTTTCAGATCACTGCCTGGCGTGCGCGCATCAATAAACGCACTCGTACCCGGAATCAGTTCCATGTAGCGGACCAGATTATTATTCATTTTAGATTGTAGAGTCATTGTAAATCCTTGTTGTCCTTGTTTGGACCTAGCCTTTGAATTGTTAGTTACAGACCTAAAGGTCGCCCACCATCAACCGCGATGGTATTGCCTGTCGAGAAGGTCAAAACTTCTGCCGCGGCGTACACGGCTTGAGCGACTTCTTCATCATTGGCTAAACGCTTAAGCGGTGTGGATTGTTCTTGTTGATTACGCCATGCGTCATCCAAGCCTTTGACAAACTCAGTGTCGACAAGCCCTGGAGCAACAGCCAGAACTCGAACCTCGGGAGACAGAGCGCGAGCTAAAGAACGGGTCATGTTCTCCGCGGCAGATTTACTTGCACAGTAAGCAATGTTGCTCCCCATCGCAGTCTGTGCCGCGATAGAAGTAATGTTCACCACACAACCATTGGCTTGCTTAAGCCAAGGCTCAAACGCTCGAACCATGGCAAAAGGCGCACGGACGTTCACTTGGAAAATTTGGTCAAACAGCTGGTCATCTAAACTTTGCAAATCAGAGTGCGCGACGAATTTCGTCATCCCCGCACAGTTGACCAACAAATCCAGCTTGTCGCTTATTTCACTGACTTGATGTTTAAGCTGTTCAATCGCACTAGAATCTGCCACGTTCAATTTGAATGCTAGATGCTCGTTACGTGGCAGCGAGGGAAGCACATCCTCGGCCGCTTTCTGATTACTGTTGTAAGTCAGAATTACGCGATATCCCGATTCAGCTAGCTTGCGACAAATGGCGGCACCCAGTCCGCCACTGCCGCCTGTGACTAAGGCAAGTTTCGACATATTACGCCTCTTCCACTTTGCCTTTGTAACGGCGCACACGAATATCCGCTTGCTCTTTGTGGCCAGCAAAACCTTCGAGTGCACACAAGCGAGAGCAGTACTCACCGACTTTTAGCGACGCAGCTTCCGTTACACGCTGGTAAGTACAGGTCTTGATAAATTTACCTACCCAAAGACCACCGGTGTATCGCGCCGCTTTCTTCGTTGGCAGTGTATGGTTGGTACCAATACATTTATCGCCGTAAGAAACGTTGGTTTCACGACCTAGGAACAAGGCACCGTAGTTGGTCATGTTATCTAGGAAGTATTTAGGATCTTCCGTCATCACTTGCACGTGTTCAGAAGCGATATCGTCTGCCACTTCCACCATTTCTTCGTAGCTATCACACACAATAACTTGTCCGTAATCTGCCCACGCTTTACCCGCAACTTCAGCCGTTGGGAGAATGGTTAACTGACGTTCGATCTCTTTGATGGTTTCTTGCGCAAATGTTTCGCTATTGGTCAACAATACAGCGGGAGAGTTGTAACCATGCTCAGCCTGACCAAGCAAGTCTGCCGCAGCCAATTCCGGGTCACAGCCTTTCTCATCAGCAATGACCAAGGTTTCCGTTGGCCCTGCAAACAAATCGATACCAACGCGACCAAACAACTGACGTTTTGCCTCTGCTACAAATGCGTTACCCGGCCCTACAATCATATCGACTGGCGCAATAGTCTCCGTGCCCAATGCCATAGCTCCTACCGCTTGAACACCACCGAAGCAGTAGATTTCATCCGCACCCGCCATTGCCATCGCAGCGACAATCGCGACGTTCGGCTGGCCGTTAAACGGAGGCGCACAAGCAATAACACGTTTTACGCCCGCGACTTTCGCCGTCAGTACACTCATGTGAGCGGATGCAACCAATGGGTATTTTCCACCAGGGATGTAACAACCCACGCTGTTTACTGGAATATTTTTATGCCCCAGTACCACACCAGGCATGGTTTCTACTTCGACGTCTTTCATTGAGTCACGTTGAATTTGAGCAAAGTTTCGAACTTGTTGCTGAGCGAACTCGATATCATGACGAGTCGATTCATCAAGCGCATCCACACAGGCTTGGATTTGCTCTTCTGACAGGCGGAATTGCTCCGGCGACCAGTTATCAAACTTTTCAGACAACTCACGTACAGCGCTATCACCTTTCGATTCAATATCAGCAAGAATGTTTTCGACAATCTGACGCACTTTTGCGTCGTTTGATGCTGATGCTTCTTCAGTGATTCCGTTTTTTAAAATGCGTGCCATTGGGTTTCTCCTTGAACATTGAGGCTGACGAACGGTTATTTTCATGCTTTTGGATACGAATGCAAAATCAGATTAAACACTTAGTTAACATTTGACAAGTTAAGTCAACAAACCACAAAAACCATCCTTAAGCCTTTGTATTTATTAATTTAAACAAATAAAAGCAAGTAATAAGGACCTTGATTGAGTTTAATTTTTAATCAAAAATGAGTTTTAGATCACATCATTTTTACTCATCATTTACATTTCACCGTGTTAGCTTTTGCATACCTTTGCAAAGGAGAGAATTATGAGCAATTTTAAGCAACGTCTGACTAAAGAAACGCTATTAGGTACATTTGTTAAAACCCCTCATCCTCACATTATCGAGGTATTGGCACTGGCAGAGTTGCCTTTTGTGGTACTGGATGCAGAGCACGCACCTTTCGATCGTTCCTCGCTTGATCTGTGCATCATGGCGGCCAGAGCGAATGACCTCGCGTGCGTGGTACGAGTACAAGACAGCGCCCCTTCAACCATTTTGAACGCGCTTGACTGTGGCGCGGCGGGTGTACAAATTCCCCATGTTTGTACTGCTGAGCAAGCGACGCAACTGGCGAAAATCTGCCATTACGGAGAAGGTGGCCGAGGGTATGCTGGTTCCAGTCGAGCAGCGCAATACGCCACTAAGCCCATGGTTGAACACTTAAAAGACAGCCGTGCGAATACGATTGTCATTGCACAAATTGAAGACCCTCAAGGGGTTGAAAATGTTGAAGCGATTGCCAATGTTGAAGGAATTGATGCGCTCTTCATTGGCCAAGTTGATCTCACTGTCGCTTATGGTGCTGATAGCGTTCATGATGAGAAAGTCGCACAAGCAAGTATGCGAGTAATCGAAGCGGCCAGAGCCGCCAATAAACCTGTTGGCATGTTTGTCGCGACGGCTCAACAAGCTCGGGAATGGCGTGAACTCGGCGTTAGCTTCTTTTGTGTTGGGTCTGAACACAAAATGATCATTGATGGCTTCAAACAAGAGAGAAATGTGATGAATTCTTGAGTTTTCTCTGATATTTACGCCTTATCAATGTAATGCTCTAGACACAGAAATCCCCTAGCCCATACACTCAGCACGTATGAGCAGGTTCAATGGCCTTAAATAAGGAGTATCACCATTAAAGCGAAAGTAACTTCGATCGACGTCGCGAAGATGCTCGGCGTCTCTCAATCGACGGTATCTAGAGCATTCAGCCCGACTGCGAGTATTAGCGAGAAGAAACGCAAAATGGTGATGGATGCCGCAGCTAAGCTCGGATACACACCGAATGCCATCGCCCGAGGTCTGATTTCGAATCGTTCAGGCTTAGTGGCGATTGCGTTAGATAGCGAATCAAACCCAATGTACGACATGCAATCTCGTGCTTTGGCTGTCGAAATTCAAAAGCGAGGCGGACAAGTTGTGCTTTGCCCTATCGACAAGGACGACCTAGATCTCGCCATTTCACGCGCCATTGAATACCAAGTGGACGGACTCGTTATCGCCACCAGCCGTTTAACTTCACGCGCGTTTGCCCAATGCGAAAAGTTTGGCGTTCACTTAAGCTTGATCAACCGCTACGCCGAGGGTATTAATGCCAATAGCTCTGGTATTGATAACCGCTTGGCGGGCCAACAAGCAGCCGAGTATTTAACGCAGAAAGGCGCAAAACAGTGTGCTTACATCAGTGGCGATGCTGGCTCCATGACCAGTGAAGAGCGTTGGCTGGGTTTCTCTTCAAAATTGCAAGAACTCGGCTCCCCGTCACCAACCTTTATCCAAGCCAAGTACAGCTTTGAAGCAGGCTTAAAAGCGGCGAAAGCGATCTTGTCGCATACCAGTAAACCCGATGCAATTTTTTGTGCAAACGACATCCTCGCCATGGGTGTGATGGATGGCTTGCGACAAGCCGGAGCAAAGATCCCCCAAGACTTCTCTGTGATGGGTGTAGATAACATTCCGATGTCTGCATGGCCGAGCTATGATTTGACCACCATTGCTCAACCAGTCGACAAAATTGTTAAACGAGCGGTTGAAGACTTGATGAATCGAATCAACGGCAACCTGGATGCAACTGGCGAATACCTTTTCGAGCAAGGCACCTTGATCGAACGTAGTAGCACCATTTAATAAATCCATTTTTATTCATTCTTCATAAACAAAATGTCTTACTTTCAAGTAAGGCATTTTCTGTGATCGCGATTAAATTTTCACCAATCGTTATTTAATTCCTCATCAATTCATCAATTTTGTTATTGACTTGTTACTTTAATGTTTTATTTTGGATTCGTATGCAAAATGGATATGAATTGCTCAACTAATTTATAAAAACATAAAAAGTTGTGTGACTTGCCGACGAATGCCCATGGCAGGTCATACCAGAAACAAGGAAGAACGATGAAGAAAGCAATCCTTACTTCACTTACCGCACTGGGGCTTGCATTTAGCAGCATGAATACGTTTGCAAACAGTGTTATTCGTCTTGCTCATGACAGTCAAGAAACCTCTCCCGTACACAAAGCAATGCTCTATTTCGAACAAGAAGTGGAAGCTCGCTCAAACGGTGAGATAGAAGTTGAAATCTATCCGGCAAGACAACTAGGCGATGTGCGTGAGACGACTGAACTCGTACAGCAAGGCAACTTACAAATGACGTTTGGTGCGTCAGTTTTACTCTCTCCCTACGTCCCAGAGTTTAACGTGCTCGACGTGTTCTACCTTTTTGATAGCGAAGAGCAAGCACACAAAGCGCTCGACAGTGAGAAGATCGGACAACCATTGTTGAATGCTATGGAATCAAAAGGCTTTCATGGACTTGGCTTTATGGAGGTCGGCTTTCGTAGCGTGACCAACAACAAACAGCCAATTGATAGTATTGAGGACCTGAAAGGGCTAAAGATTCGCTCGGCATCTAACCCCACTCAAATAAGCGCGTGGAAATCTATTGGTACTGCGCCAACACCTCTGTCTTGGGGAGAAATTTTTACCTCGCTCCAACAAGGTCTGATTAACGCTCAAGAAAGCGGCATCTATTCAATTTATGCCGAACGCTTTTATGAAGCGCAGAAATACCTCTCTTTGACTAACCACATTTACACTAACTACGTGCTGTTCATGAACAAATCGTTTTGGGATTCACTTCCTGCAGAGCAACAGGCGCTGATCAGTGAAGTAAGCAAAGAAACCATCGCAAAACAGCGTGAGCTCGCCGCGCAGCAAAACCAAGAAGTAATCAAAGAGCTCGAAGCAAAAGGCATGACGGTTAACATCGTCCCAGACGAGGTACGCAGCATCATGAAAGAGAAAATGAATGCGGCCGTGTACCAGGACTTGCGCAGTAAAACGGGTAAAGACTTGTTTGACAACGTGATGGCCGAGATAGAACGCCTATAACTCCCACTCTTTTGCACGATCTGGCAACAGGTCGTGCTTTCTCGTTTTGGAGGTGAACATGAAGTGGTTTCGCTTACTAGACAAATACCTAGAACCAACCCTCATCGTTATCGCGATCTCAACGATGACAACTTTACTGTGCTTGCAAATCGCCCTACGCCTGTTCGATGCAACGATCGCGTGGGCTGAAGAGCTGGCTCGTTATTTATTCGTATGGGCGATGTACCTGAGCATCAGCTACTGTATCCGAGATGATCGACACATCCGCATTCGTGTGTTCATCGATAAACTTCCGGGCAATTGGACGCAATTCAGTTTGATTGTCTCTGATCTTATCTACCTTGCCTTTAGTGCAACTGTCGCCTGGTTTGGATTTAAGGTTATAAACCGCAGCCTGCAACTCGGTCAGATTGCACCCGCAATGGAAATTCCTATTGCGTGTTTGTATGCCTCTGTTTTAGTTTGCGCACTATTAAGCTGCGTGCGCCTAGTGACAAGCATTTATCAACGTGTGAACGCGTGCTCCACCAGCAATGAACGAGTTCGCTTTTCTCGCCAACGCTATCGCCATATCAAAGCAAAGTATCGTACTTCTAACCGACTATTGGAGTTTAACGCATGACGTCTGCACTTTTGTTTGGCAGCTTTGGTCTGCTTCTGCTCATTGGCGTTCCGGTCGGTATTGCTCTGGCGGCAGCCAGTATGGTCGCGATACTCAGTCTGCCGTTTCTTAACATTGAGTTTTTAGTCCAAGGAATGGTAACAGGGCTCGACTCTTTCCCTCTCCTCGCCGTCGTTCTATTTACCTTGGCAGGTAACCTTATGAGCCAAGGAGGGATCTCAAAACGATTATTACACGTGGCGGAGGTCTTCTTTGGCCACTTTACTGGTGGGCTTGGCATCGTCGCCATTGTGGCGTGCATGTTCTTCGCTTCCATCTCTGGTACAGGGTCTGCCACCGTTGCCGCTATCGGCCTGACGATGATTCCCTCTATGGTGAAGAAAGGCTACGACCGCAGCTTTGCCGGTGCCTTGATCGCCTCTTCCGGCGGGATTGGCGTCATTATTCCACCCTCTGTGGTGATGATCGTCTACGCGATCACAGCTGAAGTCTCGGTCACCAAGATGTTCATGGCGGGCATCATTCCTGGCTTGGTCGTCGGTATGGTATTGATCGGCTATTGTCTAATTGTCTCAAAAATGCGGGGCTACACAGGTAACGAACGCAAAGCCACTTGGTCAGAGCGTCTTGATGCACTAAAAGAAGCCAGTTGGGCAATGCTACTACCCGTAATCATTCTCGGCGGTATCTATTCCGGTATCTTCACGCCTACCGAATCCGCAGCGATTGGCGTGCTCTATGGCTTATTCTTTGGCATGTTTGTTTATAAAGAGCTCAAACCAGCGCAAGTTGTGAAAATCATTCTAGAGTCGTCACTGTTAGTTGGCGCAGTGCTCGTCATTGTGGGTGCGTCCGTGACGTTTGGCCGCATATTGACCCTAGAACGTCTACCGACCGAGATCGCTCAGTTCATTCTATCGATTACCGAAAACAAACTGCTGATACTGCTTTGCATCAATGTTCTGTTGTTGCTTGTCGGTACCTTCATGGAAACGCTGGCGGCCATTGTTATTCTCACACCAATTCTGCTACCCATTACGTCAGCACTCGGCATGGACCCCGTTCATTTTGGTATCGTGATGATCGTGAACTTAGCCATTGGCTTTGTTACGCCTCCTCTGGGTGCTAACCTGTTTATGGCAAGTCAGGTAGGAAAAGTACCGATAGAGTCGCTCTCTAAAGCCATCATGGGTTGGATTGGTGCAATGATAGTGGCCTTGATGTTGATTACCTTCATCCCTGCCATCTCGCTATCGTTACCTGCGCTTTTATCCTGATCGTTGCACTCATAGAGCGCTTATGACTGTTATAGCCACTAGATAAACACCTTTCTAGTGGCTTATTCGTTATCTACTTCCGATTTAATAAAAAAGCCTTTAAGCATTCGTATGCAAAAGGAAAATTTGAAAGATATAAGGATAATTGACACCAAAATAGCTGAATATTAGCGATAAAGTCTATTTGGGTGCCTTGATCTGCATGATTATCAGTTTTGGCTTAATCATTTGTTTCCATTCAAACAGATCAAAATAAATTAAGCGATTAAAAAACAATAATATACTAGGAAATTCATACAAAAAACTTTGACCTCCTTTCTTATTAACACGTCTCGATAAGAGATAGCTTCCATCTCTCCTGTACTTTTTTAGTTTATTTTCCACTCAATTGTTAAAAATCTGATCATCAGCACGCTATTTAAACAATCGAAAAACAATCCGTTGACAAAATGGCAACATGATATATTTTGAATACGTAATCAAAATATAATTATTCAATTACGGAGGTGATTTATGGCCATGGTTGGCTTCGATGAAAAGTGGCGTGACTTTCCCGACTACATTCTTGGTATCACAAAAGAGATTTGGGAAGACCGAGGTTTAAACACCTTAGAACACTACTACTCTCCCGACATTGTTGTGCGTACTCCACTCTCTATCGTTCAAGGAAACGAAGGGGTGATCAGTGCAACAATGGCGACACTGGCCGAGTTTCCCGATCGCACGCTATATGGCGAAGACGTCATTTGGTCAGGCACCCCGGAACAAGGCATGCTTTCTTCTCATCGAATCATCTCTACTGCAACACACAGTGGCAACGGCTTCTACGGGCAAGCCTCGAACCGCAAACTTCGTTTCCGTATTATCGCAGATTGCCACGCTATCAATAACCAAATCAATGACGAATGGTTGATTCGCGATCAAGCCGATATCGCGAAACAACTGGGCATGACGTCAGAAGAGTTTGCACGCCAACAAATCGAATTTGAAGGTGGCGTGGAATCAAGCCCATTTCCGCTCACACCTGAAGTCGACATTCCTGGACCTTATTTGGGCGTAGGCAACGACAACGAATATGGTCAGCGTTATGAAGCAATTCTCAGAAGCCTTATGAATGCCGAGTTCTCTATAGTACCGAAAGAGTACGACCGCGCTTGCATCGGCGAATACACTGGCGGTCAAACTGCCCTATCACACTCGGAAGTCGATCATTTTTGGATGGCACTTCGTGCGTCTTTCCCAAATGCTCAATTTACCGTTCACCATCGTATTGGCCGAGATGACGACATGATGTCACCACGCGCTGCAATTCGATGGTCTTTGCACGGTAAGCATGAGGGATACGGGATGTTTGGTAAGCCTTCAGGAAAAGAGGTTTACATCATGGGGATCAGCCACGCTGAGTTTGGCCCTTGGGGTCTTCGTCGCGAATTCACTTTGTTTGACGAGACCGCAATCTGGAAGCAAATCCTGCTTCAGCAAGGCTAACGGCTGACTAAACACTATTTATTAAAATCACAGACAGTAAGGAAGCAATATGTCACTCAACATCATCGAACAGTTCTACCAGAACTACTTCAAAGCCGCAGACATCGAGCAAAAACAGGCCGCTCTGCAAACTTTGAACCCTGACGTAAAATGGTGCGTGGCGCACCCTGTGAACGATCTTAATGGCCCAGATGCAACCCACGAATCTTTCCTCTCACCACTTGGTAATGCTTTGCCTGACGCCGAGCGCCGACCAATAATTATTATGCACGGCGAATACGAAGGCCGCACTTGGTACAACTCTACCGGCTACTTTATCGGTACATTTGAACAACCACTGTTTGGCATCCCAGCAACAGGGAAAACACTCTACTTGCGTTACACCGAAATGGTGTGTGTGGAGAACGACCAAATCACCGAATCTTACATGATTCCAGACTTCATCGATGCGATGAATCAAGCTGGCAACAACCCTCTTAGAAAGAGCTTAGGCCACGATGGCTTGATCCCTTCTCCTGCAACTTCTAACGGTATTCAACAATCTGTTGTGTCTTTGGAAGAAAGTGAAAAGAGCGCTCAGTTGGTTGAAGATATGCTGTCTTGCTTGGGTCGTTTTGATGGCAAAGATCTTTTCTCGATGGATCTTGAAAACTACTGGCACAATGACTTTATGTGGTACGGCCCAGCAGGTATTGGCACGACGCGCGGTATCAAAGGTTTCCGTAACCAGCACCAAGCGCCATTTGTGTTTGCGTTCCCAGATCGAAGTGTCGATATTGAGGTCAATTTTTTGGCCAAAAATGACTACGTATCCACAGGTGGTTGGCCACATATGCATGGTACTCACACTGGTCACAGTGGCTGGCTCGGTCTTGCCCCAACAGGAAAACACATCGAACTTCGCGTTATGGACATTTGGCGACGCGAAGGAGATTTACTGAAAGAAAACTGGGTGGCGATCGACATCGTTCATATCCTGCTGCAACTTGGCTATGACGTGTTTGCACAAATGAAAGAACAGTTAGAAGGACCTAATTATGCATGAGTTTGGCGCACTTAACTGGAGCATCCTTGGGGGATACATCGCCCTCACGCTAGTACTGGGTGCAGTAATCGGAAAGCGAGTCACTTCGGCTAGCCAATTCGCCTTGGGTGATAAGAGCATCCCTTGGTGGGCGATCGGTATTTCTGTCGTTTGTACTTACGTGAGTGCCATGTCGTTCCTTGGCGGGCCAGCTTGGTCTTACAAAGAAGGCCTGTCGGTTATCGCGATTCACCTAAATTATCCGCTGGTGATCTTCTTCATCGTGGCTGTGTTTATGCCGTTTTTCTACAACAACGGTTTAACCTCCATCTACGAGTATCAAGAACGACGCTTCGGTAAGGCTTCACGACTGACTTTGTCGTTTATCTTCCTTATCAAACAAGCATTGAGCTCGGCAGCGGTACTCTATGCGACAGCAATGATTTTAGAGTTCATTACTGGTATCGACGTGATGTACTGCATCATGATCGTCACTGCAATTGCCCTTATCTACACCGTAATGGGCGGTATCGCGGCTGTCATTTGGACCGATGTGATTCAAGCAGTAATCTTATTTATTGGCGCATTCATCATCATTGAAGCCGTTTGGAATGGCATGCCTGCTCCAATGACGGAGGTCATGGCAGAACTCAAAGCGAAAGGAATGACCGATGCCCTACAAACAAGTTTTGACCTAAGCCAAGTAACGACGGTATGGGCCGGCGTTATCGCAATGACGATGTTCCACACCACCGTGTATGGCGGTAACCAGATGATGGTACAACGTTGTATGGCCGCGAAAAACATGGGCGATGCGAAAAAGGCAATGTTGATGATGGGCTATGTGGCCTTCTTTATTTACTTTGTCTTTATCCTACTTGGCGTCCTGTTCAACGCTTATTACGACGGTAAAGAGTTTGAAAACGGCAACACCATCATTCTTCATTATGCGAGTGAATATGGAATGCCGGGCTTGATGGGCATCATTGCCGCTGCGATTCTGGCGGCAAGTATGTCGAGTCTCGATTCCGCATTTAACTCAATGGCGACCGTTTCTGTGGCTGACTTTTACAAACGCTTCTACAAGCAAAACGAGTCGGAAGAGCATTACTTAAAGGTATCGCGTTTCTTCACGGTGGCGTGGGCGATTTTGGTCATCATTCCAGCGATCATGTTTGCCACCAGCACAGGCTCGGTACTGGAAGTGCTGAGTAAGGCAGGCTCTTACTTTGTCGGTGCGAGCTTCTGTATGTTTGTCCTTGGGTTCTACTCAAAACACATTACGGAAAAAGGCTTGTTGATTGGCGTTGCTGCTAGCTTCTTGGTGATTTGGTATGTAGCCGTCGCGACCGATATTGCGTGGCCTTGGTATTGCGTGATTGGCGTCCTTGTGAATGCCGTTGTCGCCTACGCCGCAAGCCTTCTCCTAACAGGCAAACAGGAAGAAATGCACCTTTACACAATTAAAGGCCAGCAAGCGGAGTACGCTCGTTTAAACAAGCCGATTAAGGAAGATGGATGGTACGTCATTCCTGGTAAAATCGATGCACCGTGTTATGGCTTGCTAGTAATGTTTGTATTCTCACTCGTGATGCTATGGGGAATCAACGCGTTTACCGACAACGCTCCTATGCTGATTAACTTTATGCGTGGCTGCTCTATTCTTGTCGCAACCGCTTGCATCGGATACATGGGGTATTCACTCCTCTCCCCGAAACGTAAAGTTGCAGTCAAACAAGCAAATTAATGTTCTTTACGTAGATACTGTACGTCCAACAAACGGACAGTATCTACGCACTAGATCTAGTGCTAGCTCAAAGCAAACTAAATGGGTTAACCCACATTTTGCTTTTTAACACTCCAAAGCCATTATTCTACTTAGGATACCCCGTCAGAACATTTATGAATACGTACCTATTTATGCTAGTCTTATGACCTCAATTACTGGCAACTAAGTTTTATTCATGAAATCAATTAAACACGTAGTCACATCAAAAGATGTGGCAAAGATGGCAGGCGTCTCTCAATCTACTGTATCGCGCGTGTTTGTTCCGGGTAGCTCAGTATCCGAAAAGACCAAGCAAAAAGTCTTTGAAGCGGCTAAAGCCCTTAACTACCGCCCTAACGCCTTTGCACGTAGCCTGACCACAAACGAATCGAAATTGATAGGTTTAGTGTTTCCTGATGCGGATTACACTATCCATATGAAAACACTGCAATTAATTTCCAGTGAGTTACAGAAAAAAGGTTATTCTGCCGTATTGATTCCATGGCAAGTGGATGAAGAAGAGGGCCACTCAATCCCAAATATCTTCCAGTATCGCGTCGATGGTGTCATTGCTGCTTCCGCAACCTTCAATAAGTCCCTTTATGAAGAATGTGAAGAGTTTAATATCCCAATTGTTCAATACGCACGAGTTGTTGAAGGTACTAGGAGTAGCTACGTTATCAGTGACAACTACGAAGCAGGCCAACAAGCCGCGCAACTTCTGCACAAAAGTGGCGTGAAGAACGCGGTTTATTTGACGGGAGAAGTGCCAACCTTTACGAATGACGAACGCCAAAGCGGCTTCTGCTCTGAATTTGAAGACCTAACCGGCAAGACGCCACGCATCATTGAAGCCAGCTATGACTACGCGAGCTCACTTGATAAAGTCCGTGCCATACTGGCAGACAAAAATCGGCCTGAAGCAGTGTTCTGTGCAACCGATAACCTTGCGATGGCGGTCATGGATATCGCCCGTATAGAATGCGGGTTGAGGATTCCTCAGGACTTACAAGTCATTGGTTTTGATAATATTCCTCAGACAGAATGGTTAAGCTATCAATTAACCACGTTCCGCCAGGATTTCCGTCGCCTCGCTCGCGAGTGCGTGAAGATCATTGTTGATCAAATTAATACGAAAAACGGCAGCCTAGTAAAAATGATGGTGCCAGTGAAGTTAATCGAGCGCCAGACAACAAAAGCTTAAATAGCTATAGCCAGCCATTCGGTTGGCTTTTTTATTTGCCTCTGACTCCCAAACGGCTCATTTAGTGTTGTAAGCATTAATGAACCCATGTATATTTATGAGCTATTACACTATATGAACCAAACAAAAAAAGGCTCATAATCCTTATGACCACGTATCTTTACACTCGTTATTCGCCAAAAAATCGAGCTTACCAAGAGCACCTTAATACTCTAAAAGCTTTTGCTCCCGAAGCTCAGCATTTTGAGGATAAGGTTCGTGGTTGCATGCCTCCAACCGAGAGAGAGGCATTCTTACAACTGCTCGATTCCGTTAGAACTGGGGATACGATTGTGCTCTGGTGGCTGACCGCATTTGGTCGCGACTTTAGTCAAGCATTGAACACAATAAAAATGCTACTCGATAAAGGGGTAACATTGAAAACCGTATGTGAATCACTAACTTTTGAGCCAGGTTCTGTTCAAACTCAAACACTACTCACAGTGTTATCTGGATATGGGAAAGTGCAGACTGAACATCGCCTGTTTGCCGCAGAGCAAGGGCGACAGGCCATTAAAGAGCAGCCAGAATTATGGAAACAGAAGTTTCGCGGCCGCCCCGCAAACAAAACCAAACACCAACAGATCGCAACGTTGCTGCTAGAAGGCTACACATTGCAAAACGTAGCAGAGCAATGCGAAGTCAGTCTATCGACTGTGAAGCGGGTCAAAGCAAAGCTAAATGAAGTGGATGACGAAGGCGGCTTAAGATCACGACGCCAAAAAGGTTGTTTGAATGGAGACCAGTCATGAGTCGCCCAATCAACTCTCATACTATACTACTCGCCTGTCTTATTATTAGCGTTGGCCAGTTGAGCATGGGGCTAGTCATGCCCTCTTTGCCATGGATAGCAAAAGACTTTTCCATCTCCCTCGACCAAGCTCAACTACTTGTGAGTATTTATTTGCTCGGCTTTGGCCCCTCTCAATTTATCTACGGGCCAGTGTCAGATGCTTTAGGACGAAAAAGAGTATTACTTACCGGTTTACTCATCGCGATGTCTGGTCTGCTGATGATTATTTTCTTCAGTGACACATTTACAGGGATGGTGATGGGGCGCTTTTTACAAGGGTTAGGTACAGGATGCTGCGCGGTACTCGCGAGGGCGTCGACTCGAGATAGATTTAGCGGGGATGAACTCCCAGTGGCAATGTCTTACATCGCCATGGCGGCTTCAATCACGCCACTTATTGCACCTGTGATTGGCGGCTTTATCAACTTCCACTTCGGTTGGAGTATGGTGTTTATTTCTCTATTGGGCTATGTCTCGCTGGCTTGGGTAATCATCGCCTTTAAGTTCACAGAAACCATCACAAAACGTTCTGTCATTCCGTCACCCCGAAAAATGTTACTCCAATACAAGAGCTTACTTACGTCTCGTTACTTTATGAGTTTCGCCAGTATCAGTTGGTTAAACTTCAGCTTAATGATTACGACAGTCTCTGTGATGCCATTTATCATGCAAGATCAAATTGGCATGACCTCCGCTCAATACGCGATGTGGGCGCTCATTCCCGCTTTGGGTATGTTATGTGGTACCACGATTTGTAACCGAGTAAGGCCAATTATTGGCAATAAAAAAATGCTGCTCTGCACCCCATTTCTTCACCTCGCTGCCGCAATATGGTTATTTTTCTGTCCTGTTGAGCCTCTATTTCTGATGCTAGGACAGCTATTAATGATCTTGGGTAATGGTATTGCCCTACCTTGTGCACAAGCGATGGTAATGCAACCTTATAAAAAGCAAGCAGGTGCCGCAGCGGCAATGTCTGGTGGTGGACAAATGGTCGTCTCCTCATTGGTCAGCTTAACTCTGGTGCAGCTTGGATTGAGTCAAGCATGGCATCTAGCGATCGTTATCGTAATATTTGCATCGCTTACCTTCACCAACATTCAACGTGGCTTCAGTGCAGAGCAACCTTCAGAACAATAACAAAAAACATACTATTGTCCTTATAGCTACAACAAATCGTATAAACTTAAATTTAGGAAAAGTTGGCGGATACTAACATGATGTTGCATTTAAGAATGGGCGCCTTAACACTCGCCACATTGATATCCGCTGGCACTGATGCGAGCGCCAACGAGAACTGGCAGTTCGAGAGTGACAAGGATGGAATCACAATTTACTCCCGAGAACATAGTGACGGTTTAGTTGAGATCCGTGCCCGGATGTTCACACCCACCAGCTATGGTGCATTTTTAACGCTACTGGAAGACAGTGACAATATCCCGAACTGGATTGACAATGCCAGTCATAGCCGGGTTTTAAATCAGATATCGGCCACCGAGAACATCGTTTACACCCAGTTTAAAGCACCATGGCCTGCCAAAAATCGGGATATGGTCACCTACTCAAAGTACTGGGTCGATGAGCTGGGATTCACCATAGAAATCAAAAGCGCACCTGACTCATATCTTGCTGAACAAAATGGTTATGTTCGAATTCGCTCGGTTGATGCGACTTGGGAGTTACAAAAACTCACAAACGATACAACACTCGTGGAATACAAGGCGTTTGCTGACCCCGGAGGTCTATTGCCAAACTGGCTGATCAACAAACTCTCAAAAGAAAGTGCATGGGCGACATTTAGTAATTTAAGAAAAGAGTTACCTGAATATCAGCAATACTCTCATCCTCAAATAGATGAGTAAGCGTCGCTCTTCCCACTCGCTTTTTAATACGGTACATAATAACAAAAGGCGGCATATGCCGCCTTTTTCTACTCAATGTGTTACTGTTGTGCAACCGTTACAGGTTTAGTTGCACCACGGTAATCAAACTCAAAACCAATACCTTGGTCTGTCACGTCCATCGTCATACCACCAACAAGCTCGCCTTGTAAGCTTTTGACAACATCATCCGGAACCGGCTCCCCTGTGATTGACGACGCACTCTCTAACACTTCCAAAATACGCTCTGAATCAAAATCAAAGCTGAACAAGCCATTTGGAGAAAGTGATTGCGCCATCACTTCTTTGCTTGCTTCCGCAGCACTATCACCACTGTAAAGGGTGAAATGGTTTTCGTTTAGACGAGCAAACACGTCCACCTTCATGCCAGTATGCATTTCTAATAGGTCACTGACATTAACAGGTTGGTTATCCGGTTGAATTTGCAATTGAGCAAGTTCAGGAACGAACATTTGCGCAGTTTGAATAAGCATCATTGGATCATTGGCAGAAAGAGACAACATACCATCTAGCTGGCTAAATACTTCACCATGCTGAGCATTAGTATCTACTTTGATATCAAACATTTGCAGGCTTAACCCTTTGAGGCCGTTAACCATGCCTGACCCCATGCTTACAGCGGCAGCTGGATTCTGGCCGCCCATCTCTTGCTGCATTTGCGTCAATAAAGAGCATTGGTATTGAGGCTGAGTCAAGTCAGCCCAAATCTGACCAATCGATGGCGCTAGCGTATTAATGTCTAAACCAAGCGCCATACTAAAGAAACTCTTATCACTTTTAGACTCTGCCAATACACCACGAATCGACTTGAGCGCATCTAGAATCACTTTACTGTTGGACTCAACAACAAAAGAACCTTTAATGAACGCCTGATCGCCTTTCATCTTGTATTCTGCAAACGCGACGGACTGAGGCCAGTTTTCTGCAACTTGAGTAAGCTCAGTATGGCAGGCTGGTGAACGCATTTCCTCAATAGTTGGTTCAGGATCTATTGCATCCAACGTGCTGATTTGACGAGCAAACATATTGCCATCTTTCGTCGTCAAACCTTTAATCACTTCGCGATGATCAAAGTAACCAAAAGAGTTGTTGTTTTCACCGTATTTGGCTTGCAACGCCTCAAGGCGTCCACTGTCAGCAATATTTTGACTTGGTGCTTCAAGCCCTAATGCCATTTTAATCGGGTTTTGAACGCCCAGTTGCGGAACATCAACCGTTAACGTAAGCACGTTATCAACCACGGCTACAACCAAGCCAATACCGTCCTGCGGGTCAATTGAATCAGTCATCTCGTAACGACGATACTCGACTTCACCAAGCTTAACCAACTCATGCTTAGCGCCGCTCATCTGCTCTTCATGATCCAGTGTTTTCCATAACGCGGCAGGGTCTTCAATATCCACTTTGTACACGGGTACCATACCAATTGTGTACAACACAGGATTAATGTTTTCCCCGGTGCCCAAATAAGCTTTTAATGTTTCTGGCGACGCAGCACTCTCTAGGTATCCATCGAATAAGTTAACTGCAAACTGCTGTTGTGGAGACAGTGGTTCATCGGCAAAAAGTTCTGCAATCGAGCCTTGATTCGCCGTACCGAATGCGTTCATGTATTTATAATGGTTAAAAGGTTCTGTCTGATACGTCACCATAAGTGAATCTGCAGGAACTTGCGTTAACAGTGAGCCTGCATCACTCGCGGTAGTATTGTTTTGGTACAGGTAGCCAGCGCCCCCTGCTGCTGCGACCACTGCTGTAGCCAATAGTAGTTTTTTCACGACCAACTCCGTTGTCATAGTTATGTGTTCCTAAACGAAATGTAACGCTTAGGTTTAAAGCCAATGAATAGTGCTTTATATCAACCGCTATCATAAACAAGTTATCGATGTAATGAATGTCGGTTTGATAAATTATCCAACATTTATAAGGCAAACCGTGAAGTAAGTTGAATTGCGTGCGGATGCTATTGGCAATATTCACAATCCAATTTCTCGGATAACCGCCTTAAAAATCATAATATTCAGTTAAATGAAGCGATTTGGAGTAATTACGACCAAAATCAGCAGAATATTAAATCTTTATTGATTCTTTTATCTAATATCTGAAAACGCCTCACGACCTGACACTTCTTTCCAATTTGCCTCTGGCGGTCCCTACTCGTTTTCCTTACATTCCTACTAACTCAGTGACGAGACGTATACCAAATACGAGCAATAGAAGACGATGAAAGACCAGTTGACGATCTCTATATCAACTATCAATGGCTCAAGACATTGGTACTTCAGTAAAAGGATGCAACGTAACATAAAAACGTTTTTCGTTTTTTTTGTTGTTGCTCTGGCCGCGACCGTAATCTTAATTCATCACTTGTACACTCGCGTTGATAATGCAGCGTTAAAACAAGCTGAATTGACAGAGCATTCACGCACCATGGGTGAAGAGCTCAGCACACTGAAAACACTTAAATCAGAGCTAGAAAATGACCTTTCAGAACGGGAAGAACGGGTACAACTTGTTTCGGAACGTTTGGGTGAATTAGAGAAAGTGCTTGGGGTTGGAGAACATACCTCGACAAATAACTTGGATGCTAGGCTCGATGCGGCGGCGATAACCTCAAACGTTCGCATGGTGTTATTAAACCAAATACCAAGTGGTTCTCCAGTCGGCAAGGTACGGCTATCTTCCGGATTCGGTAAGCGTATCCATCCGGTGACAAAAGTTGCCAAGATGCATCGTGGGCTCGATTTTGCCGTAAATATCGGCACCAAAATTTATGCCCCTGCCGATGGGGTAGTGGAAGTCACCCGCCGCAGTAATAAAGGCTCTGGTAACTTCCTCAGGCTGCAACATTCTTTCGGTTTTTCGAGTTCTTATTCGCACTTGAAAGCGTTCAAAGTAAAAAGTGGTCAGTTCGTCAAAAAAGGGCAGCTGATTGCAATTTCCGGCAACAGTGGGCTCTCTTCTGGCCCTCACCTGCATTACGAGGTGCGATTTGTTGGGCGAGCACTGAATCCGAAACCATTTGTCGATTGGAGCCTTAATGATTTCGAAGACATTTTTACTAAGGAGCGAAGAATACGATGGGAATCTTTAATCAAAACAGTGGAACAACGAGTAGCTCAGCAGCTTCAACTCTCATCGCCAAAGGCTGTTCTCTTAGCGGAGAACTCAAAGTAGAAAACGATGTCCAGATTGATGGCATCGTCGATGGTCAAATTAACGTGGAAGGCACTCTCGTTGTCGCAGAAAGCGGGCGAGTAAACGGTGAAATCTACGCTAAACAGCTGATCATTAATGGCATGATGGACGGAAACTGTCACGCAGAACACATTCAAGTGCTTGCCAAGGGACGCGTAAGCGGTAGGATCTGGAGCAATAACCTCAGCATTGAACCTGGTGGCAAATTCTTTGGTGAAGCAGCCGAATTACCTGAAAAGGAAGTGGTAACGTTAAAGGGTAAGGCTCAAGACAGTGCGATCACAAAAGAAAACAACACCAACAATGAAAAGCGACTTGCGCGTAAATCAGCATAAAAGCTTTGATTAAAGTGCTTAAAAAAGACGGCTTTCACGCCGTCTTTTTTATTACTATTGCCACGATTTTCGTCAGAAACTACGTGATTATTCGGCCGGATTTAAAACCATCACCGAGCGTTTTGCTTGTGGACCAAAAGCTGATTTTGCATGCGCTTTCACTTCATCTAACGTCACACTTTTAGCCACTTTCTCAACGTCAAGTAACACATCGACGCCGTAATCATGCACCAAATAACGAGTATATGCCCATGATCTCTGTGCTGGGTTGTCATCCAATCCTTGCATCGCGACTGCCAGTTGTTTCGCGGCCGTATCCACTTCTTTTTGGGTAATATTTGACGCTAAATCATCAAACACTTTGCCCAGTTTACTCTCTAAAAGAGCCACGTCTTCGGGCTCGACTTGAGACTCCAAAAGCCAATCAGAGATGGGTTCGCGATCTTGTGTCATGGTGTAAATGCTTGGGCTGTAATCAAGGCTAGACTCTTCTCGCACAATATCCAAAACACGCGCATTACTAATACGTTGCAAAATATCTTCGATAACCGTGTCTCTTGCCGTACGTTGGTAATCGCTCGTATTAGTCAAACGCATTACATACAACGATGAAGGTTCATGCCCATCCGCAACCACAGTTCGCTCCGGCACTTCCGGGTTAAACGCAACGCGATAATCAATCGAACGACTAGGTTTCATTTCGATAGAGGCCACATACTTACGCAAAAGTGGTGTAATTTCTTCCGGCTCTACGTTTGCAACAATAACCATCTTAAAACCATCATTGGTTTTGAAAAGTTGCTCATGCACCGCTAGTATCTGCTCGGAAGTCACTTGTTCAACATCATCACTGGACACTATACGATGACGACTCCCCGGCAAATAAGAATTGCCGTTTGCTTTTTGAATCAGTTTTCCCATCGGTGATTCAAAAAAAGCGCCGCTCTGCTGTTTAAACTCTTGCTTCGCTGCCGCCATCTGGCGCTCGTCGACTTTAATCTCCGTCGCTAGGTTGTATAGTCCATTCAAAGCATCGGTTAGGTGCGTATTTGGCGCCGTAATTTGCGCTCCGTGACTGGTCGCATCAAGCATCGCGCCAAGCGCAATGTTGTTTTTGCGTAAGTAGCTATCTAGCTCTGAACCAGAAAATGCCCCTAACCCACTGCGTATTGCCGTTGTTGCTGCGATTTCATAAGCGGCATACAACGTCGGATCAACAGCGGCTTTACCACCTTGGCTCGCATAGTAAATATACGCTCGACCACCCGCTTTAGTATCTTTTTGGAACCACACTTCGACACCGTTTGATAGCGTATAGACTTGAAAACCACCCGCTTCCTGACGCATGCTCGTGATGCTGCCTTCCTGGGTAGGCTTTAAGAATCCATCCACTTTGTCATACATCTCTAACGGTTTTTCGCCAGTTTGAAGATAGGCACTGTTTAGAGCGGCAAATACACCATTGAACTGTTCTGACGTTTCGCTTTTCCCCAAACCAATAAAAAAGCTTGGCTGCTGAGATAACAAAGCCGTCAATTGTGTGTTAATGCTCTCTAAATTCTCGTTGTTGATGAATTCTGCCAAACTCTGGGCATAATTCTCTTTTGATTGGCTGACACTGTCTTGTCCAATTTGAAAAACACGTGCTTCTGCGTAACTGTTTGGCTTACGCTGACTCCAATCTGAATCAATATTTGCAAGTTCACCTTGCCAATTTGACATAACGCTATCTAACTCGGATTGAGTCGCACCATAATCTCTCAATGACGCCAAGGTACGAATGAAAGTCTGGTGCATTTGTTCGCGGCGATCTGGTGCAAACGAAATCCCTGCCGACATCATACGCTGATAGTTAGAGTAATAGGGCTCTGCATAAGCGTATTGAAAAGGTTCAGCGGCATCACTGAGTACACGGATCAAACGCTGTTGAATGAGTTGTGTTGCGACTTCATCGCGCCACACTTCATGTTGTTGCTCAATCGTCGCGCTGCCACTTAGACCACGCTCAATCACTAAATGAAGACTTGGTGATTCCATCGTGTTACTTGGCAAGATTCTGTTTTCGTTGTTCACTCGAATATCACGGCGCTTCTCTATTACCGTATCCGAGGTACTTTCCCAGTTCGAGAACTTGCTTTTGATAATCTTGGACAGTGAATCTACGTCGATATTACCAGTCACAATCAACTCGGCATTTTGTGGCTGGTACCACTTGTCGTAAAACGCCTTTAACTTACTCGAGGAAGCGTTTTGAATCGCTTCGCGAGTACCAATTGGGTCATGCTCACCATACATAGTGCCTTCAATCGAGGCTTGGTAAGCATGCATAGAAAAGGACTTATCATCCGGATTAGCACGTCGCCATTCCCCAAGAATCACCCCTTTTTCTTTCTCTACTTGCTCAGGAGTAAACTCAAGTCCGTTACCGATATCTCTCATCCACTTCAGGGCATCTTCTAGCTTCGTATTATTCGCAAGGTCAAGTTGGTAAGACGTTTGCTGATAACTGGTAAAAGCGTTGATATCAGCGCCAAAGCTACCACCAGATTGCTCGAAAAGTTTGACAACGTCGTTACCGGTAAAATGCTCACTACCATTAAACGCCATATGCTCAACAAAGTGAGCGTAACCCTTTTGAGAAGATGTTTCTTGGAATGAGCCGATATTCATCACCAAACGGACCGAGACTTCTTGGTCTTCTGTTGGATAAAGATGGTATTTCATACCGTTCGATAACTGGTCCACGTGCCAGTTAGCGTCAGGTTGAATCGGCGTCGACTGTTGTATCAGAGCACACCCTGACACTAATAACGCGGGGACTAACAATATACTGCGCATAACGATTGCCCATAACAATGATTAAGCTAATCAATATATATCCGGTGCTATAACCTTCACATTTTTAATGGATTATCAGACACGTAAATGTGATAAAGATCACCATTTATTGAAATCAATTCTCATTTACAAAAATCGACAAATACTTACTTTACAAATACATAAATAATATCGTTCCAAATCCTTTTGCTTATTTGGTGTAAAACTCAAATTCGCGACATGGAGTCAGTATTTATTTTGAGCAATAAAATATAATTATTGAACAGATTCGAATCTGACTTTCTGCTGCATATTCAACAGCGCAGAGAGCACTGATGAGAATAAAAACACAACAACTATTATTCAAAGATCTATTATTCGCTTTATGTTCAAAAATCTATCATTAAAAAACAAACTGGCAATCTCTGCCAGTGCCGCCATCATTCTAGGGGGAGTGCTGGTAGAGGGGCTGTCTTTTCGAGATTCATTAAATAGGCTCGATGTCGAAGTCGCACAGCGACTAGAAAGCACTAGCGCATCTTACAATCAATACGTAAAGGACTGGCTACTCTCTAAAGAGCGCGCACTAACTTCACTCTCTTCTGATTCAGAGAAACGTTCTCTGGTTACGCATTTGAAACAAGTCCGAGACTCTGGCGCGTTCGATAACGTTTTCCTCGCTTACCCGGACGGGTCACAAGACAACGCTAATGGGGTGGTTTTGCCACCAGGTAATAACGATCCTCGTAAGTGGGGCTGGTACACCAATGCAATCGCCAACCCATCGAAAGTCTTTATGGATAACCCGACCGTCGCAGCTGCCACGGGGGCTAACGTCGTGTCGCTCGGTAAAGCCCTGCAATTGCATGGTCAAACCGTCGTTCTGGGTGCTGACGTAGAGATCGGTGATATCCTGAACAGTCTCAACCAAGTGATCCTACCGGGTGAAGGTTATATGTTTATTGCCAATGAACAGGGCAATATTTTCACTCATAACAACGGTAAACTGCTGAATCAACCGGTTAGCGAGTTAGGCCTCAACAACAACGACATTACGTCTGCCGCACGTTCAGGTACAGAGCGTCGCGTCTCTATTAACGGCACCGAATATGTGATTTACGCGCGCCACATAGAGGGTACCCAGCTCACAACAGTGACGGTGTTAGATCAAAACTCGTTGGTTGCCCCACTCTACGATGCTGTTTGGGATCAGATCATCGCAACCACCATCGTCGTCGTTATCTGTGTAGCTTTGTTTAATCTGTTATGTAACATCTTGTTCCGTCCGCTCTACAACGTTTCGAATGCGCTCGCACAAATCGCAAACGGCAGCGGCGACCTAACTCAACGCATCAAAGTAGAAAACCGTGACGAAGTTGGTGAGCTGGCTGAAAACTTCAACCAGTTCGTTGAAAGTTTGCAGCAACTTATTGGTCACATTCGTCACCAAGCGGAAGAACTGAGCCAACAATCGGAGCTGAGCACGAATCGCGCGAATCAATCGGTTTCCGATCTGAACCATCAGCAACAAGAAATCACTATGGTGGCGACCGCTGTGACTGAAATGGCATCGGCAACGCAAGAGATTGCAGCACATGCAGAGCAGACGGCTAAAGCCGCTCAAGACTCTTCAGCAAGCACACAAAACGGTCATGAGTTGGTGATCAACTCCAAATCGTCCATCAATAATTTGTCTTCTGAAGTCAACCAAGCGAGCGTTGTCATCGGTGAGCTCAACCAGCTCGCGCAAGGTTCGGTGGAAGATGCTGATCGCGCAGCACTGGCTCTGGATGAAATCAACGCGGCCGTTGCGCTGATCAGCGATATGGCAACGCAAATCGCGACCGCCGCCGAAGAGCAAACGCACGTAACCAATGAAATCACGCAAAACGTCACGTCCATTAAAGATGTGACCGATCACTTGGTAGTTGGTGCCGAAGAATCGATGAATCAATCTGCTGAGCTGAAATCGCAAGCTGAGGATCTCAACTCGAAAGTAGCAACATTTAAACTGGCTTAAACGCCACATTAAGGACGCTCTTAAAAACAACAAACCCCGCTAGCGACTTTGTTACTAGCGGGGTTTGTTTTTATGGATCGACGTTTTTATTGCAGATAGCTTTCGAAAGACGTAAACCTACACCGCCACACACATCGGCGTGCCTGAGATTGGGTCGTTAAATACTCTCGCTTGTAAATCAAACACCGATGCCAACATACCTTCTGTCAGTACCTCTTGCGGTGTTCCCTGCGTGACTAACTGACCTTTTTCCAACACCACCAAATGATCGCAGTAACGGCACGCTTGGTTTAGATCGTGCAGCACTACGACCACTGTTTTGCCTTTGTCGTTCATCTGCCTCATGAGTTTCATCAGCTCAACTTGGTGAGAGAGATCCAAGTAAGTGGTTGGCTCATCAAGCATCACTACGTCGGTATCTTGCGCCATTACCATCGCAATCCACGCCCTTTGCCTTTGACCGCCAGACAGCGATTCAACTGGCTTGTCAGCAAACTCAATCACGCCAGTATCTTGCATTGCTTGCTCGACTAAGGTCTTGTCTTGTTGACTTAACCGGCCCCAATGAGAGAGATAAGGCGAGCGGCCATATTCGACCAGTTTTCTGACGGTAATACCTTCAGGACTGACAAGAATCTGCGGCAGCAAAGACAACGAACGCGCCAAGCGTTTATCACCGTAGCTGCTTAGTGGTTTGTCGTCATACAACACTTGGCCAGAAGCGGGTTTATTGATGCGTACCAAGGTTTTTAATAGTGTCGATTTACCGCAACCATTTGGACCAACTAGTGCGGTAATTTTACCTTGAGGAATCGACAAAGAGAGATCTGGAATGATGGTCTGTTTGCCGTACGCGACGGATAAGTTCTGCGTTCGTAACATGCTTACCAACCTCTATAACGATACAAAAGAAAAATGAAATATGGTGCGCCAATAACAGATGTCAGCACTCCCGCTGGTAGCTCAATTGGTGGCTGTAAGCCTCTCGCTAAACCATCGGCGCAAATCACCAACAAAGCGCCAAGGGTTGCAGCGGCTGGAATCAACAACTTGTGGTTGTGGCCAAACAGCAAACGCGCAAGATGCGGCGCAAGCAGGCCAACAAAGCTGATCGTGCCTGCCACAGACACACTGATACTCGCCAATAGCACGGCAGCAATCAACGCAAGAATTTGGATCTGTCTTGGTTTCGTGCCAAGTGTAGTGGCGCTTTCTTCTCCCAGTCCCATAACATCTAGCCGCCAAGCCAGCCAAAACGCCAATGGTAGTAGCAGCAATAGAGCACTCCAAATAAACGGCACTTGTTGCCAATTTCGTCCCCACAAACTGCCGGTTAGCCATACCATCGCCGTGTTGATTTCGATAGGGTGCACAATCAGAAGAAAATCGATACCGCTGGCTAAAAATGCGCTGACAGCAACACCAATCAGCGCCAAACGTGCTGGTGTTGGTTTCGACCAGTAAGCCAGCACAGCAATAAAGCCAGCAGCAAGCAAGCCTCCCGCCATGGCGACCATCGGCAACATTGCCACTGGCGCATTCGGATACAGCACCAAACAAGCGGTAGCGGCCAGTCCTGCTCCGGCGCTTATCCCCATTAAATCTGGTGAGGCAAGTGGATTACGGATGACGCCTTGAACTAAAACGCCTGACAGCCCCAACCCAGCGCCCACGCCAATGGCGAGCAACATTCTCGGTAATCGATATTGGTGAATCACAAAGTCCGAGTCAGAGAAAGAAAACAGTAATGCAAAAACCTGTTGAGCCGACATGTTCGCCGCACCAACAAACAGCGTGAGAGAAGACGCAATCAGCAACAATCCAACTAATGCAAACAGTTTGGTTTGATTCATCATGATGATTTCCTCATTGCAATCGCGATAAAGCAAGGTGTGCCCAACAGCGCGGTAATCACGCCCACTGGCGTTTCAGCCGGAAAAGCAATCGCTCGTGATAAAGCATCTGACCACGTCACCAATGCCGCGCCACACAAGGCGGAAACCGGAATGAGAATGTGATAGTTGTGACCAACAATCGGGCGTACCAAGTGCGGCACTAACAACCCGACAAAGCCAATTGGCCCAGCAATCGCTACGCTAGTTCCTGCCAACAGCACAACCGCTAAACCACTGATAAATCGCGTAAGACGAATGTTACCACCTAGCCCAACAGCAACTTCGTCCCCCAACGCGAGTAAATTTAAGTTTCGCGCTAAGCCCATGGCGAGCACCAAACCTAAAGTCGCAAAAGGCCACAGTTGCTGCCACTGTTCAGAATCTACCGCGGAGAGTGAACCCGTTAACCAATGCAACACGCTGTAAGCCATGTCATCCGCCAAAATTACCGACGCACGAGTTAACCCTATCAGCAGTGCACTGATGGCAATGCCCGCTAGCACTAAACGCAATGGGTGAGAACGCGCGGAAAAAAAACCGCCCAACAACATGACCGCACCACCACTTAGTAGCGCGCCGAGTACTGCGTTGATGATTGGATTCAATTGACTAAAGAATGGTACGCCGATGGACGCCAAGGCCATAAAACAAGCCGCACCAGCATTAATGCCGAGAATGGATGGCGACGCCAAAGGGTTACGAGTTAATCCTTGCATCAGCACTCCGGATACCGCAAGCGAAGCGCCAATTAATAACCCAGCATAGGCACGAGGCGCACGCAGCGTCGCGAGGATTTGATGCAGCATATTGCCCTCATCAAACGCAAACCAATAGCTTGTCAGATCATTAACGCTCAAAGAAAAGTTGGACCAGCCAATCATTGAGGCTGCATAGCCTGAGAGCGTACACAACGCCATAGCACAGACAAACAAGCTCGCTTTCCAATGCGATTTGCTAACCGAAGACGCGCTTTCCGAGCTTATCGCCGCACTCATGAGCGCTCCAATAACGCTTCAAGATTGCGGGCAATTTCTTCCGCAGCCAACATGCCGCGATTTAACGACCACAGTTCAGGAGAAACCTCAACAAGTTGCTGTTTTTTCGCAGCAGTTAGCAACTTAAACAATGGATTTTTGCGCCACTCATCCACAATATTTGGTTGAGAGTAAAGTCCAACTAACAACCAATCAGGGTTGGTTTTTAGTAAAAGTTCGAAACTGGTTGGGATATACGCTTTTTGCTCAGATGGAGCCAGCGGGCTTTGGATGCCCAGCATACTCAAAACGCCCCCAGCGTAAGAAACCGGGCTATGCAACCACATCCCTTTGTCAGAAACCACACCAAACTGAATGGTTTCTTGTGTTGCAAAATGCTGTTTGAACTCCGCCATTGTCTGTTTGTGCTGCTCAATTCGTTGTGTCATTTTCGCTTGTTTGCCAATTGCCACGCCGATTTTGTGTGCGGATTCGAGATTTTCTTGATATGTCTCACCACGGCTTTTTAACAGCAAAGTTGGCGCAATTCGCTGCAAATCTTGATAAATCGCGCGATGACGTTCTGCATCAGCAATGATCAAATCCGACTTGAGCACCGCAATCGCCTCTAAACTCGGTTGCGAGCGCATGCCGACCGATTGCCAAGGACCAACCTTGGCACGAACAGCAGGAATGACTCGTGTGGCATCGTTGTCATCGGCGACGCCTACAGGTGAGACATCGACTGCCGCTAATGCATCGACAAACGAAAATTCTAAAACCACAATACGTTGAGGTATCGCTTCTAGCTCAAAAGTGCCTTGCTCATCTTGCACGCTGCGCGCCTGAGAAAATGCGCTAAATGACATCAAAGCTGAGCTCAACAGCATCAGCAAAACGGTTGAAAAGTGTTTGATCGTAAATTGTTTTTTATTTTTCATCTTGCTTTTTTCCAGTGCTAAGAGTTTTCCATTACCTAAGATCGGCAAAGTCGCCAAGGTAAATTGGCGACTTTTCTTTTCAAACTCGGTGAACGAAACGCTTAAAACTGATAGTTCAGATCCAGTGTGTAAGAGCGTCCCGGAGCTGGGTACCGACCAACTGGGCTTGTATCAATCCCGCGGAAGTAATACTCCTCGTCAAACAAGTTGTTCACCGCAACATTCATGCGTAACTTGCCTTTGTCGTCTTTGTATAAATCCGTCCCCAAGTTGAAGTTCCACACCATGTAAGATGGTACTTTACCCGTTGCGCCAGTTGCATCTTCGGCACTGGTGTTGGCGTTATCGGTATACGAGTCACTAAAGTAGAAGCCCGATAGCGTGGTGTCCATGCCGTAAAATGCGTAGGTTGCATCCCAACCAAGCTGATGCTTAGAGGTGTAAGGCAGTTGATTACCTTTATTCGCGCCTTCTTCTTCAAGCGTAGCGTCTAGATAGTTGTAGCTTGCGCCTAAACTCAGTGCAGGTAGTGCTTCAGGCACGTAACGAGCAGAAAGCTCTATGCCTTGGTGAAGTGTTTTTCCGATGTTATCGAAGGTCTGCGTTGAGCTTTGCCATTGCAATTGATCTTCAAAGTCGATGCGATAAAGTGCAGCGTTAAAGCTGGTCGCATCTTGGGTGTAACGCGCGCCGACTTCGTAGTTCCAAGCCAGTTCGCTACCTTCTTCACCCAAACCTCGGATGTAGGCAATTTGTGGCGCACGAAGTGATTTTTGCGCGTTCGCATACGTCACCCACTGGTCAGTTAAGTTGTATGCCACCGTCAAACCTGGCAACCATTCCGTCACGGTGTTGTCTGCCGTTTGTTTTTTACCACGATCGGTAAACGTCATTCGAACCGACTCAACACGCAACCCAGGCGTTACCTTCAATGTATCATTGAACAAACCAATTTCGTTGCTAACGTATCCAGCAAACGCGTCCGTATCTAGATGCCAATCACGCGGAACGCTGGTTGCACCACCGGCGATTGGAGTCTGAGTGAGTTTGTAGTCAATGTCTTCATTAACATAACGGGTACCCACGATCCAGTTTTGAGTAACGGATTTACCTTCGCCAAAGTACATCGCCATTTTTGGCTCTATACCATACACGGTAAATTCACGTGGAGAGGTACGAACGTCCGTCGCTGGCAGAGCCGGATCCGCCCAATGGCCACCCGCGCTGTTAAAGCCCCACTTGAAAAGACGCTCTGACTTATGGCCAAACGTTAGCACTTCTAGCTCGGCACTGTCGGCAAATGGCAAATCGTGGATGTACTTAACACTCCAGCGCGTCGACTTACCTTCATAATCATCGTAAGGACGTTTCGATTGGTGACGATCTTGCTCGTAATCTTGTGGCGAAAGTGCGCCCGGCATTTGCGTTTCAGCATCGTAACGTTGCAGGAATGCTTGAATCTCTTGAGTGTCACTCAGTAGCCACTGTGCTTTGGCTTGGAAGTTCTTCACGTCCGTATCGGAATGTTCACGGAAGCTTTCACCTTTTAGGAAGTTACCTTCCAACTGTAGTGCAAATGTGTCGCTTAACCAGCCGCCCGTGCGTAGGTAAAAATCATTCAGCGGCGCATCACCGCCATCAAACACGGTAAGGCGGTTACTGATTTCAGTTTGCCACGTGTGTGGAATCGGTTTGGTCACTAAGTTGATCACACCACCGACGTTGTTTGGGCCGTACTGTACTGCGGCACCACCGCGTACAATGTCAATACGATCAAGCATCGACAGTGTTGCTGGGAAGATAGACTGACCAGTGTGACCATATGGCGCAAGTGTTAGCGGTACACCATCCATCAAGAACTGAGCATGACCACTACGGCTTGCTTTCAAACCACGTACGGAAATGTTAGGCAATACGCCCGTTCCGCTTTCATCCTGAACTTTAATACCCGGCACGCGCTGTAGCGCGTTATCAATCGAGCCTGCGGCGGTTTTCTCGATTTGATCGCGGGTAATGACGGTACGAGCACCTGGGTACTCTTTGACGTCTTCAATTTCAGATTTACCAATCACGCTACCAGTGACAACGACGGTTTCCATCGCGGTAGTTTGTTCTTTTTTAGCAGGAGCGGCAACCGCGCTCATGGATGTGGCAGAAGCGATTGCAATCGCAAGCACACTGTAAGTGGTAGACAAACCAGCACGTACACGCACTTTACCATCCAAATTCTGGTAAGACATTAAGATCTCCTTTGCGAGAAATTGAGCCTCGGGCAGAATACATCCCGTAGGCTCTCGGGGCTAAACATCCTCAATATGAGGAAAAAATCGGCTAACAGGCGCTAACTACGCACAAAAAGCCTAGAACTGATATCCGTAGCTGAGCATAAACTCGGCTGGTGCGCCGTAGCCAATCTGGTTTAAGCCAGACGTGCCGTTTGTTGCGCCAAGAATGTATTTCTCATCCAAAATGTTGTAAGCGTTCGCTTGGATTTTATGACGACCAGTGGTGTACGCCGCCATCAAATCCACCGTTGTGTAATCGCCAAGTGCGACAGCTTCGTCGTTACCTGCGTAACGGTCGCCCACGTACTTCACACCACCGCCTAAACGCCAGTTGTCATTCAATTGGTAAGTGCTCCAAAGAGAGAACAAGTGGTCTGATACATCGTTCGGCTTTTTGCCTGTGGCTTTGTCTTCCGCGTCCAAGTAGCTGTAACCCACAGAGATGTCCCACTGTTTGGTGATTTGACCGCGAGCCTCTAATTCAATACCTTGGTGACGCACTTCAATTTTATCGATCACATCGCCGTCCACGTTAGTTTGTGGTTGCTCTTGATCAATCTGGAACAGTGCCGCATTCAACATTAATGCGTTATCCAAAAGGTACGCTTTCGCACCCACCTCTTTTAAGTCGGTGTGGAAGAATTCCGCCAATTTTGGATTGATGTAGATACCAGCGTACGGTAACTGCCAAGAGCGCGCTAAACTGGCGTATACGGATGTGTCGGAATTGATGCGGTATACCAAACCAGCACGGTAGCTGACTTTGTCATCATCCAATTTTTCCTTATCTGAGCCCGCTTTTTGTTGTTCGAGTTCCATCGAGTCGTAACGCACGTTACCGATCAAAGAAAGGTCACCCCACGTATAGACGTCTTGCACATACAAACCTGTCGTGGCGGTGGTATTGTCACGAAATGGCTTAAAGCCCGGATCAGGCGTTGGACCAACGACTGGGTCGTAGATATTTTGCGGAGGAAGCGTTTTGTCACTTGCCAACGTTAGGTCGATATCGATCTGGTTGAAATCTGCACCCACCATCAATTGATTGTCCCTGGTTTCCCAAACCAACTCAGATTGTAAAGTGGTCGTAGTACGTGGATCGTAACCAAAGTTGTTGACGGTTTGAGACACTTCATTACCCGTCACTTTGCCCTGACGCGTGCCTTTTTGCTCAAGTTCGATATGGTTGAATGCCGCTCGGTTGTTCCATACCCATTGATCATTCAGACGCCATTCGTAATCCACCGCAATACGGAGACTGTCTGACTCCTGATAGTCGTTTGTGCCGCCAAAGTAAGTGCTTACTGGCAAATCAACTGGCTTGCCATTTTTTGATGGCACACCACGATACGGCACTAGTTCTTGATGGGCGTATTCCACGTCAACATCAATGGTGTGACCTTCCGCTGGTAACACACGAATGGTCGGTGCAATGAAGAAATCGTTTGAATCAACATGATCAACGTACGAGTCGGCTTGACGGTATTCCAAGTTAATACGCCCGTTGACCTTATCTGTAAACGCCATTGAGCTGTCGACCTGACCGACATACTGGTTGTTGCTACCTACACTGCCGTTTACGTGAGTAAAATTCTCACCGTTAGCGCGTTTCGTCACCAAGTTGATGATGCCCCCAGCCGAGCCACGGCCATACAAAGCGCCCGCAGGGCCTTTCACAATTTCAACGCGTTCAACATTCGCTAAGCTGCGGTAAGACTGCAACGTACCGTCATCTCGCAAGCCATCACGGTACATATCGTTGAGTGAATCAAAACCACGTATCATGAACTGATCGCGGCTGCCTTCACCCAAGGTGTTATTGACCCCGGCTACCCCATCTAGCGCATCCACTAAGCGCACCGCGCCTCGGTCTTGCATTTCTGTTTTCGTTACTACGGATACCGCTTGTGGCACATCAAGCCATTCCACATCGGTTTTGGTGCCTGATTGAGGCATGTGTTCAGCATAACCTTCGTACTGATGACCGAAGACTTGAATCGTTTCAGTTGCTGATGGGGTTGAGTTCGTCTCTTCTGAAGCCACTGCGCTTGGTGCTACTAATGAAGAACCAATCGCGACCGCCAAGGGGGTCAGGGTCAATAATTTATTCATTCCATAATTCCGTTTAGTTGTTATAAAGCCAACGGATGGAAATAAGAACAAATATTATTTCTATTTGCAATATTAATTTTATGCTCTATATTTATTTACCCTAAAAACACAACTAACAACAAAAAAAACCAAATATCATAACAATAAACACTAAAACTTCTGCCCTCCGTCTCGAGAGAGGCACATTGGAAGACGACCGTGAGCGACTTTATCAACGTTAGAAGAAAATGTTAGAAAATTAGGAAAGCTCATGAAATCTACGATGATTATCGTAAGTCATGTCGTTAACGATGCAGTCACTCACGGCTTTGTGCCTGCAGCTAAAGCGATGGACCTTCACGTCGTTCTTATCACCGACCACAAGCTAAGCCATTTAGAGCTGGCGAGTCGTGATAGTCACTTTAATCCGGATACCATTCTAGAATGTGATGTCTTCAACCCATTAGAACTCATCGAAACCATCACGGAGCATGAATTAAAGCCAGACGCTGTTTTCAGCAATAGTGATCACTTACAAACTTCCACCGCCATCTGCGCGCAATTTTTTGGCCTCCCATCCAAAGATTGGTCTGTCACGTTAAAGGCCAAAAACAAACACTTAACTCGACAGGTGTTAAATGAAAAATCCTTACCCAACACACAAAGCTGTTTGCTGCATCGCCATTCGAATGTGGCATTAGGCATGGCCTTCCCTGTCGTAGCAAAACCCAAAGAAGGCGTGGCAAGTTTAGATGTACAGCGCTGTGACTCCCAAAGCGAGCTCGATGCTTACTCCGAGGCGTTTTGGCAAAAGCACCCAAACGCCGCCATTCTGGTGGAGCAGTTTCTTCAAGGACCGTTGGTTACGCTCGAAACTTTAGGAGACGGTAACCAACTTATCGCCGTGGGCGGTTTTGATGTGTCGCTCTCTGAGCCGCCTTACTCTATCGAAACCGCCGCAGACTGGAACGGACCAAACGGCATTGCTCACCGAGAAGCTTGCTTGGCTCAACTTAAAGCGTTCGGCGTTGGTTTTGGAGTTTGCCACAGCGAATTTATCATTACGGAAAATGGCCCGGTTCTGGTGGAAATTAACTACCGCAGTATTGGAGATGGCCGCGAATTCTTGCTCAACAATCTCGCTCACTTCGGTTGGTTTAGCACAATTTTGGGTCTGCATTTGGGCCGAAGATTGGCCGGCGATTACCAAATTCATGGGTCAGCGCACGTGCACTATGTGGTTGCGGAGCACAGTGGTGTGATTGATGGAGATTCAACCTCCTTCATCCAACACGATGACGATATCATCACTCAGCAACAGGTACTAAAAACCGCTGGAGAACACTTCCAACAGAGTTATTCCAATAAGGATTATCTCGCCCGAATTTCGATTGTCTCACCATCAGGGCGAAACCTCGACCAAGCGCTGCAGAACGCGCTTAGCAATTTCGATCTCGCTCCGACTCGTGAGGTGGCAGCATGAATGACAACGCTTTGTATCTAACGCAACGATTGATCGACACTTGCTTGCGCGAAGACATGTTTGGCATTTTGTCGAAGGCCAAGTTCAGTAGAGACGCGCCAAAAGGGGTAATTGTTCCTCAAGACGAGCAAGTCTGGCTGATATTTGCCAACTCTGATTTCACGTTGTATTTACCTGTTGCGCCAACGTATTACATGCAGCACTGGCGCTACGTTCACGCCAATGACGAAACACCACCAGGTTGGTGGGTGGAGAAAAATGGCCAAGTCGAGCATCAACAGCATTACAAAGAGTGGATTGCGCTGCTAACGACACTGGCGCACGAGAGCTCTCACGAGTTGCTGGCGGGATACCTTCAAGAACTGGAATGTGCAGAGAAACACAAAGCGCTGTGTGACCAAGCGTTTCATCATCATGCAGACCACATTTCTCAACCAATATCCGAGCTTGGTTCTTGGCATCAAAAACTGCTGCTAGCCGACCAGATCGCTTCTTACCTTGACCACCCGTACTATCCAACTGCGCGGGCGAAGTTTGGCCTGAGCGATGAAGACCTTGCTAAGTACGCGCCCGAGTTCGCACAAAGCTTTGCTCTGCATTGGATTGCGATTGAAAAATCACTGGTGACATTAACCAGCGGACAACCTGATTGCTGGCCAACAATGGAGCAAGTGGGGCTTCCTGCTGATTTTGCACTGAGCCACGTTCTGTTCCCTGCACATCCGCTCACCCTGCGATCTTTAGAAGCCTTACCCGAAGGTGTGATAGAAGCGCCTTTAACGTATCTAGACGTGACGCCGACGCTTTCCGTTCGTACTGTGGTCGTCAACGAGGCACCGCACATTCACATCAAGGTTCCGCTGATCATGCGATCGCTAGGCACGAAAAATATTCGCTTAATCAAGCCTTCAACACTGTATGACGGCCACTGGTTTGAACGCCTACTCAGCCACCTTGAACAAACGGACGCCGACTTAAACAGTCGCTTGTTCCATTGCAACGAAAAACACGGTGGACACATCGGCGAGGATAAAACCTTCGCGTACATCGTACGTGAGTATCCACTTACTCATTGCGAAGACAAAGCGTTAGTTCCGGTTGCAGCACTAGCAAGCCCAATGCCTGACGACCGCTTGTTCTTAGAACATTTGGCAGAACATTACTATCAACAAGATACGCTGGCGTGGTTCCAAGATTACGTCGATCTATTATGCCAAGTGCACCTCACCTTGTGGCTGCGTTATGGCATCGCATTGGAGTCCAACCAGCAAAACGCCATCGTTGCATTTGATCAACAGGGCAGAATGACGCTCGCGATGAAAGACAACGACGCGGCGCGAGTTTGGCCAGAGCGCTTCCGCTTTGCAACAGACCATGCTGCCGAAAAACACGGCGCAAAAACAATTCCAGTGGATTGCGATGAACTGCTCGACCAACGCATCAAAGTCGACAATGAATTGGCGCTCGGTCAGATGTTTACCACCATCACACTGCAACTGGATATCGCAGCGATTGTAGAATCTATGGCAGCGAAGGGCATTGCCTCTTCAGCATCGCTTTACGCCATCGTGGCCAAAAGCATTGCAGAGCAACTCAACCGATTAGAAGGCGAAGGGTTAGAGACAAAACTGGCTCGCGAGTTGCTGCAAGAGGCACCTGACTTGTACGCCAAGTACTTGTTGAGCTCTGGCAGTTTGCTTTCGAAAGAAGCCTCCGGCGCGAGCGACATCAATAAGTTCTATGGTTTGTCGGCCCCGAACTTCTTACTGCTTTCTAGCGAAGAAGCGCAACGCGCCTACATAGAAGCCATCAAAAAAAGCGTACGTTAAACGATTATGACCAAACTCATCTACAGTGTGTTGTTGTGCCACTTTATCGCTGCGTTTGCCGCGTTAGGTATGCCGCTATTTCTACCCGTCGTGTTGCCAACGTTAGGCGCAAGCATTGATGCGGACTGGGCAGGGGTATTGTTTATCCTACCTACGTTTTGTACTGCGTTGGCAGCGCGATTTTGGGGCAACTTTGCCGATCGCTACGGTCGCCGCCGCTCACTCTTGCGTGCGCAACTTGGCCTTGCAGCAGGGTTTGCGCTGTGCGGCTTGGCAGACAACCTCGCCATGTTTGTGTTTGGTCTTATTGTTCAAGGAACCTTTGGCGGCACCATGGCCGCCTCGAACAGCTACTTATCTAGTCAAATTAAAGAAGCCAAAACACTCGGCAAGTCACTCAATAAAACCCAACTATCTGCTCGCTTGGCGCTGATCGTTGCGCCCATTGGGCTCGGCTGGAGCTTGTCCGAAACCAATCCACTCAACGCGTACCTGTGGTTATGCGTTTTGCCTTTAATTGCTATGGGCATCACGCTAACACTGCCAGCGGATAAACCCGCCGACCAAAACCTCGAAAAGCCAAACTCAGTACCTCAGCAAGAAAAACCAGTTGCACAGAAAAACGCAATGCATGCCATTCGTTGGATCTTCTTTGCTCAATTTGGGTTTGCGTTTTCTATGGTGGTGACCTTTCCTTATTTCTCGCCATTTGTGCAGCAATATGGCATCACTCACCACGCATGGATCGGTTTTTTGTACGCACTGCCGCATGGCGTCTATCTGTTGCTGGCAGGAAAAATTCACGTGTTGTCAGATGGGTTGAATCGCCATCAACCGCTGCGCACGTTGTGGCTTGGGTTTGCATTGCTTGCCGTGAGCTCTGCCTTGCATTTGATTGCGTCCGAAACCGCACTCATTGCTGCGAGAATTATCTTCGGCATCGCGATGGTGTGTTGTTATCACGGATTGCATCAGCATCTTGCGAGCAATCTGGATCGCAAACTCAGTGGCAAAGTATTTTCTCGCTTTGATGCCATGTCCAAATGGGGTGGCGTGGCAGCGGGATTTTGCGCTTCTTTCATTTCTAGCTTGGGGCTACTTGAGGTTCCTTTCCTACTTTCTGCGATAGTCAGCGTAATCACCTTGATCGCGCTGGTTCTCCATTCAAAATTTGGAAATCAACATGTTACAAACTCAATCCTCTCAGACTAGCGAGTTGCGCGCGCATGATGTGCAGCTCAATCGGGAGAAGGCCCAACTCAACACGATAATGGGTGTTCTTAATTGTTACTTACGTGAATTTGCGCTACCGAATCAACAAGTGGAATGGCACTACCAATCGACATCGCTACCCCAAACGTTAAAACGCAACTATTCCGCCAAGCAGCGGGTAGCCGTTCATCTTTCTCAACAAAATGGCGTGCTGGTTTTGCCGATTCACTACGCGAGCAAACTGGGCAAAATCAAATTGGCAGAACTGCCGTGGGCGAAAATGCCGGGATCTGGTTGGGCGAAATTGGATGCCACGCAAACTCTTACGCTTTTGCTTAACTATCTCAAGCAGGTGTTGGCGATCCCGTTTAACCATGAGCTGATCGAACAACTAGAAAATAGCGTGCTGGTTACCGAGCAGTTTCTCAACGTCGCGCCCAAATCGCATCACAACGAGTTTATCGCTTCGGAACAGTCTCTGATTTGGGGGCATACTTTCCATCCGACCCCGAAAAGTCGTTCGGGCGTCACCATGGATGATCTCTTGGCGTTTTCTCCAGAAGTCGGCGCGCAAGTCCCGTTGTACTGGTTTGAAGTGGATACGTCCTTACTTGATGTGCTGAGTTCCGACGGAGAAGCTAACCCTGCTCAGCACATGCTACAACAGCTCGCGCCACAACACGCCACCAGCAATGGGAAGACCCTCTACCCTTGCCATCCTTGGGAAAGCTACACCATTTTGAGCAACCCAAGCGTGAAGCGTGCCATTGAACAAGGCAAGATCACGCCACTGGGTTTAGGTGGTGAAAAGATGCAGCCGACCTCTTCAGTTCGTACCCTCTACCACCCAGATATGGATTGGTTTGCGAAATTCTCCATCAACGTACGATTAACCAATTGCGTGCGCAAAAACGCGTGGTACGAACTCGACAGCGCCGTGCAGCTCACGTCGATTCTTAAACCAATTCGAGAAAACGAACAGCTGCACAACCCCGTATTTAAAGTGATGACAGAGCCATACGCCACCACATTGAATCTAGAAAGTGTCGCTGAGCGTAATTGGGATGACAACACCAAAGCGCGCGAATCGTTTGGGATTTTGTATCGCGAAAATTTCTCGCTGAGCGAAGTCGATATCTTAAAACCAACCCTCGCTGGCGCTCTGTTTGCTTACGACAAAAACGGCAACAGTTGCATTGCTCAACGCCTTAAAAACAAAGCGCGTACTACGCAAAATCGCTATTCCGACATCGCGACACTGTGGTTTGAGCGCTATTTGCATTGCCTAATTCCGGGCGTGTTTAATTACTACTTCAAACACGGGGTGGCGTTTGAGCCGCATTTGCAAAACACCTTGATTGGCTTTGAGCAAGAGATGCCGTGTTGTGTTTGGATTCGTGATTTGGAAGGCACTAAATTACTGCCAGAGTTCTGGCCAGCAGAAACATTAACTGATTTGTCTGAACGCGCGCGACAATCGGTTTACTACAGTCGCGAACAAGGCTGGAATCGCATCGGATACTGCACCTTTATCAACAACATCAGCGAAGCGATTTTCTTCATCGCAGAAGGTGATGAGCCACTAGAGCAAACGCTATGGAATGCGGTGCAAAGTGCCATTGTGCGTTGGCAATCAGTGAATGGAAAACAGCCGGAACTAGAAGCGTTGCTGAATGGCGGTCACTTCCCGAGCAAAAATAATTTCACCACGCGTTTGATGCAAAAAGCCGATAAGGAGTCGGGCTATACCCAAGTCGCCACGCCTTGGCAGCAACACGAAAAAGGAGCGCAACATGTCTAATTCCCTCTCTCTACCGACACTCGTTTGCCAACAAGTTCACACACTCGCACAGCAGCAAAGTCAACCCTTGTGCGCATACGTGTATGACCTAAGCGCCTTAGAAGAACACATCAAACAACTGCGTCACGTTTTGCCGAGAAATGTCGAGCTATTTTACGCAGCCAAAGCCAATCCATCGGGCCCGATTCTTAAAACGCTCGCGCCGTATGTCGATGGTTTTGAAGCGGCATCTGGCGGGGAGTTGACACACCTCCACCAGCAACAACTCGATAAGCCATTGATCTTCGGTGGCCCCGGAAAAATGCTAAGTGAATTGCAACAAGCGATTGAGCTTGATGTTGATGCAATTCATGTCGAAAGCCTCACCGAGCTACAACGCATTGGAGCACTAACCGAGCGCCTCAACCGCCCTGCTTCGATCTTTTTGCGTATGAACATCGATATTGGCGACATCACGCTCAGCAAGTTGGCGATGGGTGGCAAGCCGACTCCATTTGGCTTGGACGAGTCCGAGCTGAGTAATGCTTTGATGTTGCTGCGCGATTTCCCGCAAGTGTCACTCAAAGGCTTCCATTTTCACTTGATGTCGCATCAGCTCGATGTTGAACGTCACTTAGCGTTAATGCAGCGCTATTTCCAAGTCGTGAAAACGTGGCAGCAGGAGTTCGAACTCAGTGAGCTGATGATCAACTTGGGCGGCGGCATGGGGATTAACTACCAAAACCCTGAGCAACACTTTCCGTGGATGGAGTTTTGCGACAAGTTGGAATTCCTCATCGCCAAAGAGCAAGTGCAAGACTGGACACTGCGTTTTGAATGCGGACGCTTCATCACGGCGGCATGCGGTTATTACGTGATGGAAGTACTGGATATTAAGGAAAATCTTGGCGAAAACTTTGTCATCGCGCGCGGAGGAACTCACCACTTCCGCACGCCAGCGGCGCAGAGCCATGATCATCCATTCGTCATCCTGAAAAGCGAGCAACACCATGAGATTTCTCATCCAATTCAGCATGCACAAGCGACCTTTGTCGGCCAGCTTTGTACGCCCAAAGATGTGCTGGCACGCAATCAACACGTCGCCCACGTCGATATTGGTGATTACGTTGTGTTTACCTTAGCGGGCGCCTATGCGTGGAACATCTCCCATCAAAACTTCTTGATGCATGAACCGCCGATCTTCCACTATTTCTAAACGGCATACTTCGCTTTACTCAAGCCCCAATCATTGGGGCTCTTTTATTCCACTCGGCACAAATTCATTGCCATTAACCGCTTTGCGAAATAGCAATAATGCGTTTTATCAGCTCGTCGGGTTCCATCTTGGGATTGCGGTAAAAACGGAAGATTTCCGAGTTTATCGCTTGCTGGTCAACCGGATTGACCGCCATCGAATCAATCATACTCGGCACAGCGAGGTTGTGTTTAACGCCGTAGTGAAAGTCTTGATATGACTGGACCTGACACGGATTAAAATCGCTGATGTCGATATCGGTACGTACCGGAATCGAGCCTTTTACCTTATTGAACTTAGCTTGAAACTCGACATCTGCCAGCGCGCTTGCGGTTTGCTGAGCCGCCTCGGCAGAAAACGACTTGCTCGACATAAACACCAAGCTGTCCATGTTGTAGAGGAATACACCATCGCTGTCAGGCGTTGGGTAACAGCCGACCTCTTGCGGGACTGAGACTTGATTGGCGAGCAACAGTGGGAACAAGAATGCCAGTTTGTTCATAGTCAGTCTCTCGGGAAAGTCAGTGTGGCGCAGAGGCCGCCAAACTGAGAATGGCTCAGCAACAAGTTGCCGCCATGAGCCTTTGCAATACTCTGTGAAATGGTTAACCCCAGCCCACTGCCTTCTTTATCGTTGCTAGCGCGGAAGTATGGCTGGCAGAGCTTTTCAAGTAATAAATCGTCAACACCGCCACCGTAATCTTCAATTTCAATCTGGATCGACTCTGGGCTTTCACTCAGCGTAATGTCCGCTTGATGGCCGTATTTGAGCGCGTTATCGACCAGATTCTGAATGCAGCGCTTAATCGCTAACGGTTTACCAGCAAAGTGGGTGCGGATTTCACCGTGGATGTGAATCGTGTCCGGCGCATCGGCGATATTGGCGGAAATGTGCTGAATCAGTTGGGTGAAATTGATCGGCTCGATTTCCTCGTGGATATCGGTCTCTTTAATGCATTGCAATGCGCCTTTGACCATCAAATCTAGGTCGTTACTCAGGCGGATAAAGCGTTCTCGGTCGGCGTCGTCATCCAGCATTTCCGCCCGCAGTTTTAGGCAGGCTATTGGCGTTTTCAGATCGTGGGAGATGGCGCTGAACAGCATTTCACGGTCTTTAATATGGCTGTCGATGCGTCGATTCATCTTGTTAAACGCACGTACCGCCGCTTTCAGTTCGTTACTGCCTCGCTCAGAGACTTCGGGCACGTCTAATCGGCTCGACATCAGGGTTGCTGCTTTTGCCAGCTCTCGAATGGGTTGAATTTCTTTGCGAACGATAAACCAGGTACACAGCAACAGCATTAGCGCGGACACCAATAGCGTCAGCCATTGGCGCAGCTCAAAATAGTTAGTCTCTAGGTTGATGTAAGGCGCGGGTAGCACCGCCGCGAGATAAAACCATTCGTTCTGTGCGACTTCGACCTGCATCACCAGAATAGGCGGATTGAGGTCACCAAACGAAAGCGAATAATGCGCCCACAATAGCGGCAGTTCGTCGATAGGTAGCTCGTTGTTGAACACTTTGAGTTTGTCGCGCTGGGTGAACTCCACCTCGATATTAGGAATGCCGCTCAGCTCGCTTTCTAATACTTCACGAACTTGGTTGATGACCAACGTTTTGCGCTCGCTCTCTGGCAGTGGGTCGACGTCAATCTGGTGATTGTTGAGTGAGACGAAAAAGCGCGTACCACCCATGTTGCGTAGTTGATTGAGCACCAAGTGGCGATATTCCGAAGGGAGGGTTTGAAAGAAGGCGATGGTAGAAGAAGCGCTCAGTGCTAAGCTTTTGACTGTGGTGGTCAGGCCTTCTTTATCGCGTTCGCTGGCGTGTTGATACCAGATAATCCCGGATAATACTTGCGCCAGAATGATCACCAGCAACAAGAACACACTGGTGCGAACAACCAGTGACCCCGTCCAGCGTTTAATTCTCATAGTGCACGTCCGTGGTCAGCATGTAGCCTTTATTACGCACCGTTAAGATCAGAGAGCGGTCTTTATCTTCAAGGTGATGACGCAAGCGGCTGATCTGCACGTCAATGCCGCGTTCAAACGGGTCGGCATCGCGTCCCCAGATCTCGCGCGCAATATCATCGCGCGACAATATTGATTGCGCGTGGTTGACGAATAAACCGAGCAGCGACAAATCCGCGCCACTAAGTTGCTTAACCTCGCGGCTAGCAACGTGGGTCAGTTGCCGGGTTACGGTATCTAATAACCAATCGTCAAAACGCACTTTACGCGTCAGTTTGCTATTGGCTGCGTCTCAAAATCGTTTTGATGCGCGCGAGCAGTTCTCGCGGGCTGAATGATTTGGTGATGTAGTCATCGGCGCCCATTTCTAGCCCTGCGACTCGGTCGGCTTCTTCAGTGACGGCGGTCAGCATGATGATCGGGATATCGGAGTTTCTGGCACAGGGTAAAGCCGTCTTCACCGGGCATCATAATATCGAGGATGATCAAATCAGGATGGTGATCGTTGAGCAGTTGCCACATCACGCCGCCGTTTTCCGCGCAAAGCACTTCAAACCCTGCGCGGCCAAGGTAATCTGACAACGCTTCGCGAAGGTTGAGGTTGTCATCGACGACCAGTATCTGCTTGTTTTCCATCCTACTTTCCCTGTGTCCGTCCCTGTGCCTGCCCCTGAGTTTGGCGCTGGCCAATATGATGCATTCTTAAACGCCCATGCACAATCGAGCCGATTACAATTTTCACTTCTCGGTGTAAGAGATTTGTAAGCGGCCACTTACAAACTGATTGCCTTTTGTAACCTTAGGCGCCGCCTTGCTCGCTATGATCATCCTGACCTAACGTAAAACAACATGACCTGAAGGAATCAGGTCCTACAACACTGGCATTCGTCAGGAGGAAACCATGTTTGCAAGTATATTTGGACAACTACAAAAAATAGGGCGGTCGTTGATGCTGCCTGTGGCGGTGTTACCAGTGGCTGGCTTGATGCTGGGTATTGGTAACGCGGGTTTTGCGTTTATTCCAGACGCGGTCAACAAAGTGATGCTCGCCGCTGGTGAAGGCGTGTTCGGCAACATGCAGTTGATGTTTGCGGTCGGTGTGGCGCTCGGGTTATCAAAAGGCAATGACGGTGCCGCTGCGCTCGCAGGCTTAGTTGGCCTAATTATTATGAACGCATCGCTCGGTATCGTGACTGGCTTGCGTGGCTTAGAAACTGACGCCACCATCATGGGCGTTGAGACGCTGCAAACCGGGGTGTTTGGCGGCATCTTTATCGGTGCGGTCGCGGCAATCATGTACAACCGCTTCTACAACATCAAACTGCCGGAATATTTGGGCTTTTTCGCGGGTAAGCGATTTGTGCCCATTGTCACCGGTCTATCGGCGATCGTCGTTGGTGCGATTCTCGCGTTTGCATGGCCACCTGTCGGACAACTTCTTGATGCATTCTCTCATTGGGCAGCGTACCAAAACCCGGTACTCGCGTGGGCGGTTTACGGCGCGGGCGAACGTTCATTGCTCCCGGTTGGTTTGCACCACATCTGGAATGCGCCGTTCTTCTTTGAAGTCGGCAGCTATGTAGACCCAGAAACAGGCAAAGAATTTACCGGTGAGCTCACTCGCTTCTTCGCAGGCGATAAAACCGCAGGTTATCTGTCTGGTGGCTTTATGTACTCCATGTGGGCACTACCAGCAGCGGCATTGGCGATTTACCACTGCGCGTCTCCAGAGCGTAAGAAAATAGTCGGCGGTTTGATGATGTCTGCGGCGTTGACCTCTTGGTTAACTGGTATCACAGAGCCAATCGAATTTACCTTCCTATTCGTCGCGCCAGTGCTGTACGTGATCCATATTTTCCTAACTGGTATTGCGTTTGCGATCACCGCATTTTTGGAAATCAAACACAGTACTGACTTTGCGCACGGCGCGATCCAGTTCTTCCTTTACTACCCAATGTCGACCAACGCGTGGATGTTCATCATCATCGGTCCAATCTGGGCGGCGCTGTACTACGGCTTGTTCCGATTCCTAATTGTGAAGTTGGATCTAAAAACGCCGGGTCGCGAAACCGACATTGCAGAAGTGAAGATTGCCGGACAACCTGATGAAATCGCGATAGATGTAGTGGCTGCATTGGGCGGCAAAGCCAATATTAAGTCAGTCGATGCGTGTATTACTCGTCTGCGTGTCTCGGTGAAAGACATTGCCAACGTTGATGTTGCTAAGCTAAAAGCGCTCGGCGCGCGAGATGTGTTAGTGATTGGCGACAGTTTACAAGCGATTTTCGGCACGCAGTCTGACTCAATTAAGTCAGAAGTACACAGCGTACTCGCCACCTCCTGATCTTACCTCCCCCAATATAGGTAAGATTTGCCAACCTCCTTGTGAGGTTGGCTTTTTCGTTTTCGGAGTTAAAAAAGCGAAGCCAATAACCAACCCTACTTCGCCGCCGCGTGGGTTAAATTGCCCAGCACGCCGCTGATTTTGTTCAATACCTCGTCACAGCCTTCAATATGATGGCGCTGCTTTAAATACATCGGATCGTTGTAAGCTAACCACGTTTTGCCTTCAGCATCTTCATACACCAACACTTTTTGGGGTAAATCGAGCGCCACCTCCTGCGCACAGATCATCAGTGGCGTGCCCACTTTAGGGTTTCCAAACACGATAACTTCAGTTGGTCGCAACGTCATATCGACTTTCGTGGCATTCTCTTGATGGTTAATGCGCGCAAAGACGTTCAACCCTTTTTCTTGCGCGATAGCGACAAATTTATCCGCCGTATCTTTTGCTGAATGTGTGCTCGCAACGGTTACCACGCCCTCACCAGCCAACGCACTCAATGACGTCAACGCCACGACCAACCCGATGATTACTTTTTTCATTTGTCGTCCCTTCCTCTCTCTGAGTCGAAAACTAGATATAGAAAAACCAAGTGTAGGAAAACTATAGAAGTCAGATTCCGCTATCGCGAATTGCACTCTACCCACTCAAGAGTCGACCGTGTAACACGGATAAATTGATTCAGATTAATAAAGCATTAACTAGCCGAGCATCAAAAGCGTGAAATACGTAACATTTGCAGCCTATTTTAGTAAGAAAGAGAAAAGTAGTGACACGCGATCAATTTGAGTTATTAGCACCCGGTGGTGATTTAGATTCCATCAAAGCCGCCATTGCCGCTGGCGCCGATGCAATTTACTGTGGGCTCGACCGCTTCAATGCTCGTAACCGAGCGACCAACCTCACCTTAGATAACTTAAATGGCGTGTTAACGTTGGCCCATCAGCACAGCTGTAAGATTTTCCTAACGTTGAATGTGCTGATTTTAGAAAGTGAAATTCCAGCGATTGTTCGCTTGCTCAGCCAACTGAACACCACCAAAATCGATGGCGTGATCGTACAAGATCTCGGTCTGGCCTACATTCTCAAACATCACTTTCCCGATTTGGATGTGCACGCTTCAACGCAACTGAACACGCATAACGAAGGCCAAATCCTCTTTCTCAACCAGCTCACCGCAAGCCGAGTAAACTTATCTCGCGAACTTAACATCAGTGAGATAAAACATCTGGCGCAATTTGGTCGCGAGCACAACGTAATGATGGAAGTGTTTGTCCACGGCTCATACTGCATCGGATTCTCCGGAATTTGCTACATCAGTTCCGCTCGCAATGGCGCATCAGGTAACCGTGGACGCTGTAGCCAACCTTGTCGCGAACAGTACGAAACGACCAAAACAGGCAACAACTACCCACTCAATATGAAAGACAACTCCGCCTTTGGGGACTTGGAAGCGCTTGCCGATGCTGGCGTGTATTCATTAAAAGTGGAAGGGCGAATCAAGAAATCGCACTACGTCTATACCGTGGTCGACAATTGGCGCCAGCAAATCGATCGCTTGTGCGAGGGTTTGGAACTCTCTGAAGACACCACAGAGTTATACACGGTATTCAACCGTGATTTCTCCAACGCATTTTTGCAAGGTGATTTCGGCAAGGCGATGTACATCGACAACCCGCGCGACCATGCTGTAAAGCATTTTTCGAAGGTTTACCAATGCCAGTCTGCTGATGATGTACAAGCGGTGAAAAAGAAACTCTACGATGACAAAACCGCGATCATTGAGAAAGTGGCAGAGCAAACTAAGTCGTTCGATGTCACTTCAACACAAGTATCCGGCAGCAGCTTGAAAGGGTCGATTGATGTACCAACTCTGCCAACGTTACCTCAACCAGAACCTCGCCAAGGTGCGCCAAAATTATCGGTTCTGATCTCGTCAGCACAAGAAGCCATGCTGTGCGAATACCACGACGTTGATGTTTACTATCAATTGCCAATGGGATTGTCTGGTGAACTGAGCGCGATGATTGAATTGTTCCAAGCCAACCCAATGCTCAAACCTTGGTTCCCAGCCATTTTGATTGGCGAAGACTACCACGCCGCGCGCGTATTTTTGGAAACCATCCAACCTGAGTTGTTGATCACCAACAACTCAGGTGTCGGCATGATCGCAAAAGAGCTCGGCTTAGGCTGGGTAGCAGGCCCACAACTGAACACGGTGAACTCATACGCGTTTAAATGCCTTCAAGACGAGTTCGCGGCAAGTGGCGCGTTTGTTTCTAACGAGCTGAATATGAAGCAGGTGCGTCACATGAAGCGTCCGAAAAACATGCGCAGCTTCTACAGCATTTATCACCCGAACACTCTACTCACGAGCCGCCAATGTTTGTTTCAACAAACCGAAGGATGCCGTAAGGTGAAGGTCAACAAAAGTTGTTTGAAACGCTGTGATAAACGCACGTCTATCATCAACTTAAAAGACAATCCTTACTTGGTGCAAAAACAAAAAGGCAGCCACAATTCAATCTACAGCGAGCACAACATCTTAAACCTGCAAGTGCTGCACGATCTGCCGCAATTGTTTACCGATGTGTTGATCGATCTGCGTGATATCCAGACCGAAACGAAAGTCTCAGCAAGCAAACCTGAGTTGATTGACGCGTTCTTAGCTCTACTTGAAGAACACAGCGAACAAACCGTCCAAACGCTGAATGCCATGATTCAACCAACAGCCAACGCGCAGTATTTAAAGGGGTTGTAGGAGTTACTTGAAAGTTAAACAACGCATCGACTCTCAACATATCTTGAACACACACAGTGCACTGACTACAATAGCGCACTTTTTACGGAATTTAGGTCACACAAAATGACAGACACAGCTAAACCAGCTCTACCAGATCGCCTAGCGGGTAACCCACGTAGCCCATTCTTCATCAAAGAATGCTTCGAGCACCAAATCGGTATTCGTATCAACGGCCAAGAGCGTACTGACGTAGAAGAATACTGCATCAGCGAAGGTTGGGTAAAAATTGCTTCTCCTAAAGCAAAAGACCGTTTCGGTAACCCAATGCTAATCAAACTTAAAGGCGAAGTTGAAGCGTACTACGTGTAAGCTGACCACGCTGAATGTATTTGAAAGCTCGAGTTTGACTCGGGCTTTTTTAATGCCTGTCATATCCCTCCTCATTTAATCTCTTCCCTCTTCTTTTCAGTACAAGTTATTAAGAAATCGATGTAAATCGCTGTTTTTATCTGATTGTTGTCTAAAGTTTCTAAAGAACGAACAGCAATAAGCATTGCCAAAAGAAACGACACCTTTTGAATACAGGGAGAGGAAATGGAAAGCCCACTTGTCACACTCAAACACGCCAGCAAAAGCTTTGTCGATGGCAAAGAGACACATCGCGTGTTGGAAGGCGTCGACTTCACGTTGAACACAGGAGCGAGTGTTGCGCTGACGGGCGCAAGTGGCAGCGGCAAAAGTACTTTGCTCAATGTCATCGCTGGCTTTGAGCCGCTTTCCGATGGTGAGTTGTGGTTAGATGGCGATAACACGGCGGCTTGGAAAGACCCACAATGGAGCCGATTTCGACATCAAAAACTCGGTGTTATCTTCCAGCAATTCAATCTATTAACGCCGCTCAACGTGCAGCAAAACACCGCCTTCCCTCTGCATTTGAATCAACAGAAATGGAACGACTGGTGCGATTATTTGGTCGAGACTCTAGGTATCAGCCAACTTCTCGACAGGCATGTTTCTGCCCTTTCCGGAGGTCAACAACAACGAGTCGCGATTGCGCGCGCATGGGCACACAAACCTAAGCTTCTACTCGCCGATGAACCCACAGGTAACCTCGACCAAAAAGCAGGCTTGGAAGTGATGAAACTACTCAGTGAAATCACCACCCAAGGCAATACCGCCGCGCTCTTGGTGACCCACAGCCATGAATGCGCTGAATTTATGAAAGCACGGCTGCGATTGGATAACAGTCAGCTACAGAACAGCCATCAAGTAAACAAACATGAGCTTCACCATGAAGCAAACTAAGCCATCAAACAACAGATTCACTCATACTCGACTCGCCCTGAATCTGTTTGCAGCGCACTATCGGCAGGCGCCACTGCAAGCCGCCGCGATTCTGATCGGTATCGTGTTGGCTGTGACCTTATTCGTTGCGGTGCAAGCCATCAACCTCAATGCCAAACGAAGTTATGCGGAATCTACCGAGCAGCTTAGCGCACAAGCTCAGAACTTAATTATTCCACCAGCAGGGCAAAACTATCTGCCCGAGTCTCTTTATTTCACCCTTAGACAAAACGGGCTCAGTGCAGCACTACCTGTAATCGAAGGGCGAGTGAGAGACGAACAAGGGCGTCGCTGGTCAGTGCAAGGTAGTGAGTTGATTGCCGCAATTTCCTCACGTTCGCGCTATTCGTCAGAAAACCAACAAAACGTGTCTTTGTTCGACAGTGCTTTACCTTTACCTGAGCTTTTGGCCGGTAAGCCGATCGTGATGATGAGCCAATCTCAACATCAAAACTTAGGGGAAGTAGAAACCCTAACTCTGGATGACATTCCAACCCAAGTGGTGGTGCTACAAGACGAATGGCAGTTAGGTAGCCGAATGTTGATGGACATTGGCTTTGCCCAGCAACTGCTCAATAAACAAGGGCAGCTCAGTTACATTGCAGTTTTCCATTCGGGTGATAAAGGGGATAAAGACACGCAGGCAAATTGGCAGAAGCTGATTAGCGATCAAGGGCAATGGATTTCCAATAACCAAAGTACAGACCTTGGTTCGCTGACCGACAGCTTTCACCTCAACCTCACCGCAATGAGCTTACTCGCGTTTTTAGTCGGGCTGTTCATCGCTTACAACGGCGTAAAGTACAGCTTGCTGAAACGCAATCGGCTGTTAGTGCAAATTCAACAAGCGGGTGTTGCGCCGAGCATTGTGTTCTCTGCGCTGTTAGTTGAGCTCACTCTTCTCGTTACCATCGGCGCTTCCCTCGGTTTTGTATTGGGCATGCAGCTTAGCCACTGGTTACATCCGACCGTGGCACTGACTCTAAAGCAACTTTATGGCGCGACACTGCTGCCCGGAACTTGGCAGTGGCAATGGTGGGCACAAGCATTGCTACTCACGTTAGTCGCCACCCTGTTGGCATGTTGGCAGCACTTTAAACAGCGAGTGCGCCAGCCGCTTTCCTCTCATGGCGTATTTTATCAAGCGCCGGAAGCCTCTAACGAAAACCAATTGTTCGTGATAGGTGCTTCGTTGACGGCTCTCGCACTCGCAGGGTTATGGTTGAGTGAGCATCACCGCTTCACCATGGCGTGGCTCGGCGTGCTTGTGGTGTCGATTCCTTTATATCTACCCAAAACACTCAGCGTCTTAGCCAATTGGTGTGAAAAACGCACCAATTCCGGTTTGATGCAGTATCTTTTTGCTGAGTTGCGCGAGCTGATTTCTCCGCTTTCTCTCGCCATGATGGCACTGCTACTCGCCGTTACAGCCAATATGGGGATGAATACGCTAGTGGGCAGTTTTGAATCCACCTTAAAACAGTGGTTAGAACAAAGGCTACACGCCGATATTTACGTCAGCCCTGCCCAAGGAGAAATCGCTGATGTAGAGCGCGCGTTAGGGCAGTTCAATAATGTTGAGACCGTCTACAAGCAATACTACGTCGACGATAACCTGCAAGGCTTACCGATTTTGCTTGGTACCAAAGACAAAGACACCTTAGAACAAACCATGGTGTTCAAATCGCATTTGGAGAACTTCTGGTCACGCTTTTACCAAGGTGAGTTGGTCGCTATCAGTGAACCAACCGCGGTCAAACTGGGTTTATCACTGGGTAGCGCGCTCACGCTTGATGCCGTTCCAAATAAGAACCTGCTTGTGGGTGCGGTATTCCACGATTACGGCTCACCCAACGGTGAAGTGTTATTGGCACCCAAATTATGGCAAGAGAGTGGCTTTACCGACCTGCCAACAAGCCTTGGCATTAAAGTATCAGGAGACCCACAAATCGTATACGAGCAACTGCGCGAGCAATTGAATCTGCATCCAAGTCAGCTCTACGATCAGGCGCAAATCAAATCCATCGCGTTGGATATTTTCTCGCAGACCTTCGCCATTACACGCGCACTCAACGGCGTGACGTTGATGGTCGCGGTGATTGGTTTGTTCAGTGCTTGTTTTATGTTGCTCGACGCGCGCAAAGCCGCCATTGCAAGGCTGTATGCACTTGGCGTCAGCCGTCGTAAATTAATGACCATGGTGGTCGGGCAGATCGTCGCTTTGGTCAGTTTTACGCTGGTCATTGCCCTGCCCCTCGGTGCGATGGTGGGTTATGTACTGACAGACATCGTCACCTTACGAGCTTTTGGTTGGAGCTTAAATTATCTGTGGAATTGGAGTGATGCGCTGAGCATTGCGGCAATCACCATCTTGGTGGCAGTGATCGCAACCTTGATTCCGCTGTGGCGATTGGTCAGTAAGCCTGTCGTCTCCAGTTTGCAAAGCGAGGTCTTGTGATGGTTCGATTGGCAAGCAAGCTTACTCTACTCATAAGCAGCTTATTCCTATTCGGTTGTGAAGATGCGCAGCAACAAAATATGGGAACTTTTCTGGGCAGTGGAGATATGCAAAGCGAAAGCAACCTATTCACACCCGTAGAAAAAGGGGTTGAACTCACCTTTCCTACCGATCATCAAGCGCACCCAAACTTTCGTCATGAATGGTGGTACTTAACCGCTAACTTAATTGATGAAGAAGGCAACCCACTTGGCGTTCAATGGACACAATTTCGCTTTGCTGCTGCGCCGCCAACGGGCGAAGATGACGTGAAGAAAACCGAGTGGCAAACTCAGCAAATCTACATGGCGCACAGCGCAGTCACGACAACCGACAAACACTATGCAGATGAAAAATGGTCACGCGCTCAAGCGTCCTTAGCCGGCGTCGATAGCTCTCCATTTCGTGTTTACCTCGATGATTGGCAGTGGACCTCTTCAACCAACGACCTCTTCCCTGCCACGCTAAATGCCAATTCAGAGCAGTTTGGCTACTCACTAAAACTGACCAGCAGCGCACCTTATCAAAAGCAAGGCGAGCAAGGTTACAGCACCAAAAGTGCCGATGGTCAGGTGGCTTCGTATTACTACAGCCAACCGTTTATTGATGTCTCCGGTGAAGTCACCATCGACGGCGAAACTCATCAAGTGTCGGGTGAAGGCTGGATAGATCGAGAGTGGAGCTCGCAATTCTTACTCGACTCACAACAAGGCTGGGACTGGTTTGCTCTGAGGTTGAGTGACAAAACCAGCTTGGTGGTGTTCCAGTTGCGGGATTCCAAAACCGGACAAGCTAGTTACGCCAGCGCAAAGCTGATGCAGCAAGATGGCTCTGGCATCGCCATTTCTCAAAAAGACATTCGCTTAATAGCAACCAAGCAAACAGAAATCCAAGGGCGAAAGTATCCAACCCAGTGGCAAGTGTCGATTCCAAATCAGCAAATTGAGCTTACCGTTTCTGCTCTCAACCCGAACGCGAAAATGCCGCTTTCGGTACCTTATTGGGAAGGCCCAGTACGTATTGAGGGCTCTCATTCTGGGACTGGTTACATGGAGCTAACGGGGTATTGAAATGTTGAGCGGGAGCCCCAATTATTCTACTAGAACAAATACTGGCAACCAAGTCATACACTGATTGAAAGGAAATATGATGAACCCAATTATCGCCTTGCTGAAAGAGAACAACATCAGCGATGAGCAAATCAACGAGATTTTTCAGACTCTGACGCAAAACCCTCTAGCGGCAATGGCAACAATCAGCCAACTAGGTTTGCCACAAGACAAGCTACAAATGCTGATGGCGCAAGTGATGCAAAACCCTGCGCTAATCAAAGAAGCCGTAGACGAGTTGGGATTGGATTTCTCAAAGGTTGAAGAAGCAAAAGAGAAGCTTCAAAGCCAAAACCAAGGCAACTAAGTCTTAGCCATTTAGCGCTGAATATAGAAAAGGCCGTTAACCCGAGCATGTGGGTTAACGGCCTTTTTTGTTCGCTACGTTGTTGTTAGCTACTTTTTTGTCGGCTAATTATTAGCGATTTAAAGACGCGAATTGCTCTGCGGTCATACCGTAGTAGAGCTTGTCGTCAAAGCCTTGCTCTAGTTTATAGTAGTCTTTCTGACGGCCTTCTTGAGTAAAACCATTTTTCTCTAACGTCTTGTAAGAACCAGCATTAGAAGCGTAGCAATCGGCACTGACTTTATGGGCGTTTAACTCAGTAAATCCAATCTCGGTCATCATTTGGCAAGCGCGAGTCGCGACGCCTTTGCCCCATGCGCAAGTAGGTAACTGATAACCCACTTCGTAGTTGCCAGTTAAGAACATCACTGCGGTCACCGTACACATTCCCATGTACTGACCTTGCTGGTCACGAATCACGAACGTTGGGCTATCTGACCAAACACCGTCTTTAATCGCTTGTGCCGTATTTTCAATAATAGGGCCAAAGAAGCCTTCATACAGGTTGTTATCAGCAGGTGCGAAGAACAGATACTGATTGACCTTATCGTCGTTCAGCATCTCGATAATATCTTGTAGATCAGAGCCTTGAATCAGTTGGATAGTCAACGATTCATTAAATGGAATGGCTTCGCCTTGTTTTAGTTTTTGATATGACATGTGTTACCTCGTTATCTGCTGAAAATAGTAGCCCAGCGGATAAGAGAAAAATTGGATTTTTGCGACAACTTTCGGGCTGATTAGCAATGTATTACGACTCAAAATCGCCATAGATATCGATGGTTAAGTCACGTTTTTTCAGGTATTTGCTCGGCGTTTTTCTTAGCTGATGTTTGAGGGTACGAATCAAATGCGATTGGTCACTGAAACCAAATTGTTGTGAGAAACTCGCCCAATCAATCGCTTCTTGTTGCTTGTAGAGAGTCAAAATCATCTGCTCCAGACGCGCCATTTGTTGATACTGCTTAACGCTCAACCCCACCACTTGTTTGAAACTGCGCTCAAGCGTTCTGCGAGAACAGGCGCACTGTTTGGCTATCTCATCAATATCCATCGCTAACTCAGGTGAACGTAGCGCTTGAGCGTCCATCACGGATACCGCTTTTGTGACGCCAAAAACGGTTTGGTACGGCAAGGTTCGATATCTAACGCATCTAAATGTTGTTTGATGTAGTTCAGCAAACATTGCGATGAACCTTGCAACTCTAACTGCCATAAGCCTTGTTGAAAGCGCTCATCAAACGCCGCGTTAAGCCAATCAAACCATTCGCATTGGTTAATTGCACTAACTTGGGATGCATCACTAAACCGTGATTCAATGGCATAAAAACCCTCTGGGCGAAAGGTGATACCAATACGCTTGATGGGAGCCGTATCTTCCAACAACAGTAAATGTTCGTTAGCCATTAACAAGTGGCAGCCTTTGCCAGCAAGCTTTGTGTGTCCCGTGTCGTAGCTGTAGCCTTGCTCTGGTGGCGTAAAGAGTAAATGAGCACGCGGGTTTGGGATAAGGTGCGGCTTGGGGTCAATGACTTCACCCTCTGGCACTTCCAAGTACCAAACTTGATGAATGAGCCATTCGTACTCTGGCAGAGACTGTTTCCAAGCTATCATGATTGTCCTAGCGGTTAGTAAAGATAATGGGCGCAACGTTTTTGCTTAAACATCTGCTCGTTGAGTGTGACTGATTGACGCTCATCTCGCCACGCATTTCTCACGCTGCTCCCTTGCAAGCTTGTTGGATTGCGGTAGGCTTTGAGCAGAGAAAACAAGCTGAACAGAACAAGGAAATCCCCCGATGCGCGTCGACTACCACCAACGACTGGTTCCTGTGATTCGTTATTTAGAACAACACTTTAATGAACCACTCAATCTGCCAGAAGTGGCCGCGCTGGCGAACCTTTCTCCTTATCACTTTCATCGCACCTTCAAAGCCGTGCAAGGCGAGACATTGGCTGATTTCATTCGACGTTTGCGTCTAGAAGCCGCCGCCGATGACTTATTCAAATCCAAGCAACCGGTATTAAACATTGCCTTAGAGTACGGATTTTCTAGCTCACAGAGCTTAGCCAAAGCCTTCAAGCAACATTATGGCGTTACACCTACGGCCTTTCGCGACTGCGAAAACTACCAGCAGTTTTCTGAATTAGCACGAAACAGCAAGATTGGACACACGTTGCGCAAGAATGGAAACGAAGTAACACCAAGCGATTCATATACTGGCTCTGAACTCACCAAATGGAGCATGACAATGGAAACGCAAAACTTTGAAAAAGCAAAACTGGCTTACATTCGCGTAAACGGCCCTTACGGCCAAGGCTATGAGGAGCCATCAGGTCGCTTGTATCAATGGGCAGGAATGAAAGGTTTGGCAGGCAATACCTGCATCTTCATCTACCATGACAATCCAGAAATCACGCCAGACGAGAAGTGTCGCACTGATATCTGCTTGATGGTGCCAGAAGATACGGAAGTTCCAAAAGGCATTGAGCTGCAAGACTTCCCCGGTGGTCAATATGCGGTGATGCGCCAGCACATTACTGACCCGAGCCAATACTCAAAAGCATGGGATGATGTCATGAGCAAGGTAATTGAATCCGGTATTGAGAACGACGACCGTCCTTGCTTTGAGCTTTACCACAGCTTCGACCCACAAACGCATCATGCAGACGTTAGCTTCTGCACCGCGATCAAATAAACCAAAAGCCTGCATCGTTGCAGGCTTTTTCATTTCTTACTCTGGTCGCTTAAATCCCTTCTTCTAAACGCTGTTTATCTTTTAATCCAATTACTTAGAATACGAACGAATACCTTTTTATTTTCGTGATCCTACTTCGCGTTTTGACTACGCGCGTTCATTCGCTCGACTGAGTTGGGATTCATTTCACAGATTATTCATGAAGCGAACCTAGACTGAAAAAAACTCCATCGACCCCGTTCGACCTACAACGCTAGGCACAATAAAAACTAGGTGCTACAGCACCTCTAGGACATTCCATGAAGAAGAACTTACTTGCCATTGCTCTTGGTAGCGTGATTGCGCTGACTGCTGCCCCATACTCTATCGCGGCTAACGATGCTGCCGTCCAATCTTCCGCCGATTACTCACAAATCGTCACTAAACGTCAGGTTGTCGACCAACTTCTCAACGACGCGGTACAAGCATTCAAATCCCCTGCGCGTATCTCACATGCGGGTTTTACCGCCAAAATGCCGAGCAACATGGAGATTGTTACCGACCGCTTATTAGAAGCGTACAAACTTGAGCCGTACCGTACTGACCTACTGATTTCTGCAGCAAACGCGCAGATCTACAACAAGAATGCAGACCGCGCGATTGAACTGTTTGAACAAGCCCTTTCTGTTGCACCAGATGATGTGGATTTGCACGCTTACTTAGCGGTATGGCAACGCTTTGAGGGCAACCAAGCGGAATCAGCGAAACACATGGCGACGCTCACTAAGCTCAATGCAGGTAAAGCCGCAGACATCCAACGCATCTTCGACACCGTAGACCGCGTACTTGCCACGCCACTAAAAGAGAAAGCCGACAAAGGTAAATTGGATGACAAAGGCGCAATCGTCACATTGGGATACGCGCTGAACCCAGATGGTTCAATGCATCAAATCTTGGTTGAGCGTTTGGAAACCACGCTAGCCATGGCAAAAGCAAACCCAGACGCGTTGATCGTATTGAGGGGCGGCGTACCAAAGAACCACAAAACCGAAGGCAAGTTAATGGCGGATTGGCTGATTGAAAAAGGCATCAGCAAAGATCGCATCATTGAAGAAAACTACGCCACCAGCACGGTAGGTAACGCTCTATTCAGCAGCTACGCATTGGCACGTCATAACATTAAACACGCGACCATCATCAGCTCAGCGAGCCACGTACGCCGTGGTCAAACCTTGTTTGAAATCGCAAGCTGGCAAACTGGACCACAAGACATCACTTTTGACACAGTGAGCTACCCAGACAAGCCACTGAAAGACTTAGCCAAAGCCAGCGATGGCGAACTGCTTGGTATCTACCGCGATGCACTGCGTACTTACGGCATGTGGAGCTACCGCTCTTACCCGCTAGAGTCGCGTTAAGTATTCTCACTTCATACCAATCAAAAAAAGCCTGCGTACTTGCAGGCTTTTTTGTCTTTGTTCCGTGGTAAGACCCGCTTAAATCGCTTCGCCGTTTACCGTTACTGCCACATCAATGTTGCCACGAACTGCGTTTGAGTATGGGCAAACTTGGTGTGCAATGCGCGTTAGCTCTAGCGCTTGTTCTTGTGGCATATCTAGCTCTACCGCTAGACTCACTGTTAGAGCGAAGCCGCCGTTGTCGTTCGGACCGATACCTACTTCCGCTGTTACGGGTGCGCTTTTCAGGTCTACTTTACCTTCACGTGCTACGTGCAGAACCGCGTTAGAAAAACATGCCGAATAGCCTGCTGCGAACAGCTGTTCTGGGTTAGTTGCTGCGCCTGTGCCGCCCATTTCCTTCGGATACGACAGCTCTAGATCGAGAAGACCGTCATCTGTTTTTACTTGACCATTACGACCAGCCAAAGCGGTAGCTTGAGTTTTGTATAGAGTAGTCATGCGAGTATCCTTCTTAATTTAAGTTGCACACAATTTAATTGCTCACAATCTTAGATCGAAGTAAAGATCGTTTGCAACTATATTGTGCACAATTTATTTTATGACTCTCTTTCTCTATGAGCAGGTAGGCAACGCCAATGAGCCAGTGTTACACCGACAACACCATGACCGACGACGATAAACTCTTACTCGAAAACCAAGTTTGCTTCCCGCTCTACAGCGCAGCAAATGCAGTGATCCGAGCTTACCGCCCGTTGCTGGACGAGCTTGATCTGACTTATTCGCAGTACTTAGTGATGATGGTGCTGTGGGAGAAAGACGGTGCTAGTGTGAAAGAACTGGGATCACAACTGCATTTGGACTCAGGCACACTCACACCGCTGCTTAAACGCTTAGAAGCAAAAGGCTATGTAGAGCGTGGTCGCAGTGAAACCGATGAGCGTGTTCGCGTACTCAACCTAACAGAACAAGGTCGTGATCTTAAGGAACAAGCCAAGTCAGTGCCAAACGCCATGATGTGTAAAATCACCTTAGAGCTAGATGAAATGATCATGCTGAAGAAGCTGTGTGGCAAAGTGCTCGACAATCTGAGCTAACAAAATAGAAGCATCCGCTTCCTCACTTCCTATTAGAAGGAGCCTGCCGAGATGCAGGCTCTTTCGATCTTAGCCAGACGATCCACTTAAGGTCATCATCGGTATTCTCTATTGCTAATCTGCCTTCATCTTCAATAAAACCTATCAAAGCAAACTCACTTACATCGGATTTCCCTATCAAGTGAAATAGGAAATGGCTATCAATAGGATAGCTACAAGCGATTTTCCTTAAACACACTCCGATGAGAATATACTTTCCGAAAGCAACAACAGCTCAGCTTAAAACATTCAAAGGAAAGTAAATTATGATTAATACTCAAATCAAACCATTTGCAGCTACAGCGTACAAAAACGGCGAATTCGTTGAAGTAACAGAACAAGACGTTCTAGGTAAATGGGCAGTATTCTTCTTCTACCCAGCAGACTTTACGTTTGTATGTCCAACAGAACTGGGCGACCTAGCAGACCACTACGAAGAGCTACAAAAACGTGGCGTAGAAGTTTACTCAGTATCAACTGACACACACTTCACTCACAAAGCATGGCACGACAGCTCAGACACAATCGGTAAGATTCAGTACTACATGCTTGGCGACCAAACAGGCAACATCACAAACAACTTCGGTGTGATGCGTGAAGGTCAAGGTCTTGCAGACCGTGCAACGTTCCTAATCGACCCAGAAGGAACTATCCAAGCAATGGAAATCACTGCTGAAGGTATCGGTCGTGACGCAGAAGACCTACTACGCAAAGTGAAAGCAGCTCAATACGTAGCAGCGCACCCAGGCGAAGTTTGCCCAGCTAAGTGGAAAGAAGGTGAAGAGACACTAGCTCCATCACTAGACCTAGTTGGCAAAATCTAAGCCACTGAAATTTAAGTTCTAATCAGTTCCCGATTTCCTTTTTCTGATTAGAACTGAATTAGAGAGCACTTCAGGTTAGATACCTTGACGACCTTCTGCCTGATTTGCTCTCTCCCCCTCAGGTTTTATCTACAGTAACCACTTTTTATTACCTATCTGAATAAGTAGGTGTGCAGTAATTGCGTAGAAAAAATCGTTTAGAACCAGGCATAGATTTTCGATAGCTAGTTACTCTAACTACAAAATCTATAACGCAGTTATCAACGATTTTAGCTAGCAAGAATGAACAAATACTTGTTTTGATTGGTAACTATTTAATTAAGGTAGTAACAACTATGTTAGACCAAGCGATCCAACAACAACTCAAACAATATCTGGCTAATGTAAAAGAAGAAGTTCGTTTAGTGGTTAGTCTAGATGAAAGCAAAGCATCGAATGACATTTTGTCTCTAGCGAACCAAATCGCAGAGATGAGCGACCTAATCACGGTTGAACGTGACGACAACGCAAGCGCACGTAAACCAGTGATGGCGGTAACTAACCCAGCTAAAGGCACAGCACTACGCTTTGCAGGCTTGCCAATGGGTCACGAATTTACCTCTCTAGTATTGGCACTGCTTCATTCTGGCGGTCACCCAATCAAACTAGAACCAGAAGTGATTGAGCAAATCGCAGCACTAGACAAAGATCTAGACGTAGAAATCTTCATTTCATTGTCGTGTCAAAACTGTCCGGACGTGGTTCAAGCGTTCAACATGATGGCGGCGATCAACCCGAAAGTAAAAGCAACCATGATCGACGGTGGTTTGTTCCAAGATGAAGTGAAACAACGCGACATCATGGCAGTACCAAGTGTATTCGTGAACGGTGAGCTATTCGGTCAAGGCCGTATGTCTCTGACTGAAATCCTAAACAAAGTGGATGACGGCGCGAGCGAGAAAGCGGCGAAAGCACTGAGCGAAAAAGACCCATACGACGTGCTTGTTGTCGGCGGTGGTCCTGGTGGTAGCGCAGCTGCACTATACGCTGCTCGTAAAGGTATTCGTACTGGCGTTGTTGCTAAGCGTTTTGGTGGTCAGGTTATGGACACCATGGCAATCGAGAACTTCATTTCGGTAAAACGTACTGAAGGTCCAAAACTAGCAACTGACCTAGCAGAACACCTAAAAGAATACGACGTAGACGTCGTGACTGAGCAACAAGCTGAGAAGCTAATGGGCGCAGCACATACAGAAGATGGTTTGATTCACATCCAACTTGAAAGCGGCGCAATGCTGAAGAGTAAGAGTGTCATCTTAAGCCCTGGTGCACGCTGGCGTGAAATGAACGTTCCGGGTGAGCAAGAGTACCGCAACAAAGGTGTCGCGTACTGCCCACACTGTGACGGCCCACTGTTCAAAGGCAAGAAAACCGCAGTTATCGGTGGTGGTAACTCAGGCATCGAAGCTGCTATCGACCTTGCTGGTATTGTAGAACATGTAACGGTTCTTGAATTTGCAGACGTACTTCGTGCAGACCAAGTGCTTATCGACAAAGCGAACTCACTACCAAACGTAGACATCATCACGATGGCGCAAACAACAGAAGTAGTGGGTGACGGTACTCGCGTAACAAGCTTGAAGTACAAAGATCGCAACACAGATGAGATCAAAGAGATTGAATTGTCAGGTATCTTTGTTCAAATCGGTCTAGTACCAAACACAGAATGGCTAAAAGATTCAGAAGTAGCCTTATCTGAGCGCGGCGAGATTGAAGTCGGTAGCCGTGGCGATACTAGCTTAGAAGGTGTGTTCGCAGCGGGTGACGCAACAACCGTTCCTTACAAGCAGATCATCATTGCGATGGGTGAAGGTGCAAAAGCAAGCTTAGGCGCATTTGACTACCTAATCCGTAAGCAAGGCTAATCTCCAAATTTCTTGGACACAAAGCGCACGGTGCTGTGTTTTCTTCCCCGGAAAACCAATCGGGGCACCGTGACAGCGATGAGTAACAAGAAATAAAATCAAAAAACTAGAAGCCCAAAGACTTTGCCAGCAGGTACTAACTGCTGGCTTTTTTGGTTTTTTTTTTGGGGGGGGGAAACAAATTATTACTAGAAATAACAGAGTAAAATAAAGCTGCCGAAATACACTTAGGGTGAAACATTGCGGGCTTTAACTCGTTTCTACTGCTTCAAATATCAGACCTTTTAGCTGACAACGATGGTAAATTTCATACAAACCACCTAATTCATCATTGCAGTAAACACCGCTTCCGTTATTTTCAATCCTGAACAAGCCTCCGGATTTGATTGATTTACTACTCAACACTAATTTTTTAAACCGCTTTACACGACTTGGCTTACCATTAGCTCTTACATTTAACACAGTGCGATCCTTATCAATGGCATCGCAAGTTTTGAGTATGTTTATAGCATACCAACGCTCGCCAGCGACGCGTAATGGCAAAAACTCACAACTGGAATCAAGAGCTTCGTTTATTTGATTATATGCGGACTCAGAACAAGCAAACTCGCCTGCACGCCAGATTGCAAAATCAGGTTTTGTTGTAAGCATGTGGTTATCACTCACCCACTCCAAATCAATAATCATCCAAGTATCAGCGACGCGCTCACCACATAACTCCCGCAAATCGCCATCCGAGTATTGTATAGAAATCTCTAGTTGAGTTTCTTGTAAAAAAGGGAAATTCTCAACATCATGATTTAGTTTAAAAACTTTCATCTTTTGCTTACTTAAATCAAACGGTTAACTGGGAAGTCCCCATCATGTAACATTTCTCCGACTTCACGCAAGGTATCAATGATACCAGTACGACCAAGTCCTTCTGCGATCGTATCTCGAAGGAGAGAGTCCACGTTGAGATAATAAACCATAGTATGTGTTTGGCTATGAGCTACTTTTGTTGGAATACCATCATGAGGTATATGACACCTGAAACGAGGTAGCCAAACACCGTTCGCCTCATGGTCAATATCTATTCCCCATGCAGCTAAACGCAATCTCGAACGAGAGCAGGCCGCGCTTTTATCATCAAACCAAGGAACTATATGGTGAGCACAAGTATTGCTAGGCTTTGGTCCTCGATTTGCCGAAAGCATGTTTTTGGCTAAGTTTTGACTATGTCTCTTGTGATGTTCCCACCGTATATGTCTACTCAGCAGCAAATCATCCTTACTTATATTTCCTTTTCTAAACTTTACAGCGTCAATTACTCGTCCTGCATAGTGAATCGCAAAGGCTTGAGCCTGCTGTTTAGCCAAACTAGGGTTACCTGTCGAATTAAGCAAATCAATCTCTAACTCTTTAATCGACACACATTTTTCTTTCACACCACTCACAAACAAACCCTTTGCAATAAAATAAGTGTAAAAAATAAACTATGAATCTAGTTGTTAAAATGCTTATTAGTAAGTCTACAAAAGCAGTCTAATATTCTTGAAAATGACAGTATTATATATTTCCATCTATAAACTAACTATTTTCAAACTGTCCGTTATACGCAACCTGTTGACTCCTACTCTAAAGCCATCCACATCCCGAACTCTAAGTTAAATACGGGGTCACCCTAAAAAATTTTAAAAAAGCCCTTTACCTAAACTTAACTTGAGGTTTTAGCATATTCATCGTTGGCTAGAAAATGACAAAAAGGAGCACATCATGATCCAACTAGAACATATTAACTTAGTCGTGAAAGATATCCCTGAAATGCTGAAGTTTTACCAAACTGCATTTCCACATTGGTACGTGCGTGATGAAGGTAAAGGCGAATGGAGTGGCAAACCAAGAAACTGGCTACATTTTGGCGACGAGTATCAATACATAGCCATGAGTGACCATGGCGAAGGAGAAAACCGCGAGTTGAGCGGGCACCAAGTTGGGCTAGCGCATTTTGCTTATGTGACCAACAACGTCGATGCAATCATCAAAAGACTAACCGATGCAGGTTATCCGATTGCCCAACCTGGTGCTGATGAACCATATCGCAAAAATGTGTATTTTGTTGACCCTGCCGGTTTTGAGATTGAATTTGTTGAATACCTGGCGGATGACCCAAAACTTCGTAACCTGACAAGCTAAAAGAGATGTAAATAACAAAAACGCCAGCAGATAGTGACTGCTGGCGTTTTATTTTATCTATCAGGCTTCTGCATTAGCGCTGTTTGGCAAAAACCTGAGTCCAGTAATACCCGTAGCGTGCAGAGTGATTTTCGACAAGCGACGCGCCCATCTGATCAAAATCCGCACTCATGATATTAAGGCAGTGACCTTCACTCGATAACCAAGCATTAACGACGGCGTTAATGCTGCTTTGCCCTACGGCGACATTCTCACCAATGGCGCTCCAAGCATAGCCCGTTGCGTTAACTCGATCTGACATCTTGCTGCCATCAGAGCCTGTGTGGCTCATGAAATCGCTGTTCGCCATGTCGCTTGAATGTCGATAAGCGGCGCTTTCCAAATCGTAGCTCCAAGTCAGGGCCCCAACAGGTGGCATGGTGGTTGCACCACACTGTTGTGTAGTAGAGCGGGCGCTGTTGACCGCTGCAAGCATCTGCTCGGCAAATGTGCCTTGTGACGATGTGGAACCTGTGTTTTGTGAGCCGCTTTCTGCTGGGGCTGACGACTCCCCATCGCCGCCACATGCGCTGAGAAGTAGGGCCAAAGCAGGCACTAAGATCTTAGTTGGCATTGTCTTTCCTTTATGAGTGACGAAGAGCAAACTGCGCTTTTCGATAATAACGCCCAATAAACTAACAAAAACCAATAAAAGCACCATATAGCTTAGGGGTTTTTAACCAAAGACTCACATGAAGTTTTCAATCGCCTTGGTTCGGTCGATAAATCGGCAACGTTTCAGCCCAAGTATGGAATGGCGTTTCATCCATATCCTGTATTGCTTGAGTGATAAAATCGATGAACACCCTCACTCGGGCAGGCACATATTCCCGGTTGGCATAGAGAAGATACACGCCATTTCCTGCTTGGCGCATGCTTGGAAATATCGGCACTAAACGCCCCGCTTTAAGCCAGTCTCTCGCGATAAAATGAGGAATCTGAGTTAATCCTAAGCCTTCTGCGCAAAGCTCTGCCATGGATTCACCGTCATTTACAATATAGTTTCTTTCGGGGTCATATTCACTCGCACCGTCTGGTTCTGGCATCCGAATCGGCAACAGTTTCCCCGTTTGTTTAAAACGAAAACGAACCCAAGAATGGTCATTGAATACATCCGGGCCACTCGGAACACCATGGCGCGCTAAGTAATCCTGACTGGCACAAATGATAAAATCGATAGGGCTGAGCTGACGCACAATCAATTGACTATCGTGAACGACACCAGAGCGAATCGACACATCAATACCTTGCTCAATAATATCAACGTAGGCGTCATCGTAATGAATATCGATAGTGATGTTAGGGTAGCGGCGACAAAACTCTTTTAATAAAGGACGAATATAGAGGCGACCGTACGAGACTGGCACATTAATCTTAAGCTGCCCTGAAAGCGCATCATTGTGACTTTTTAATGAATCCTCACATGCCGCCAGCTCCTCCAGTACAAACCTAGCAGTATTTGCGTACCTACGACCAGCTTCTGTCAGGCGGCTCTGTCGCGTAGAACGTTGAAAAAGCTGTATACCCAAATCGCTTTCAAGACGATGTATGGCTTTGCTCACGGTCGAAGGGTCAGTGCCATACACTTTGGCAGCCGCAGCAAAACTACCGCCATCTAAAGTGGCAATAAAAAATCGTAGGGACCGTATCTTATCCATATAACCAATGAACTCTATTCATGAATTTTATTCACTTTAGTAAAGACCAAGTGGCTCTTCAATCACTAATTAGCCTAAATATAATGAACCTCAATAACTTGATGCTCTGTTAGCGAGGAAAAACCATGGGTAAAAACGGATTGAAGAATGCACTACAACTATTGATAGCGACACTAGTCCTATTCTTTGGGGTGCTTCAAACAGCACATGCCGCAGATAAACGAATTGGTATTCTGGTTTACGATGGCGTACTGACCTCTGATGTTACTGCGCCTTTAGAGGTTTTTGGCGTCGCAAGTCGTCTCACTTGGTTTAGTGATTATGACGTGCTCACCATTTCCGTCTCAGATCAGAAAACCATCACCACTGAAGAAGGATTAAAAATTGGTGTGGATGCTTGGATTGGTGATCTGCCGGAACTCGACGTATTGGTTTTAACATCCAGCTATGACATGGATGCACTAATCGAAAATAAAGATCTCATTCACTTTATTAAAACTACCTCAAAGGCGGCAGATTGGATGGCAAGTAATTGCTCTGGCGCGTATTTGTTAGCCGAAGCTGGCCTTTTAAACGGCAAAAAAGCAACAACTTGGGCCGGAGGTGAAAACGGCTTTCAAAGAGATTACCCAGCAGTCAAAGTACAAGTCGACCAGAATTTTGTCATTGATGATGGCGTTATCACTTCGAACGGTAGCCTAGTTAGCTATCAAGCTGCTCTTAAGCTACTTCACCTTATGACTTCAGAGTCTAAAGCTCAGGAAGTCGCAGATGCCATCCAGTACTCACGCTTTTCCAACCAACCATTTTAAGCGTGTAAGAAAGAAATCAGAGTCACCCTTCGATATTTGGAAGGTTAACTCTTCGAATTTGTCTTCCTAATCGAACAACCCTTTTTATCACTGTAAAAGCGATAAAAAGGGTTGTCGTTCATCTGGCAGACACAACGTGCTCTCCAAACTTTTTATCTTAATGCTATGGAAAAACATAAACGTTACGAAGCACTGACGAGAGATCGATACCAAGAGATTTACCGTCTCGCGTATTGGTTATGCAAAGATCACCACCTTGCTCAAGATTTAGCGCAAGAAACCTTTCTGAAAGCGTGGCGATTCTTTGATAAATTAAATGACCCCAACGCCGCGAAGTCTTGGCTCATTACTATTTTGCGTCGTGAGAATGCTCGGCGCTTTGATAGAAAACAGTACGATTTTGTCGACATTGATGAGTGTGCAATACAGACAAAAACCTACCCTGGCAGTGACTACGACATGGCCCAAGATTGGCTTCAAAAACAAATGATGATTCTCGAACCCAAATACCGAGAGCCGTTGCTCTTGAGCTTAGTGGCTGGGTTGAATCATGATGAAATTGCCCAAGCCTTGAGGCTCAACCACAACACAGTGGCGACTCGATTATTCAGAGCGCGTAATCAGATCATCGCACAGAAGGAGAGTCATTAAGACACAAAAAGTAGTCAATCATGTAAACTAACTGGCTATGCTCCGGTCTATTTCATAAGTCGTTACACAACTCGACGCTTTAACGCTTTACATCAAGCGCGACTAGATGAACACTTCTTGTCAAAGTACAATAACAGCCGACATAGAGTAGAGTCAGTAAAACATTATGAGTAACACGACGGCGAAAAAGCCGAATCCCTTATTTGAAATCCTTTTCAACGTATTTATCCCTTCCTTCATTTTGATGAAGTTTAGTGGCGATGAGCATCTAGGGACAGCAATGGCGCTGGTTGTCGCTTTGCTATTTCCTATCATTTATGGCGGTATGGACCTTGTCCGTAACAAGAAATTTAACTTTATTTCTGCTCTGGGCTTTATCAGTGTTCTACTAACTGGTGGCATCGGCTTGTTAGAGCTTGATACACGCTGGTTAGCACTAAAAGAAGCCCTGATTCCTGGCCTGATCGGTTTAGCGGTTTTGGGTTCAACGTTTACCCGCTACCCGCTGATGCAGAAGTTAGTACTGAATGACACTGTGTTGAACCTCGCGTTGATTAACCAACGTTTAAAAGAAAATGGTAAAACCGATGCGTTCGAACGTTGCCTTATGTCTTCTAACTACCTGTTTGCAAGTACTTTTGCGTTTTCATCTGCAATGAACTACTTCCTTGCGACTTGGATTGTGACTAGCCCTTCTGGTACTGCTGCCTTTAACGAAGAGTTAGGAAAAATGACGCTGTACAGTTACCCAATGATTGCCATCCCAAGTATGTTGATGATGTTCGGTATTTTTTATTACATTTGGCGTCAAGTACGTGCGATGACATCGCTCGAAACAGAGCAAATCTTCCATCTAAAATAGCCCTATCATTACAAATAAACCCATAAAAAAGGGAGGATTTTATCCTCCCTTTTCTCAACAGGCCCACTGTAATTCACAGCGTCAAAATGATTTTTCCTGACACTGCTGACGAGCGTCGCTCAACCATTTCAATCGCTGTTTGAAAGTCCTCTAACGACAGATCATATGCAACGTTTAACTTTATGTCGCTGCTAATAAAGTGTTCTAACATTTCAGCGAACACCGTCTTTCTCCCGCCTTTACCTACCGATTCTTCCCAATACCGCAAAAAGAATGTACTAAAGTCGATGTTGTTGGCCTTCATCGATTCAAAAAACTCAGGCGTATAAGGCGTTAACGACAATGTTCCGTAGTTGATGTATTGGCCGTTTTCTTTCAAGGTACGAATGAGATCCGTGCCAGCCTCACCACCTATCGCGTCCAGAGCGACCGTTGGTTGTGGCAGTTGGCGCGTTTGCAGCTGCGCTTGTAAGTCTTTCTTTGCGTCCAACACTGGAATGGTATCGTACGGATAGTCGTCTCGCTTTGAGGTCACAGCAATCAGTGCAAAACCCAGTGAATGGGCGAGCTGGGCAAATATCTTACCGATCGCTGACCCTGCTGCATTGATGATCACCACATCGTCTTTGTTCAACTTAGCTACTTTAGTGGTGATCACCCACGCGGTTAACGCGTTGATGTACAACTGACAGGCATAGCCGTTCTCCAAACTCTCAGGTAGCGGAAAAAGATTCTCAGGCGAGGCATCTATGTAGTATTGCCAAGTACCACTCATCGCCACCAACACCTTTTGCCCAACTTGAAGGTCAGTTTGACCAACTGCACTGACTTCCACCACACGCCCAACCGCTTCAAACCCCGGCACGCGAGGTGGTACGTGAACGCGGCGGTATTGCCCAACACCATGAATGGAAAGCAAGTCACTTGGGTTAATGTTTGTAGCTTCCAGTCTCACCCGAACCTTGCCCTGAGCAAGCGGATTGAGGGGCTCTTTTTCCAACGACAGCGATGTTTTGGGTTGACCAAAACAGAATTGATTCACTCGAGTATTTATCGTTGGTGCCATTGTTATTCATACCATGTAATTGAAATTCAAAAAGAAAGTTTCGTAACTTCTACTCAAAAACATTAAGTGAAGTCGAAGCTCTGTATTTCTACCTGCGCGATACGCCGTTCACTCTAAACTGTTGTGGCGTCATATCAAAATAGGCTTTAAATGCTTTGATGTAGGATGAGTCGTTTTGATAACCCACTAGGTCTGCAATGGCTTGGATTGACAACGATTCATCTAACAAAGAAAGCGAGTAAATTAGCCGAATTTGTTGCCGCCAAAGCAGAAATGAAGTGTTGAATTCCTTGGCGAACAACCGTGATAAAGTACGCTCCGATGCCCCAATTTTCTCCCCCCACTCTTTTAGCGAACAGCTCAACGCTGGCTCGTCAGTCAGTCGCTCGAAAATCAGTTTTAGTCGTCTGTCTTGTGGCAGCAATAACTGAAATGTCTGCACGTTGCGTTTCAAAATTTGATCATGCAGTACCGCCAGCAAATGCAACACTTCTTCGTGGCTTGTCTCACCTTCACACTGTCTGCGGATCTCTTGTAAAAGCTCATTTAAAAACGACGTTAAAGCAATGGTTCTCACTTGTGGCTCGTACGTCGCACCAAACTCAGGGTTGAGGTAAATACCAACAAATATCGTATTGCTTAGAGCAATCGACTCGTGTTGAACACCCGCAGGAACAAATAACGCAGAGGTGTGCGGAACCAAGTGCTGATAATGCTCAGTTTGTGTTTGCAATAACCCTTTGATAGGAAAGATGATTTGATGCCAAGTGTGTTGATGCAGCGCATCAATGTAACCTTTTGGCATGTCGATGGTTTTCACTAAAACAGGAGAATGGGGATTCGCGGCCATCATCTCATTGGAGGTGACGACGCCTGACTTCGAATCAATTTGGCGAGTTAGCATTGTTAGTTGTCTTTTCATCCCTACACCGACACAAGTTTACTAGGCTATCATGCTCCGCATTGCGAATGAAGGTAAACACTTTATCTCTCATTCAAATAATAAGGAGGTTACATGAAGAAAATCGGCGTCGTAAAAGCTGTGCTAGCAGGGAAAACCGTCCCTTATGCTCATGGTGCGCAAAGCGCAATCAACAAACAAGTGCTGCCTGAGCGCCAGCATGCAACAGAGCTCGGTTTTATCAGTGATGAGCAAGGTGATCCGCGCTTTCATGGTGGCATTCAAAAAGCGCTTCATATTTACCCAAGCGAACACTACCCAATCTGGCAACAAGAATTAGGCGAAAGACCAATTTTCCAATCCGCAGGCGGCTTTGGCGAAAACATCAGCTCCGAAGGCGTCACCGAATCCACGATTTGCTTGAAAGATAAAATTCGCATCGGCTCAACACTACTGGAAGTGTCGCAAGGTCGCATGCCTTGTTGGAAACTTAACGTACGCTTTGACCAACACGACATGGCGAGAAGACTGCAAGATACGCTTCGAACAGGCTGGTATTTCCGAGTGCTGGAAGAAGGCGATATCGGTGCAGGTGACGAGATTATTCTGTGCGAAAGACCTTATCCAGAATGGCCATTGGCTCGTATCATGGGTGCGGTTTTCACTGGCTGTTTAGATAGAAAAGAACTCACTAAGCTGTCTGAGCTGCCGTTAGTCGAGTCTTGGGGCAAGCTGGTCGAGCGCCGTCTAGAAACTGGTGAAGTCGAAGATTGGGAAATGCGCTTAATTGGCCCAACTGCCGTTAATACTCAAAAGTAAAATTTGTAAGCCATGCTCTGAACCGACTATGCCGTCAAGAGCGTGTTTTTTGTTTTACTTCGCACTCGGGGCTGGGCGTTTCGACTTACCTTGAAACTGCTTAATGCTCTTCTTAGCATGAGTTCGACGGTTGGCTTTTTTATCGCGTGGCGCGCGTTTGCTCTCGCCAGTTGATGGCTTATCCGTTACTGGAAAACCTGCCAGATCTTGCACTGGTAATGCACGTTGAGTCAGGTGACGAATCGCGCTTAGTGCGTCCATTTCACCATGACAAACCAATGACACCGCCACACCTTGTTCGCCTGCGCGAGCGGTGCGCCCTACTCGGTGAACATAGGTTTCTGCATGCATTGGCAGTTCAAAGTTGATCACTACAGGCAATTGCTCAATGTGAATGCCGCGCGCTAGTAGATCGGTGGCAATCAACACCTGAATTTGCCCAGATTTAAACTGCGCCAGTGCTTCTTCTCGCTCATCTTGACTCTTATTGCCATGCAGCGCATTGGTTGAGATGCCCGCTTTATTCAGCTTCTTCGCTAAGCCATCGGCGTTCTCTTTCGCACCAATAAAGACTAATGCCGGAGTCCACGCGTTTTTTTGAATCAGTTCAATCAATGCCTTGGTTTTACTGCCTTTGTTAACGAGGTACAGCGTTTCAGCAATATCTTGGTTGGTGCTGTTTTCTTGATGCGCTGCAACTTGCTTTGGTGCCGGCATAAGCAGCTTCGCTTTACCCTTCAACTCATCTGAAAACGTTGCCGAGAACATCGCGGTTTGACGCTGGTTTGAAATAAGCCCCGCAATATTTTGTACGTCAGGCCAAAAGCCCATATCCAACAGACGATCCGCCTCATCCAATACTAGATAATGAACATTGCTCAAATCCAAGCCATTATTTGCTAGGTCAACCAAACGACCTGTCGTCGCGACAAGGATATGAGGATTTGTCGCTAGCGCCTGCTGTTGTTGCTCTTTATCAACGCCGCCACACAAACACACTGCGTTGAGTTCAAGAACTTGACCAACTTGGTTAATTGCTTCACTCACTTGCATTGCCAGCTCACGAGTTGGCACAAGAATCAGCGCTTTTTGCTCTGGATTGACACCCAGCTTTTCCAACAAAGGCAAACCATAAGCAAGGGTTTTGCCGCTGCCTGTATTTGCCAAAGCCAATAGATCTTGACCAGCCAACAGCTCAGGAATGGCCAACGCTTGAATATAAGTCGGCTTCTTGAAGTCTTTTGGCAGTGCATGAATCAGCTCAGAACTCAATGAGAGAGTAGAAAATGGCATTAACGAAAACCTTGTACTTTGGGTTGAAGAAGCAATGAAAATAATGAAGATGCGGTAAAACGCAGGCGCGGACTTTACCACAATCTGCTAGGTGAACCATCCTATTTTAGGCGCTTAAACCAAGCGTCGCCTACGCAAATCGTCAGAAAACTAAAAAGCGCAAAAAAGCCGTTAGTCTGTACTGCCACAGAGCTAACGGCTAAAAACCCTTGAAGAGAACGCTTCGTCAGCCTTTCACTGCGGCTGAAAAGAAATGTGCAGTTTATTAAAGCACAGCTTTACGATTCGGTAAGAACACTTCACCCAACATGCAACGAACCGAACCACCACCAATAGATTCTATGGTAGAAACGTCGAATGGCAGCAATTTACCGTGCGTCGCCAATTGGTTTCTTTGTGCTGGTGAGAATGCATCGTACGCCGATTGCGACATCGCAATCACCTTGTCGCCGTTGATCGTTTCCAGTTGCAGAATGTTACCGCAGAACTGGTTCATCTGTTCAAGCGAAATTGAGATGACTTGCTTGTCTTTGGCGAGTGACTTCATTACAAAACGACGCTCAAATTCTGGGATCACTTCGTCACAAATCACGCAAAACTGTTCGCCAACCGCCATCATCACATTGGTGTGATAAATCGGCGCACCAGACGGCAAACGAGTTTGGAAAGAAATCACTCGTTCATAGCCAATACGATCGGCGTAATCTTCTAAAACCAGACGATCACAACGTTGTGAGAGTGCGGCATAGACCGTTTTATTTAGGTGGTCAAACACCATCACACCCGTGCTTTCTAAATACGCTTGCTCGTCAAGATATTCAGTTAGACTGCTGCGTCGATGAACTTCTCGCCCTGCTTGCGCTAGTGCTGCCACAAGCGCATCGGGACGTACTTCTTTTTGACGGTTTTCACAGGCCATTGGAAAGGTGTACAACGTGCCATCTGGCGTAGTGCTAAACCAATTGTTTGGAAATACCGCGTCTGGCGTCGCAACATCTGAAGTTGGATAATCAAACTCAACAACTTGAACGCCCTCTTGACGCAGCGTTGCAACCATACTCGCGAACTCGGCCATTACTCGACGTGAGACTTCTTCTTGGCTGAGTGACACTTTATGTTGGAACTCATTATCTTGTGCGGTTTCTTCATTAAAACGAAACTCTTTCGGTGGCACCATCACTACGCAGTTTGCGGTTTGGCGCTGAGCACTTTGCGTGCTTTCTTCTTTCCCATTAGCAAATTGGGTCACTGATTCGTGTAATAGCATCCAATATATTCCTTATCACTAGAATGAGGAGATTGTAAATTTATTGTTAACTTCAGTTTTGCTGTTTTGACAATTAATTTAATTGCACAAAAGTAATTTTTGCTGCATTAAGTTCATTTTTCCTTAAATTTTATTGTCACTTTGCAGGTTTAAGCTTTTATGGCACCACGATGAACATGATAAGAATTCATCATAAGAATCAGAACCATAGACAATCACACTCATAACCAACTAGTTACATTTAAGACACAATCGGTTAGACTATTTTTTCGCCCCTCTCGTCAATCGGTCTGCTTTATCGAGGAGCAGGCAAAAAACTCTCATACACGCGGTTTCGTCCAAAGCAGCGTGAATCGATGGATTTAGCCACCCCAAATGGCACTGTTTTAACTTTAGGATGAGTTATGTTTAAACGATTTGAAGGCTTTACAGAGCCGTTCCCCAAATCTACACCGGATCAGCCTCCTTCAGGGATGTTCGCTTTTCTGCGTTATTACACTCGTGGTTATGAAAAGCCTTTGATCATCATGTCTTTGATGGCCACAATTGTGGCTGTTGTTGAGGTAATGTTGTTTGGCGCGATGGGACAATTGGTTGATTGGTTGTCTACCAGCAATCCAGAAACGTTCTTACAAGACAACAAATCGGATTTGATTTTCTACGGAGCCTTATTGCTGGTTGTCATGCCTATATTGGTGATCTTGTACTCGTTGCTCGTTCATCAAACGTTATTGGGCAACTACCCAATGTCTATCCGCTGGCTTGCACACCGGTATTTGCTCAATCAAAGCTTGAACTTCTATCAAGATGATTTTGCAGGTCGAGTCGCAACGAAAGTCATGCAAACCTCATTAGCTGTGCGCGAAACCGTAATGAAAGCTATGGATGTGTTTGTTTACGTTACGGTTTACTTCACCAGCATGATCATTATGTTAGCGACGGCAGACTGGCGTTTGATGATCCCAATGATCGTCTGGTTACTCGCTTACATCGCTATCCAAATCTATTTTGTCCCTAAGCTCAAAGACGTCGCTTCAGCGCAGGCCGATGCACGTTCGACAATGACAGGGCGCATCGTAGACAGTTATACCAATATTCAAACCGTCAAACTGTTTTCTCATAGCCAGCGCGAAACCCAATATGCCGAGCAAGGCATGAAAGGATTTTTGAATACGGTCTATCGTCAAATGCGCCTAGTGACCGGCTTCGACGTCGCTGTAGAGATCTCAAACTATATTTTGGTATTTTCCGTTGCTGCTTTATCGATTTACCTGTGGTTGGATAGTGCCATTAGCGTTGGCGCGATTGCGATTGCTGTTAGTCTTGCATTGCGCGTAAACGGTATGTCTATGTGGATAATGTGGGAAGTTGGCGCCCTCTTTGAAAACATGGGAACCGTTGTCGATGGAATGAAAACGCTCTCTAAGCCTATTGATATTAAAGATAAACCAGGTGCAAAAGACTTGGTTGTCACTGAAGGAGGCATTCACTTTGATAACGTCAGCTTCCATTACGGTGAGAACAAAGGCGTGATTAGCCATCTCGACCTCAACATCAAACCAGGAGAGAAAGTAGGCTTGGTCGGGCGCTCCGGCGCCGGAAAATCGACTTTGGTGAACTTGTTACTTCGCTTCCACGATGTCGAAGACGGCAGCATTAAGATCGATGGACAGAACATCTCAGAAGTCACACAAGACTCTTTGCGCTCAAAGATCGGTATGGTGACCCAAGATACTTCTCTGTTACACCGTTCAATTCGAGACAATATTTTGTATGGCAATCCAGAGGCGACAGAAGAAGATTTGCTGAAAGCCACTAAGCAAGCGCATGCCCATGAGTTTATCGAAACTCTGACCGACCCATTTGGTAATGTCGGATACGATGCGCAAGTTGGTGAACGTGGTGTGAAACTGTCTGGCGGCCAACGTCAGCGTATCGCAATATCTCGTGTGCTACTCAAAGACGCACCATTGCTGGTACTGGATGAAGCCACATCGGCTCTGGATTCAGAAGTCGAAGCAGCGATTCAGGAAAGCTTGAATGAATTAATGCAAGGGAAAACGGTTATTGCTATCGCTCACCGATTATCGACCATCGCACAAATGGATCGCCTCATCGTGCTAGATAAAGGCAGCATCGTTGAACAAGGTTCTCATCAAGAACTCATTGCGAATAACGGCATTTACGCCCAGCTTTGGGCGCATCAAACTGGCGGATTTATCGCTGAAGAACTAGACAATCAACACGCTTCTTAACGAGTGATAAGCTCAATAAAAACGGCGCTTTAAGCGCCGTTTTTTATTTTAATCCATGGCTAGACGCTCATATAGCCATTGTGGTTTCTCATATATGAAACACTCTCCATGATAAAGCTCACACTTTTTCTGCTAATATACCGCCTCGTTGCGTATCCATTGCAATGAACACAATACAGAGTATTGAGCCGTCTTCATTTGTCATTTCACTTTTTGAGAAACAGCTATACTCAATAGATGGCTTAGTTATTATATTAACCATAAGGTAATTAGCTTATGTGTAAATGTGGTTCAATGCAGATCGTACAACTCAAACCAAGTTGGGCTGACAAGCTATTTGGCTACTCAGAAAGATGGAAATGCCAACTTTGTTGTAAGATCTACCGCATCTAAAATTAAAAATAGAATCTTAGTTTTTCTAAGAAAAAGCAGTGGCCCGACAATGATTGTCGGGTTTTGTTTTTCTGAACATTCATTTTTTGTCCCTTCTCTACAAGACTACTCATCACGGCAAAACCTAGCATCTTAATGTGACTTAGGTATAGAATCAGGCCCACTTATTCTTTCCGATATTCATATATAACTGGTCACTATGAACAAAAGTTTGCTAACGAATGTCCTCGCTATCGCTTTGATGGCTGGAGGTCATCAATTACAAAACGACTATCTTTGGTATGCAGGGCTGTTTGCGTTCTCAGGCGCCATCACCAACTGGCTTGCCATCCATATGCTGTTTGAGAAAGTGCCTGGATTATACGGTTCTGGCGTGATCCCCGCACGATTTGAAGAGTTTAAACTGGCTATCAAAAACCTGATGATGGAACAGTTTTTTACTGAAGCGAACATTGACCGATTCTTGAATAAAGAAATGGCGGGCGGTGTGAACATCGATCTTCAACCAGTAATTGAGAAAGTAGATTTAAATCCAGCATTTGATTCCCTAGTGGAAGTAATTGAAGGCTCTCAGTTTGGTGGCATGCTAGCGATGTTTGGCGGCTCGGAAGCGCTACAACCCATGCGCCAACCTTTCGTCGAAAAGATGCAAGAATCCATCATTGAGTTGAGCAAGAGCGATAACATCAAAGAAGCACTGAAAGAGCAATTCGAATCTCCTGCAATGATGGATGAGATAAAGCAGAACATTGAAGGTATCATCGATCAACGTTTAAGCGAATTAACACCGGCATTAGTTAAAGAAATGGTGCAAAAGATGATCAAAGAACACCTTGGCTGGCTAGTCGTTTGGGGCGGTGTTTTTGGTGGTTTAATTGGCGTTATCAGTACCTTTATCGGGGCATAATCGCTCACCGATTTATTAAAAAAGGAGCTTCGGCTCCTTTTTTAATCGAGAAAAAGTAATATACCAAGCCACGCTAAATAAGGAGGCTCAACACATGCCTCGCCTAACCAAGGAGCTCGGGATTAACACCAAATCCCGTTTTATGTTCTTCTATGACCACTTCACTACGAGTTTGAATCACGCCCGGAAGCGTGCCTAACTTACTCGACATAAACTCCTGATACGCTTTCATGCTCTTAACACGAACTTTTATCATGGTATCGAAATCTCCAGAGAGCGAGTAGCACTCTTCAATTTCAGGCATCAATTCCACCGCTTTCGCAAACTTTTCAAAAATAGAAAAACTGGTTTGGTCTAAACGAATATGGATGAATACTTGCACATCCAGCCCCAACTTTTCCGCATTCAACTCTGCATGGTAACCATTGATATACCCTTCTTTTTCTAGCCGCTTTACACGGTCAGAACATGGAGAAGTCGTTAAGTTAATCAGCTTTGCTAGTTCTACAACCGGAATTCTGCCTCTCGAATGAAGCACTCTCAAAATATGTAAATCAATCCGGTCCAATTGATAACTCATTAACCCGCTTCCTTGTAACCACTTAGAAAGCATCACATTAATCGTTGCTCAAACAATTGCAAACCATCAAATGCACAGCATGTGAAATTCAGCAGAGAATAACCAGAAAACAACGAAGGAGGGAAAGAGCTATGATTATTGCCGCTCACTTAGTAACCGTGATATGAAGAGAAAAAGCAACCTAGCGGCTCCCGCGGAGTCGCAAATTTGAAAGCGCATGACACGCCTGTATAGATATGTCGTTCGGGCAACACTGCCCTATTTAGCCATTAATCATGGCTATCACTCAGAATTAGAGTGCGGCCGATGTATGCCGTGTAGGATGTGGAACAACCTCTCCAATTGCACGATGATTACAACAACGGCAGTAGTATTGAGGCTCCATCTCGTAATAATGTTCACCTGATACAAATTTCGCCATCAGCTGTGTAAAACTCACCATTTTGCCTGTTAACGAGTCAACAGACTGAGGCTCGCAACGCTTCATAATCACTTTATGTTGCGTTGATTTTCTACAAGCTGCGCAATATATATCCGGCATTTCTCTTCTCCCTACTTTTTCGTCCTACTGACAATTGACATATTTTGTTCAAAATAATTCCACAATTAAAAAGCTCCTTTAATTTTTTGTGCCCTATCTTCAAAAAATTGAACGAAAGTATCAAAAAACTGAGACATTGGTCAGACCTCAACTTTTGTACCATCAATATGAGCAAACGTGCTTATGTGTGTAATAATACGACACATTACACATAAGCAATTGTTCGGGCTTATTATTTAGTAAGGCGCATGACAACTTTACAGCTGGCTAGATCGAGCTTTCGAGACGCCTTGTTATCTTGATTTACCCCGCAAACCAGTTGCTAGCAGCTATAGCCGTCTCATCAAGGAAGAAATGCATGACGATACAACCGATTCTCACTACCGAAAGACTCGTCCTCCGGCCATTCAATATCGATGACTGCCAACAAGTGGCTTTACTCGCTGGAGATAAGCGAATTGCCGACATGACAGCAAACATCCCACATCCTTATGAGCTACCGATGGCGCAAGCATGGATAGATAGGCACTATCCGATGTATCAGCAGCATCAAGGCGTGGCGTACGCTATTACCTTGCGAAACACTGGGGAGTTACTTGGTGCGGTGAGTTTACCGCGTATCGAAGAGGGGTACGGAACATTAGGCTACTGGGTTGGCGTGCCACATTGGGGGAAAGGCTATGCATTCGAGGCCTCCAAAGCCTTACTCGAATTTGCTCGAATGCACTTTGAGTTAAACGGAATAACCGTGATGCATTTGGTGGACAATCTGCGTTCTAAATCGGTGATCCAAAAACTAAAGATCCCTTACGTCGGTGACAAAACATTGCGCATGCAAGGCAAAGAACGAAAGGTTTGTGTCTACCAACTCACGTTCGTCGCTTTTGAATAAAGTCGAGGGATATGTCGGATGATCATCCATGAAACTTCACAAAATCTGCCCAAGAACAACCCTTTCTTGCTAGGAACTGTATTGTTGTCGCTGTTCTATTTTTCCTACCTAGCAGACAAGATCGTCGAGTTTGGACTCGTAGCACTCACAATAATAGGATTGAAACTGCTCTCAACGTACTTCACGCGCCGCGCGTTCAATCCTAAAACGCTAGATATCGATGCAAGCACCAACACCTTGAAGTACCGCCAGGGCTCAACGGTTTACTTCCGTCTACCTCTTGATGACATTGTCAAAGTCCAAATACAGAAAGAGTTCCTCTCTAGCAAAAGTTTGATGCTCTACACAGTCAACGACGCTTACCAAGTGCCGAATTCAGACAATTTCGATTCTCTACAGTTAAAGGATTTAATGAAACAACTTGAAGAGAGAATTGATGATCAATCTCGCTAAAACGAAAAGAGAAGACATTCTAGAATGTTGCCAATTTGGTCTCTAAATAGAAAGACAAAAAAGCCAGCAATAACGCTGGCTTTTCTCTGTATTAGTCTTGTGCGACTTTCACGCGAATTTTGCTTTTTTCTACGTTCGTCAAATTCAGTGCTTCAAGAGCAGAAATGGCTTCTGCTTCGTCCGGCATGATGACAAAACCGAAGCCTTTCGACAAACCCGTGTCTTGATCAAGCACTAGCGAACACAGTTCTACTTTGCCGTACGCTGAGAATAATTTGCGGATATCTTGCTCGGTCATGTGACGAGCCAAGTTTCTTACTAAAAGTTTCATAATGAACCTAGTTGGTTTGATAACGGTTCGATTCTCTCAGTTTCTCTCTGGCAAACCAAGTGAATAATATGACGGCGTTGACTAGATCATTCTAAGTACATCTGTTTAAATGATTTTCCGTTCATTTTTCACCCATAGGAGAGTCGGCATGGAAACGAAACGTCTCAAACTCATCCCTGCTTGTTTAGAACGAGCCGAAGAGGCGCATCAAGCTGTCGTTCGCAGCCAAAAGACTCTCGAAGTCTATCTGCCGTGGGTGCCTCATGTGCTGACATTAGAAGCGATGATAGAAGGGACAGAGAAAGCCATCGCAAACTTTGAAAACTTCGAAGAAGAGCTGCGTTACTACATCATTGAAAAGGAAAGCGATCGCTTACTGGGTGCGGTCGGCTTGATGATTCGAGATCCCGACGTACCATCCTTTGAGATAGGTTATTGGTTAGATAATGCTGCCGTTGGCAATGGTTATGTTGCCGAGGCTGTGCTCGAAGTTGAGCGCTATGCGTTTGATGACTTGGGCGCCAAGAGAATCGCAATTCATGCTGATAGCACCAACCAAAAGAGCCGGGCTGTAGCCGAGCGCTGTGGTTATGAGTTCGAAGGAGAGCTCAGAAACGAACGTCTGACTACATCGGGAGAGTTGAGTAACACCGTTATTTACGCCAAAATTCGTCGCGACTAACACTCCAATCTAACCGAGCAATGCTAAGCTTTGATCTCAAGCTACCACCATTAACGTTAATTAAGTTTCAGATAAAACAAAGCCCGCTAAAATAGCGGGCTTTGTGTTCATATACGGGAAGTTACTAGTCTAGTTCAACCAGTTTTTTCTCGAACGACTGGTGTTGGTCTAACACGTCTTGCGCAGCACCGCCCGTTGCTTTACTTACCACAATGATAGCAAGCGTAGAGAAGATGATGCCCGGTACGATTTCGTACACATCAAACCAACCGCCAGTTAGCTGCTTCCAAACCACGATAGTGATACCACCAACAAGAATACCTGCTAACGCACCGTTACGGTTCATACCGCTCCAGTAAAGGCTAAGTACAACCGCAGGACCAAATGCCGCACCAAAACCAGCCCAAGCGTAAGATACAAGACCAAGTACTGAGCTATCAGGCGTCATCGCTAGGAATAGCGCAACAAGCGAAATAACGATAACACCGATACGACCAATCATTACGATTTCTTCAGAAGACGCTTCTGGCTTGAATACTTGCTTGTAGAAATCTTCTGCAAGCGCTGAAGATGAAACAAGGAGCTGTGAGTCAGCGGTACTCATTACCGCCGCTAGGATTGCTGCTAACAACATACCCGCAACGACAGGGTGGAATACTGCGTTAACCAATAGCATGAAGATCTTCTCACCGTCTTCTAGTTGAGTACCCGGATGACCCGTAACCCAAACCAGACCAACAAGACCAACAAGCATTGCACCAACCATAGATAGTGCCGTCCAAATCACTGCGATACGACGTGCAGTCGTTAGATCTTTGTTTGAACGAGACGCTTTAAAACGCGCTAGGATGTGTGGCTGACCAAAGTAACCAAGGCCCCACGCCGCTAGAGAGATAATGGCAATCGCAGACAATGGTTCGCCTTTCGCGTCATTCCATAGCGTTGCAAGTTCTGGGTTGATGTCATGTAGATCAGAACTTAGCTGACCTAAACCACCGTCCATTACCGCTATAGGAACAATCATTAGCGCAGCCGCCATTAGCAGACCTTGCACTAAGTCAGTCCAAGATACCGCTAGGAAACCACCGAATAGTGTGTAAGAAACGACACACACCGTACCGATGATAACAGCGTAGGTATAATCTAGACCGAATACCGTCTCAAACAGTTTGCCCCCTGCGACCAAACCTGAGCTGGTGTAGAAAAGGAAAAATAGAAGAATGAAAAACGCAGAGATTGTCTGAATCAGTTTCGACTTATCGTTGAAGCGACGTGACAGGAACTCTGGCAACGTTAGCGCGTCAGTTTGGATACTGTAGGTACGGAGGCGTTTTGCACTGATGAGCCAGTTTGCCCATGTACCAAGAAGTAGACCGCCGGCTAACCAGAAGGCCTCGATACCCGCAGCGTACGCATAGCCAGGCAAGCCTAGCAGCAACCAACCACTCATGTCTGAAGCACCTGCAGATAATGCAGCAGGCCACGGACCTAGGCTACGGCCACCTAGGAAGTAGTCAGATGAATTGGAAGTCCTCTTATACGCGTAAACGCCAATAGCAACCATAATCAGTAAATACGCCACAAAAGTGGACGTGATAGCAAAGCTATTTTCTATCATTAGATAGTCCTCGTTATAATTATTTCCTTCCTTGCCTGCCCTGATATTTTACCGTCTCAGCAATACATCAGAGTATAAAAAACCAATCTGGACCGGCTCTCAGTCCAGTTACTCCAGATTGGCATTACAAGTCAGGTTAGTGAGTTTCGTTCCCCAACTCGAGTAGAGTTGCGTTACCACCCACCGCGGTAATATTTATCGTTCGAGTGCGCTCAGTAATGAAGCGCAACGAGAGATGAGGATCATGAGCCAATTTCGGTGACTCTAAATCCGTTTCAGAAACTAAGCCGACGATTGCACCGTCACGCTTAGCTAGTTGAAGATTGAGCGCATGCTCAACCTGTGAACGCCCAACATAACCCACACTACGTACATCGCTCTCAAGCAACGGGGCAGACGCATCGTACGCAACAACCTGGACTAAGTTAGATGGGAAGTTTGCCAACGCTACAGCTTGCTTAACCAATTGGTTTAGCTCTGCATTGTCACTGCAAACGACCACACTGTTGCCGGCAATTAAGGCACAGGTGATCATCGCAAAAGCACTGTATAACGCATTATCAGCAGGCTCGATGTTGTTTTCACAAATCACCAAAGCCACACCGCGTCCTGCGGCATACAGTTCGTTAGTTTCCCCTGTAGGGCCAACTAACTGGTGAGTTTCTGCAAGAAGAGCTGATGCTTGTTGCAAGTGGTAAGAAACCACTTTGGCAACGGTAGACTGCTGCCCTTCTAGTGCAGATTTAAATGCCAGAACATGCTCGCATTTGTAATCAAAATCAGTCAGATTCCACTGCTCCCACGCAGAGAATGCATCTTTAAAATAGGTGATCTGATGAACCATAATGCGACTCCTTATGCGTTTTCTGCTTGAGCAAGAAGATGTTGAGTAAATCGGAATAGGTAGTGTGGACCACCAGCTTTCGGGCCAGTACCTGACAAGCCTTGACCACCAAACGGCTGTACACCAACCACAGCGCCAACTTGGTCTCGGTTGATGTAGCAGTTACCTACTCGTGCATGTTTCTCAATCCAACGGTACGTGGTTTCGTTACGGCTATGGATACCCATCGTCAAGCCAAAAACCGTTTTGTTGATCTGCGCAACCACGTTCGGTAATTCAGACGCTTTAAAGCGAATAATGTGCAAGATTGGACCAAATTGTTCTTCTTTCAGCACATCGATGCCCGAGATTTCAAACGCACTTGGTGAGACAAAGTCACCATGCTGGCACGATTCATCCAGCTGTAGCTGAGCGACTTTAGTCTGTGTTTTGCTCATTTGCTCAAGGTGAGCGAGGAGTTTTTGTTTTGCATTGCTGTCGATAACCGGACCAACATCTGTTTTGTGTAGGTAAGGTAAACCAACATGCAGTTCATTCATCGCACCCTGAATCAGGTTGATCATACGGTCTGCTACATCTTCTTGTACAAATAGAACACGAAGGGCAGAACAACGCTGACCAGCAGATGCAAACGCCGAACGAATCACATCACGCACCACCTGCTCTGGCAATGCAGTACTGTCCACAATCATTGCGTTTTGGCCACCTGTTTCCGCAATAAACGGAACTGGTTTCGCGCTGCGCTCCGCGAGCGTGACGTTAATGCGTTGCGCCGTTGCCGTTGAGCCAGTGAATGCCACACCAGCAATAGCATCATGAGAAGTCAGTGCATGACCGATCTCAGCGCCGCGACCAGTAAGTAACTGAATCACACCAGCAGGGAAACCCGCATCAAGCATTAATTCAATAGCACGAGCGGCAATTAAGCTTGTTTGCTCAGCAGGTTTTGCAACCACAGTGTTACCTGCAATCAGTGCTGCCGTTACCTGACCAAGGAAGATAGCCAACGGGAAGTTCCAAGGGCTGATACACACAAACACACCAAGACCTTCACGGCTAGAAATGCGTTTCACACCGTCAAAGCCTTCTAGCTCAAATGGCTGTAGGTTTTGCGCTTGTTTCGCGTAATAACGACAGAAATCCACTGCTTCACGAACTTCATCAATACTATCGTGAATCGTCTTGCCCGCTTCTTTGTGACAAATCGCCACCAGCTCAGCCAGATTTTCTTCCATTAAGTCAGCAAGCTTTTCTAAACAAGCCGCTTTTTGCTCAACAGGAACGGTTTTCCAATCAGAGAAAGCAGTTTGCGCCGCATCAATTGCAGCGGAAACATGATCAAGTGTTGCAAATGCCACTTTGCCGACTTCAATTCGGCGATCGTACGGTGCGGTGATGATCTCAGCCGCATTTTCCTTGATCATGCTTTCGGCAAAACGCTCACCATTGATCATCGGGCCTGCAACCCACTGATTGTCCATGAAGCTTTCTACCTGCGCTTCAAATGGCTTCGCCTCACTGTCGATATCAATGTTGACGCCATATGAGTTCTTACGCTCAGGGAAAATATCGGCAGGCAATGGAATTTTGTCGTTGTGTATCGTGTCAAAACCCGTCAACACATCCACAGGGTGATGGGTCAACTCATAAATCGGACAACGCGCATCAACTAGACGGTGTACAAACGAGCTGTTCGCACCATTTTCAAGCAAACGACGAACCAAGTACGGAAGAAGATCAGCATGGCTACCGACAGGAGCATAAATACGTACTGGCTGACCGTACATTTTCATAACATGGTTATACAGTGAATCACCCATACCATGCAGGCGCTGGAACTCGTATTCTTTGTGCTCCGCCATGACAGCAATTGCCGTCACCGTGTGAGCATTGTGGCTTGCAAATTGTGGGTAGATATTACCGCGAACACCTTCGCTAAGTAGGAAACGAGCACAAGCTAGGTATGCAACGTCCGTCGCTTCTTTGCGAGTGTATACTGGGTAATTTGCATAACCCGCTTGTTGAGACCACTTGATTTCGCTGTCCCAGTACGCGCCTTTAACCAAACGCAGAGGAATAACGTCACCTTGTTCTTTTGCGAGTGCATTTAGCCACACCAAGACTGGTAGCGCACGTTTTGAGTAGGCTTGAATAACCAAACCAAACTTGCCCCAACCCTTCACAAGATCGCTACGGTATACTTTCTCAAATAGCTTCAGGGAAAGCTCAAGGCGATCCGCTTCTTCTGCATCGATTGTGATTGCAACGTCGACTTCAATTGCACGTTTCAATAGCTGCATTAGTGAGTCATACAACTCTGTCATTACACGTTCTTCATTTGCGACTTCGTAGCGCGGGTGTAATGCAGAAAGCTTGATGGAAATCGAAGGCGCAGGGCTGGTGTCGTTACCGTAAGTCTCGCGACCCACCGCTTCGATCGCCATTAGGTAATCTTTGAAGTACTTGTTCGCGTCCGCTGTAGTTAACGCCGCCTCACCCAACATATCAAACGAGTAGGTGAAACCTTTGTCGCGCATTGGACGACCGTTCTTCTGCGCTTCTTCGATCGTACGACCACGAACAAACTGGTGACCCATGATCTTCATTGCCTGATACATGGCTTTACGAATCACAGGCTCAGAGAATTTATTTACCAGACGGTTTACAGCCTGACCTGGGCTCTGGGTGCCTTGCTCACCAAGACCAACCACTTTACCTGTTAGCATGAGGCCCCATGTTGATGCGTTAACAAACACAGAGTCAGAGTTCTTCAGGTGAGATTTCCAGTCTGCGACACTCAACTTATCTTTAATCAAAGAATCTGCTGTCGCGGCATCTGGGATGCGCATTAATGCTTCTGCAAGACACATCAGCAAGATACCTTCTTGAGTATCTAAGCTGTATTCCAGCAATAAAGCATCAATCATCTGGATTGACTTCTTATCGGCACGAATGGCTTCGATAAGGTGGGTCGTTTGGGTAGTGATCGCCGATTTTTCATCCTCTGTCGGCGTCGCTAGTGGCAATAGTTGCTCTAGCCATTGAGACTCGTCCACCATATATAATGGCGAGATCAGTGACCACAACTTATCAAGCGGCTGCCCGATAAATTCCGGTGTCAACACGTTCGTAGCTGTAAACATGTGTGTTCCTCAATCTCACTCCTCGAAAACCGCTTCGAGGATTATCAATGGCTGGCAGTGTATTTTGAGGCCGATAAGAATACTTGTCAAAAACTACGACATTTTTGCCAAAAACTCGCTTTTATAACAAAACATCCACATAGTCACATTCAAATAGGTAATATTTTGTGTTGTAAATTTTAATTTTTTCATTGCATTCACAACAAAATATCAAGAATATCAATAAGATTTTTGTGAAGAGCTCGTTCTAAGAGAAAATGTAGGATCAAGTGGCATATCAACCACTGCAAAGAACAGAGAATTTAAAAAACGAGAGATAGGTCACGTGAATAAAACATAAAAAAACCATGCATAGTGCATGGCTTCATTCTGATTGATGATTATTTGACCTAAAAAAACGCGTTGTTATCCAACTTGTTTTTTATAACGGGAAGGTGATATTCCCTGTAAGCGAGTAAAAGTATGAGTAAAAGTACTCTGGCTTGAGAAGCCAGTAAACTCGGCAATTTGCCCTAAAGAAAGGTGCCCTTGCTCGATTAATTCACGAGCCATGTCGATTCGCTTTCCGAGAACATATTGATGAGGTGTAATCCCCATCTGCTCTTTAAACAAGCAATGGAACTGACTTTCCCCAAGAAACACTCGCCCGGCCAATTGAGCCACACTAATCTTATGACTCAGGTGCTGCTCAATGTAACGATCAATCGCCTCCAAATCAAAGCGCGACTCTTTTCGACTGGTCTCAAATGCCGAGATATGGCGCTGCATTAACGCAATCACAGTGTCGTTACACGCACGACTTAACAGCAGGTCATCCGGATGCTTTCGCATTTCCTGAACCAACATCTGTATCAGCTTCTGAATTTGACTATCTAACTGGAAGTAGACATGGTCTCTCTCCAGGTTATTGATTTTTTGAAGCATTTCGGGATCATCATTTGTCGGTTTGGGCATATTCAGCACCAAAATATCCGATTGATTGATGACGCCACCGAAAGCATGATCAGAGCATGCGGTAACCACACAACCTTGACCAGGGCCGACAAGATTACCTCGCCCGCGCACTTCAAATTCGGCTTGCCCTTTTAAACCAATCACGATCTGCGTATAAGAATGATCGTGGCAATCCATATAAGACGGAAGTGTGATCAGCTCCGCCGGCTTCGGCAGAATAATCTCTTGATATGAAAGGATTTTTTGGTTATCTGAGTCACTCATTTTAAACAGTCGTCTTTACACGGTCAGCCTACGTCTTCGCATCATATACCTTCTTTGTTGGGTTGCAACTTTTACCCAACTCAATCGACAAGATCAAATCAGCATGATCAAGTTCATTTACATGATCATAGTTCCGGAACGATGATCATGCGAGGTTAATTTACGGTCAGTGAGCAACCAATTTTATTAACAAAAACGGATAGATAGGCAACACCTTACGTATACATAATCAATCAATGTAAAGATCCTTATTACCGAACAATCCGTTATTTTGTAAAACATCGTGCTCCATATTAGATAGGTCGTCCCTGAAACGGATCGAAACCCACGCTTAAACTCAACATAGAGGGATTTCCCCCCTTACTAATATGCTTCTGATTCAATACATTAGTTATCGAGCTTTAAGATGCATACGATCTAAAGCTCTCGGTATCTCATTGATACCTCTAACTTACTTAGCAGACCCTCGCTAGGTAATTTAGAACCTCTTCTACACGTCGACAAGATTATATCTTGTGTTGCCAGCCCGTCTTCAGGCTGGCTTTTTTTTCGCTTCTCAACAATGAAAACAATGGCATAAGCTGATATCATAGCTTTTGTCTCACTGTCCCTCTCCTATGCTTAGGTGCTGCTCTTTCACTCACAAGTGATATGAACGTCAACCACATTACAACTGAGTTGTAGGAAGCATGATCAAGGACGATACGAGTTGTAAGCCGAACATTAGGCGGACATCCGTGAGCGCACATATCTGTAATGAAACAGACCATTTTCCCAATTAAACTCTTCGTTCCATTTCGTCGTTGTCTATGACTACCTGACGAAAACATCGAACACCATGAATTTAATTGGATTGAGCGCCAATCAACGAACGTGTTCTAGCAACGTAACTGCCTACTTGGCAACATCAATACGAGCCATGTAACACGGACGTCTCTGTATTGGTAAAAGCAGTATGTAGTGAGTCCTTTTGTGAATATTTCAGTCGATACCATAGAACAATCCCTCCTTAAACAGCTACCAGGTTGTTGGGGATGCAAAGATAAAGATTCGGTATTCCTATACGTAAACCAGGAATACGCAGAACTGTTAGGGCACACGTCGCCCGAGGAGTGCTTGGGTAAAACTGATTTTGATATGGCCAGCCCAACCACTGAATGCGCGCAAGAATTTCAACGCCAAGATAAACACGTTCTCGAAACTGGCGAGTCACTAAAAATTCTGGATATCCACCCTTATCCAGATGGCCGCTGGCGAGCACATATATTTACTAAAACACCGTGGCGAGATGACAAAGGCGACATCGTAGGCACCATTTTCTACGGAAGGGAACTCACCGACACCGCCGTGATTGAAGTCGGGTATTGGGTTTGTCGTGCAATCAGTACCAACCCAAATCAACAATCCATCTTTCGTTTTTCTGACTTACAACCAAAACCAGAGAAGCTCACATGCCGCGAGCAAGAAACGCTTTTCCTCTTGCTCTATGGCAAAAAGCCTCAATTTATCTCTCAGGTCATGGGCATATCAACAAAAACCGTTGAAGGTCACGTCGCACGCTTACGTAATAAGTTTGCAGCGAACAGCAAGAACGAACTAATAGATAAAGCAATGGAAGCAGGCTACGGCTCTGTTGTACCCAAAACGCTGCTTAAGCATCAATTATCGGTTGTGTTGAATGGAGAGCGATAATTCGCATCGCTTCCACCTACAAAAACACCGCCCCAATTCGGCGGTGTTTGTTTATTCATGAGGGACCATAAGCCTATGGCGCTAGACGATCAATGTCCCAACTTCCATCATGTTGGGAGAAAAGAAAACGATCGTGAAGGCGATGTTCGCCACCTTGCCAAAATTCGATGCTCTTTGGTTTTACGCGAAAGCCACCCCAAAAGGTTGGTACTGGTATTTCACCCTTAGCAAACTTCTGTTTTAGCTCTAAAAACTTACCTTCCAACACACCTCTGGCAGAAATACGGCTACTTTGTTTGCTCGCGATTGCGGCCAACTGGCTCTCTTTAGGACGAGAAGTAAAGTATTTCATATTCTCTACGGCGGTAAGCTTTTCAGCCACACCAGTAATATGAACTTGGCGCTCTAACGGATGCCAAGGGAAGTGCAAACTAATATTGCTGTTATGCTCTAGCTGCTGGGCCTTGCGACTGCCTAGGTTGGTGTAAAACACAAAACCATCTTTGTCGACGTTTTTCAATAGAACAATGCGTTGAAACGGCATGCCATTTTCATCAACCGTTGCAACTGTCATCGCAGTCGGGTCCGTTAAACCCGCTTCAACTGCTTGCTCTAGCCACAGATTAAATTGATCAATAGGATCAGCTTTCAAATCTTTACGACGCAGCCCACCTTTGGTGTACTCACGACGAATATCAGCAAGTTCCATCTTTACTCCTTCACTCGTTTTTGTCGATTGTGCTCCCGATACTGAGGAAATACAAGGACATCATTGTGCTTGTTATCGTTGCCGCTCACAGCATCACAGTGCGTCATTTGATACCATGACACAAAAAACCAGTGAGCCGATCGTGAACTTACTCAACCCCAAAGCCCTACGTCATTTTTTACTGCTACTGTGTGCCGTCGGCATTTCAGGGCTTGCGCTTACTCATCATTACGCAACTCAATACCAACATGATCAATGGCAACAAAAGCTTGAGAGACAAGCCGCGCAAGTGTCACAAGAAGTGGACTACGAACTGGCAAAGTTTGAACAGATACCAAACCTATTAAGTCACGACCCAAGACTACTCAAAGCAGTAGAGCGCGGCACACCCTCTCAAGAGCTCAACCTACTGTTATCAGATTGGTTGAAGCAAAGTTTGGCCGATACGATTTACGTTCATGACCGTACCGGGTTAGTCATAGCCTCAAGTAACTTTCAGCAAGAAGATACGTTTGTTGGCTCTAGCTTTAGCTATCGCCCCTATTTTAAAAATGCGCGACGCGGTGAGCCCGCTCAATATGTTGGATTAGGCGTGCGCTCGAATAAACGTGGGTACTTCTTCTCATCTCCGCTGTGGGTAAATGAGGAAGTCGTTGGCGTGATCACAGTAAAAGTGAACTTGGAGCAATTAGAACAGCGCCTTTCGCAAACCACGACTGACGTACTCATTACAGATAAACACAATGTCGTGTTTATGAGCAATTTACCAGACTGGCGCTATCGTGCACTTTTCCCACTGTCATCGAGTGCAATAAATGAACTTACCGAAACGCGTCAATATGGCGATACCTTACCCGAATATTTTGGTGAGTTAACGGCACATAGTGGTGTCACGGAGTTTGATGACAATCAATTGCTTCTATCACCAAATTACCTCGCATACGCAACACACTTATTGGATAAAGGGTTTCGCGTCGTTGCCTTAATTAACCACAACAGCGTTCTTGCCGCCGTTTTACAGGCCGATATCGTCTTCCTGATCTTATATGCGCTCATTGCTCTAATTGCGTTAGCGTGGTTCCAAACCCTAGTTAACAAAGCACGCCTTGCCCATCTCAATGTGAGCCTAGAAGAAAAAGTAGTGCAACGGACACTAGTTCTGAGTGAAGCCAACCAAAAGCTACAACAGACCATCCGCCAATATGAACAAAGCCAACAAGAGCTTAAACAAACACAACAAGAGCTGACGCAAGCCGCGAAATTGGCACTGTTGGGCGAGCTGTCTGCCAGTATTAATCATGAGATAAATCAGCCACTTTCCGCACTAAGAACCTATACCGAAAACTCGCAGCGTTTGTTGGCAATGGAAAAATACCCAATGGTCGCCGACAATTTGGGAAAAATGCTGACACTTAATGACACCATTTCGGAAGTCATTGCCCGCTTAAAAGTCTTTACTCGGAAAACCACGCACGATTCACACAATGAAATCTCAGTACTGCACGACGCGGTACATACTGCCACCAGCATTTTGAGCAACAAGCTTATTAAGCAAGGAGTAACACTAAAAGTTCCGGCCATCGACTATGATGTGAAGCTGGCCATTCACAGCGTTGAATTAGAACAAGTGCTGATCAATCTCTTCCACAACGCGGCACAAGCGATGGAAAACCACTGTATCGATCCGCAAATATCCATTGCTGTTCAGTGTCATGATGACAGTTGCGACATTCTTGTTTCCGATAACGGACCAGGGATGTCAGACGAAGCCCTAGCAAAAGTGTTCGACCCATTTTTTACGACTAAGCCGGAGGGTCTTGGATTAGGTTTAACAATCTCCAAGCGGATTATAGAGAGCTATCACGGCTCCCTCTGTGCCTATAAACATCAGAACACAGAACAACAAGCAGGAGGGATGACCTTTATCGTGACGCTACCAATAGTCAATCAGAATAAACGTACCCCAGAAGTGGAAAACGACCATGAATAACCCAGTTTTCTTTGTTGATGACGAACCACACATTCGTGATGCCGTGTCTCAAGCCCTGCTGATTGAAGGGATAGACGTCACCTGCTTACCAAACGCAGTAGAAGCCTTACGCGTAATCGACTCAAATACGCCTGCGATTATCATTACCGATATCCATATGCCCGTGATGGATGGCTTGGAGTTTATGCGAACTTTGCGAAGCAAAAACGATCACTTTCAATTCATCGTACTTACTGGACATGGAGATGTGAAAACCGCGGTAGATGCGATGAAAAGCGGCGCGTACGACTTTCTAGAAAAACCGTTTTCAACGGAACAGCTCATGAAATCGCTCAACAATGCCAGCGATAAACTGAACTTGTTGCAAGAAAACATCTGGCTTAAGAAAGAGCTCGACATGCAAACTCATGTTGGTCCGAAAATGATTGGTCACAGTAAGGCCATGGTTAGTATTCGTCGCGCCTTGATCAGTGCGCCTACAAGCCAGCCGCTCATTTTTGTAGGTCAAGATGGTACAGGTCGCCGGCTCGCCGCACAATTTGCCCACGACATACATGCAACACCGGATAGTGAGCTAATCGCCGCTTCTGGTGAAGACCTCTATGAGCTTTCATTAGAAGCGCTCGACAAAGCCATACACCGCTTAAGTGAAGGAAAACGCCACTGCAGTTTGTACTTACATAGCGCAGAGCATGTATCATTTGAGCAATGGGAATACTTGTTCAAGCACCCAAAACTTGAACGTGTTTTTGGCGCGACCACCCAAGCCGAGCCGCCTCTAAAATCCCTGGCGACTCTAATTCACTTACCGACGCTCGATGAAAGAAAGGAAGATATAGGGCCTTTATACAAGCACTTTGTGCGCCACACCGCGAGCCGATATCAGTTACAGCCACCACATATCAGCCTAGAAGAAGTCAAACACCTCACCAATCTCGAATGGCCAGAAAACGTTAAGCAGCTACGCCAATTTGCTGAACTTCGTGCCCTAAAGCCAGATACTTTTAGAATGGAAGATTGGAACAGTGAGAAAAGTCTTGAAATTCAGAGTATGACTCAGCGCACAGAATACTTTGAATATTGCTTGTTATTCGATGCATTGCAAAGACATCGCGGCAGACTCAAAGAGGTTCAACTAGAATTACAGGTATCACGCAAAACCTTGTACGACAAACTAAAAAAACATCAGTTGGATAAAGCCAAGTTCAAGGCGTAATAGCTATACTCCGACGCTAATTATGCTTTTGTTTGATTTAGAAAGTGTAAGAAAGCTCATTTGAAGAGAGAATAACCCTCTTCTCATATTTTATTAGCCGAGCATGCTGACATGATCGGTTAATAATAATAAGATCAAAAAGATAATCCGTAATTATATAAGCAGGGACTGTGATGAGCCGAGATAACTACAACAAACTCAACGATGAAGAGTTGGATTTTGTTGATGACAAAACTGCAGCATTGCTCCTCAATACCCCCAACAGCGCGCGTTTTATGCTCTGGGTTATGGTGCTATTTTTCATTGCAGCAATAGGTTGGGCATCTTGGGCTGAAATCGACAAAGTCACGGTTGGTCAAGGTAAAGTGATTCCCTCCTCACAGATACAAGTAGTCCAAAACTTAGAAGGTGGTTTAGTCAAAGAAATCTTGGTCAAAGAAGGTCAGTTGGTTGAAAAAGGCCAACAGTTACTGCTTATCGATGACACCCGCTTTCGCTCAGATTTTCGTGAACGTGAGCAACAAGTTGCCAACCTTACCGCATCTGTGCTGCAACTATCCGCTTCTATTAACAGTGTTGCCGTTAATCGTGATTTTGAAACGGAAAACTGGCGTCAAAGTGTACTACTTGATTACGGTAAACTGACCTTCCCACCAACCTTGGAAGAGACTCGACCTCAACTCACACAGCGTCAAAAAGCAGAATATCGCGAAGATCTAGATAATTTACGCAACCAACTTTCTGTTATTGACCAACAAGTGCAGCAAAAGCAGCAGGACTTGGTAGAGATCCAAGCACGAGTAAGGAACTTGCGTCAAAGCTACCAATACGCGAAAAAAGAACTCGATATCACCAAACCTTTGGCAGACGAGGGCGTTGTTCCTCGTATTGAACTGCTCAAATTACAGCGCCAAGTCAACGATACCCGTCGTGAAATGACGTCCAGTGAGCTCAAGATTCCCGTATTGCAATCAGCGATTCGAGAATCCATGCTCAACCGTATTGATGTTGCACTCAAATTCCGCTCTGAACAGCAAGAGAAACTCAACAGCGCCCAAGACCAGTTATCTGCCTTGGTTGAATCAGCGGTGGGCTTGGAAGATAGAGTAAACCGAACGGTTGTGAATTCGCCAGTAACAGGCAAAATCAAAACACTGAACATCAATACTGTCGGTGGTGTTATCCAACCTGGTATGGATATCGTCGAGATCGTACCAACAGAAGACACACTATTGGTAGAGGCGAAAATTGCGCCAAAAGACATCGCATTTTTACGCCCAGATCTTCATGCTATCGTGAAGTTTACAGCTTACGACTTCACAAAGTACGGCGGTTTAGAGGGAGAGTTGGAACATATCAGCGCGGATACCACTCAAGATGAAGAAGGCAACAGCTTCTACATTGTTCGTGTACGCACCGAAAAAACAAACTTTGGTCAAGATGCAGATTTACCAATCATTCCAGGAATGACAGCATCGGTCGATATCATCACAGGGAAGCGAACCGTTTTGGAGTATCTACTTAAGCCTATCTTAAGTGCCAAAACTAACGCCTTGAAGGAGTAAACCACATTAAGATACTCGCGATAGGGAGTATTGAGCGATAAGTGATTAAATAAAAAGCACTTATTTCTCACTGACGAACTCTCTAGAAGAGTATACTTGTGATACGAGTCGAATATGCGATCCAATTTGCAGCGTAAAGTTACATTATTAATCAGCTTAAGTTGTTTGTCGTTCCAACTTGGTGCGCTGAACAGTAAAGAACAACGATGGGTCAATACGGTCACAGCGGTGTACGGCGAACGTGCGGGATTGCGCGTAAATACATGGCGAAAGAACCTCGACTTATTTAAACAATTAGAGACTCATGAACAGCTCGCTGGCGTTAACGACTTTTTTAATCAGCTGTATTTCGTTGACGACATAAAACTGTGGGGAAAGACAGATTATTGGGCTACGCCACTCGAATTTTTAGGGAGTAACGCAGGAGACTGTGAAGATTTCACTATTGCTAAGTACTTCTCTTTACTCGAGCTAGGAATACCAGATTCAAAGATGCGGCTAATATACGTAAAAGCCATCGAACTGAATCAGTTTCACATGGTATTAGCTTACTACCCTACCCCAAGTTCTGAGCCGCTCATTCTCGATAATATCAATCCTGATATTGTCCGAGCCTCTAAGCGTAGCGACTTGCTACCGATATACAGTTTTAATGGTACAAACCTGTGGTTGATGAAGTCATCTGCTAGCACTGGAGAGCTGGCAGGGAAAGCATCACGGTTGAGCCTTTGGAATGACTTACGCTCGCGCGAACGTAAGTTGCAGTTAAATAAACCTAAAATTAACTATGACGAGTGAGAAACATGACCCTATATAAGAAGCTTGTGGTGGGGATGGTTACGGTCTTTATACTCTTGTTGGCATCAGTATTCGTAATCCAATTCAACACGACTCGAGACAGCTTGGAGCAACAGCAACGTTCAGAGGTCAACAACACTATTAACACCGTAGGTTTGGCATTGGCTCCTTACCTAAAGGACAAAGATAAAGTCGCGGTTGAGTCCGTGATTAATGCTCTATTTGACGGCAGCACCTACTCAGTTGTTCGTCTTACAGCATTAGATTCTGACTACCAGATCGTGCGTACTTACCCAGTTAAACCAAGTACGGTGCCACAATGGTTTATCGACATGAATCTATTTAAAGCGATTCACGATAAGCGTGTTGTGACCAGTGGTTGGATGCAGCTCGCCGAAGTAGAAATCATTAGCCACCCAGGCGCAGCTTACGAGCAGCTCTGGCAAGGTTTTATTGGCTTGCTGTCTGTATTCAGTGTCATTTTTCTAGCTGGTTTAGTGGCAATTTCATACATCCTACGTCGCTCGCTAAAACCATTAACGGCCATCGTAAATAAAATGCATGAAATCGCGAATAACCAATTTGGTGAACCGCTTGCTCGTCCAAGAACCAAAGATCTTATCGCGGTGGTAGATGGCATTAACATGATGTCTGCTCAAATCGAGCTATCATTCAAAGAGCAAGCCAAAGAGGCGCAACGTCTGCGTGCTCAGGCTTACCTCGATCCTATATCTAAATTGGGTAACCGCTCATTCTACATCAACCAAATCGACCAATGGCTTGCAGAGCAAACGCAAGGGGGTATCGCGCTACTCCATGCTGAATACATTGGGGACATTTACGAGACCAAAGATTACCAACGCGCAGATGCCCACGTTAAAGAACTGTCTCAACGTTTGAAAAACACCATTGATGTACCGGGTGCCACTATTGCTCGCTTGTCTAGTGATGAGTTCGGCTTGCTTTTCCCTCATATGGATGAGAGCGAGTTACGCATTTTATCGGACAGCATCGTCAATTGTGTGAACGGCCTAAATACTGACCCAACAGGCTTAGCAAAACCTAAAGCGTCACTAGGGGTTGCACACAGCAAAGATCAGAAAACGCGTTCTGAAATCCTCTCGATGGTGGACAACGCACTATCGAAAGCCAAAGCGCAACCAGACAAGCCATACGGCTTCATTGGCAGTGATACACCTTCTAGTTTGATGGGTAAACAGCAATGGAAAGCGTTGGTTGAAGAAGCCATTCATAGTGATTGGGTTAAATTCCGTTTCCAAGCTGCGAAAAACACATGGGGTAAAGTATTCCACAACGAAGTATTTTCAAGCATCGAAAAAGATGGTGAAACGTATCGTGCGAATCAATACCTATTCGCACTAGAACAGTTAGACGCCACCAACATCTTTGACCAGTATGTCATTGAATCAATGATTAAGATGCTAGAAAGTGGTGAACTTAATGACCCAGTCGCGATTAACATCGCGCAAAGCAGCTTGTCTCAACCATCGTTTATTCGCTGGACAACTAGCATGCTGGAAAAACATGCCAAAGTGGCCTCTAAGCTACACTTTGAAATTCCAGAGGAATGCTTTATCGATCAGCCTCACCACACAGCACTGTTATGTAATGCCATTCGCCAATCAGGTGCTGAGTTCGGCGTAGATAACTACGGACGTAACTTCCAATCTTTGGAATACATCCAAGAGTTCCGTCCGAACTATGTGAAGCTCGATTACCTATTCACACACAACTTGCACGACGAAAAACAGAAATTCACGCTAACGTCGATCTCTCGTACTGCCCACAACCTTGGTATTACGACTATCGCATCGCGTATCGAAACTCAAATCCAGTTGGATTTCCTCACTGAACATTTTGTTGAGGTATTCCAAGGATTCATCGTCGACAAGGAATAAAAAGGTTTATCAACGATGAAAGACCCTTTACTGAATTCGCTCATCTACGTTAGCCGTTACTATGGGTTAGCTAACTCGCCAGAAGCGCTAGTCAACGGACTACCGCTATCTGACGGTAAACTGACCCCATTTTTGCTACCAAGAGCAGCGGAAAGGGCCGGATTGGTTGCCAAGGAAAACCGCGCAGAGCTGGAGAGCATCTCCAGCCTAATTCTGCCGGCAATCTTAGTTCTTAAAGGCGGTGACTCTTGCGTTCTCAACAGCATCAATATGGAGAAACGCGAGGCCGAAGTCACCACCCTAGAAAGTGGAATGGTGCCGATCTCTATTCCATTAGAAGACCTACTTGAGCAATACACTGGTCGGTACTTTTTAGTTAAAAAGCAATTCCGTTTCGATGAGCGCTCTCCCGAAGTGCTCAAAACCAACGAAGGCCACTGGTTCTGGTCAACCTTGTGGCAGTCAAAACGCATCTACCGCGATGTTTTAATCGCATCACTTCTCATCAACCTCTTTGCGGTTGCCGCTCCGCTATTCACTCGCTTGGTGTACGACAAAGTGGTTCCGAATCTTGCGTTTGAAACCCTATGGGTACTAGCAAGTGGCATCTTTGTCGTGTTCCTGTTCGACTTCATTCTCAAGTCACTGAGAAATTACTTCATTGATGTGGCGGGCAAGAAGTCTGACATTCTGATTTCATCCAAACTGTTCAGCAAAGTGATGGGGATTAGAATGGAATCGAAGCCGCCTTCGGTCGGTGCCTTCGCTCGCCATTTACAAGAATTCGAATCTATTCGAGAGTTTTTTACTTCAGCGACCGTCAGTGCTCTCATTGATTTGCCTTTTGCCATTTTATTCTTAGTGATTATATGGCTAATGGCTGGCGATCTTGTGTATGTACCGATGGTGGGCGTGGTCATTTTGATTATTCATTCGCTACTGATACAAGGACCGCTGCGTCGCTCCATAGAGGAGGGTTCACGCCTAGCATCGCAAAAATATGCCAATTTGATAGAGAGCTTGGCTGGGTTAGAAACCGTAAAAATGCTCAGTGCGCAAAGCCAGTTCCAATACCGCTGGGAAGAGGCAGTTGCGCACATGGCGAACTGGAATATAAAAAGCCGCCGAATTACGGATAGCATTCAAAACGCGGCAGGTTTTGTCCAGCAAAGTAGTAACGTAGGGATGATCATCCTAGGCGTTTACTTAATTGCAGAAGGCGACTTAACCATGGGTGGTTTGATTGCCGCAACCATGCTTAGCGGCCGCGCGATTGGTCCTTTGGTTCAGTTATCCTTACTCTCTACGCGCTACAACCAAGCGAAGTCTTCTATGACAATTATCAATCAAGTCATGGAAATGCCGGATGAACAAGAAGAAGGTAAACGTTACATTCACCGCCCAATAGTACAAGGCAAAATTGAACTTGAACGCGTGACCTTCCATTACCCAGATTCACCGGTGGCGTCGATTCGAGATTTGAGCTTGACCATTAACCCAGGCGAAAAAGTAGCGATCATAGGCCGTATCGGTTCGGGTAAAACCACGTTAGAGCGTCTCATCATGGGCTTGTATCAGCCGACAGAAGGTCATGTTCGCATTGATGATACCGACATCGCACAGCTGCATCATGTCGACATTCGCCGTAATATTGGTTGTGTGCCGCAAGATTCGAATCTGTTCTTTGGTTCTATCCGCGACAACATTACGCTAGGTCGCCCATTAACCGATGACCGTGACGTACTAGACGCAGCGAATCGTGCCGGTGTTACTGCGTTTACGCAATCTGACCCAGCGGGCTTAGAACGCCAAGTTGGTGAAGGTGGTGCAATGCTTTCGGGGGGTCAACGTCAAGCAGTCACGATCGCTCGTGCATTTTTGGGTCGTCCTCCTGTTCTACTCATGGATGAACCAACCAGTGCGATGGATAATCGCTCAGAGATGCACATTAAACATCAATTAGCACAGTTGAAACCTAGTGAAACGCTGATTCTGATTACGCATAAAACGTCTATGCTCGACATCGTTGATCGCGTAATTGTGATGGAGAAAGGCAGCATCATCGCAGATGGCCCTAAAGCGCAAGTGCTGAACGATTTGAAACAAGGCAAAGTGCGTGCGGTTAGCTAGCCTGAATTCACATTGATAAAAGACAAGGGCCCCGTTTAACTTGTGTTTAACGGGGCTTATTTTATTGTGAGCCCGAGATAATTAAGTTCTTCAAGCGCGACCCAAACGAGTACAAGGCCAACAATCACGAATAAAATCATAATCGCCTTTTCATCTTCTTCCATTTTTCAACGCCCTAAAAGCTATTTCAATTAATACACCTTAGGTTATCAGGACAAAAGTCATATTCAGCTCGTTTATAAGGAACTAGCGTCATAGAATGTCGGATATGGGATACAGCTCAAAGATTGCTCTTTTCAAAATCACGTCAGCTTTGGTTGAATATAAGTAATAAAGCCAAAGAGTTCGTAATACTCACTAAGTCTTTGATTAACTTATATAGCACTCTGTGGAACCTCAACACAGAGACAAATGGTGTAAAGAAAAATTGTGATTACTTACAGCAAAAAATCAGCTATAAAAGCCGCTTTCTAGATATCGTCGAGATGAAGAAATGAATGATTGGATCCAATTAGAGCAAGTGAGCCAGTATTTCACTACGGGCTCCCTCGGTTACAAACTATTGATGGGCATTTTTGTCCTGATCGCGTATCGCATCCTGAAGAGGATTGTAAATAGAGCCATCCTAAATTTGGCAACAACGAAAGGTGTAAAAAAGGCTCGTTTGAGTTTTATTCAGCGCTGTTTCAATGTCGCGCTGCTATTTTTGACCGCCTCTATTTTTGCCATTATCACAGGTATTGGCTATGGTGATGTGTCTTTGTTCCTATCGTCCATTTTTGCCGTATTAGGTGTGGCGTTTATTGCGCAGTGGTCAATTCTGAGCAACATCACTGCCAGCTTTTTGATCTTTTTTGTCTTCCCATACCGAGTGGGTGACCGAATTAAAGTCGTAGACAAAGATGAAGACATCTGCGGTGAGATTCAAGAAATCAGCATGTTTCACGTGTTAATTAAGCACGACAACGGTAACTTAATCACTTACCCAAACAACCAGATTTTGCAAAAAGCAGTGCTAAAGCTGGCGAAAAACAAGCCAGAGCCAAGTAAAGCAAAATCTCGGATTTATACTCGCAGAAAGAAATAACCCACTAAAAAGCCGATGTATCTACATCGGCTTTTTAGTATCACTTGGTGGTCACAAATAACCCAAAGTTAATGGCGAAAAACAGTGAAGAGACAAAACGTATAAGCTGAAGGTCACCACTGTATTCTTTCATGATAAAAACATGACACATCGCCGAAACCAAAAGCGCCACTTTAACCAAAGGAAGCTTCTTATTTACGAACCTTAAATAAATACAAAAATAGAGATGGTGCAAGCAAAGAAAAAATCGTCACTAGTTCCATTTTCCTTAAAATACAAGGACATGGTTTTAGTTAAGCTTATATTTTTAGCTTCATTATGAGCCACCCACTAATATTTAGCGAGATAAGGGCATAAAAGAGGTAAAAAACAAGACTGACCGAAACAAAAAGTAGTGCATGCACTTTTTCTTCTAAGCTCTCTGGATGAACATTCATATCCACATCAAACACACCCGCTATAAAGTGTGCAAATACCGTGGAAGAGGCTGTAGAAAGGCCTCCTACCATAATGATAATAATCCCTCGCCTTAAGAAACGATGAAATGTACTTTTCCCGCCTTGGATCAGGTCTGAGTTTACATATTTTAATCTATTTTTCCGCCTATTAATCATCACTAGCATCGGTACCTTTATCATTGTTTCCAAGAGAGTTTTCTACATCTTTAAGATCTTCCTTTAACGCTTTTATACACGACATTCATCGTCGTTGCATTCACTGTAGTTATGCCGTCGACTTACCCTATAAGAAAGCTCTTTAGATACCAATTCGTACTTTATCTATCTCAAATCTCTTCTTGACCTCAACTTATCTTGAGGTTTTAGCCTTAGTCGCACGATTAAAAATCAACAATGAAAAAAGGAACCATTGTGTCCAAAATTGCGATTATTTATTTCTCTAAAACCGACGTTACTGGTCAGCTTGCTCGCGCGATTGCCGCAGGTGTTGAACAACAAGGCATTAAGCAGCAAGATGAATGTGAAATCCTCTCTCACCGAATTGAAGGCAGTGAGATTATTGAGGGACGTTTTGTGAACCCTAAACTAATGGATGAACTTGCTGAGTGTGATGCGATTATCTTTGGCTCACCGACCTATATGGGCGGTGTAGCAGCGCAGTTTAAAGCATTTGCAGATGCAAGCAGTGAATCTTGGTATTACCAAAAATGGGCGAGCAAAATCGCGGCTGGCTTTACCAGTGGTGGGGCAATGAATGGCGACCAATCTTGCACATTACAATATCTACAAACGCTCGCTAACCAACACGGCATGATGTGGGTCGGGTTGGATAAGATCAGCAATTCTGGGGAGCAAAACCTGAATCGTTATGGTGTACAAGGTGGTATTGTTGCACAAGGTGGTGAAGGTGGTCAGTTGCATGCTTCTGATGTTGCAACGGCGGAGTATCTTGGCAAACGAGTCGCTATGCTCGTGAATAAGCTCTCCACTCGCTAACAATAAAAAGAAGCCCCGTAAGATACATCTTCGGGGCTTCATATTTATCGCTTGTTTTGAGCGCTACTTCTTGATGTAGAGGTCTTTCGAGTAGATACGACCTTCTACGTTGTTCTTGGCAAAACCGCCAACCGTAGGACGAACCAAACGCGCTTGCATGTAGTAGTAAATCGGTGCGATTGGCATATCCGCCGCCAACAATTGCTCGGCTTGATCATAGAAACCTTGGCGTGCTTTCTCATTGGTTGCAGCCAATGCACTGTTCATCGCGTTGTCGTACGCTTCACTGCTGTAACGTGCAAAGTTACCCGAGGAACCTGAGCGAAGTAAGCTCAGGAAAGTAGACGCTTCATTGTAATCACCACACCAGGAAGCGCGCATCACATCGAAATTGCCTTGTTTACGCGCCACTAAGTACGACTTCCACTCTTGGTTTTCTAACTCCACGTTTGCACCGAGATTTTTTTGTAGCATCGACGCTATCGCAACCGCGATCGATTTGTTTGCCTCACTGGTGTTGTACAGCAATTTAAAATCGAGCGGCTTGTCTTGGCTGTAACCCGCTTCTTTTAACAACTGACGCGCTTTCTCGTCACGTTGTTGCTGACTCCACTTACTGTATTCAGGCGGCGTCGCATCAAACCCTGCGGTGTACTGATGCGCAAAAGTATAAGCAGGAAGGTTGCCCACTTGCGTGACACCATTCGTAATCACATCGCGCATGATGGAGTACGACACCGCTTGACGCACTCGCACATCATCAAATGGCGGACGAGTGGTATTGAACGCGTAGTAATACGTACACAATAATGGCACCACCGTGTAAGCCTGCTTGTAATCTTGTTTAAGCTTCTGCGCCATATGAGTCGGCACATCTGACGTGATATCCAGCTCTCCTGCCGCAAAGCGATTGATAGACGCGTTTTGGTTTTCAAACGGAATGTAAGTCACTCTGTTTAGATGCGTATCTGCGCTGTCCCAGTAACTTGGACTCTTAACCAGTTCAATGCGTTCATTCACGACCCACTTATCCAATGTGAATGCACCGTTGCTAACAAATTGGTCTGGATCGCTCCACGGCTTGTCGCGGTTTTCCACTGTCGCTTGATGCACTGGCATCATGGACGTGTGCCCAGTCATAGCAACAAAGTACGGCACTTGACTGTCCAACTCAAAACGTAGGGTGTATTTATCCACTGCCTTGATACCGAGATCGTCCAAAGGCTTTTTGCCCTCTGCTACATCGGCGATGTTTTTGATCTTGGTGAGTTTGAGATACCAAACATTTGGAGAAGCGGTCTTCGGGTCCACCGCTCGGCGCAGTGAATAGACAAAATCATCCGCTGTCACAGGCTCGCCATTCGACCATTTCGCGTCTTTGCGCAAGTGAAAAGTAAAGGTTTGGTTATCCTTGGTTTCCCATGATTCTGCCACACCGGGAATAATGTTTCCGTCACGATCTTGAATCACAAGCCCTTCAAATAAGTCACGAATCACATGCATTTCTGGCAGACCTTCGGCTTTCGCTGGGTCAAGTGTCGCCGCCTCTGCGTCATTCGCACGTACTAAATGCTGTTCTGTGGCAAGTTGAATGCCTTTAGGTAAGGTCTCCGCAGCAACTGATGTAGCAAGAAAAGGGGTGAATAAAGAGGAAATCAGCAACGCCGTTGAATGTTTTTTAAAATCCATATCGTTTTTCGTTCTCCTAACGCGTCTTGTGAAGCAAGTGCCACAATTAACATTTCAACCGTTGACGAGTTTAAACGGTTCAGTTTAGCTAGGTGTAATTAGCTTAGATATTGATACTACTTCATCAATCAGGAGATTACGGTGAGTCTAATTCCAAGAACGGAAAGAGCGGCATTTTTAATTCGGCCAACATCATACGGTCAATCCGTGCTTGGTGCGCCATTACTGTATTTTCCGGCTCAAGTCGAAAGTGCTTCACGAGGTTTGATTTTGGCAGGCACTCACGGGGATGAGACAGCCTCGATTGCAGGTTTGTCCTGCGCGCTAAGAAGCTTGCCTGCTGAAAACTTACGACATGATGTGATTCTGTCAATGAATCCTGACGGCAACCAGCTAGGCACACGCGCAAATGCAAACCAAGTGGACCTCAATCGCGCGTTTCCAACCCAAAATTGGACTGAGCATGGCACAGTGTATCGATGGAGTTCTCACACCCCCGTTCGAGACGTACAGGTGAAAACTGGCACTAAAAATCAACTAGAGCCTGAAGTTAGCGCTTTAATTAACTTGATTGAACTGCGCAAGCCAAAGTTTGTGGTGTCGTTTCATGAACCGCTTGCGTTTGTGGATGATCCCAAACATTCCGACCTTGCCAAATGGCTCCGCGAGCAGTTCCAACTGCCAATTGTAGACGATGTCGACTACGAAACACCCGGCTCATTCGGCACTTGGTGTAGTGAACGTGATTTACCTTGCATCACGTTGGAATTACCCGCGATTTCTGCCGATCTCACCATTGAAAAACATCTCTCCGCTTTTATTGCTTTGCTGAGGCACGATCCGGATCTCTAGTCCGCTGTTAAACAAGCGATCATGTGAGGATCTGTTTGATGTCGGTACTAATATCGCTGATCAACTGACGGGCACTGTCGTCTCTTTGCTGAACCAAGATGATAAACAGCAAATCGGTGATCACGTTTTGCGCGGTACGCGAAGCAATGGATGAGCTGCGATGTTCCGTTTCATTGGCAATCGTATCAAACGTAATATCGGCAATACCGCGCAAGCGACTTCTTCCAGGCGCAGATAACGCAATCACCTTCGCGCCCTGCTCTTTTGCCGCTTCTGCCGCGACGAGAATTTCTTTGCGCTCACCCGAAAACGAGATTGCGATCTGAACATCTTCTGGAGAGAGCGTGCGGGCAACAGCAATCTGCACGTGGCTGTCTTGTTCAGAAAGCGCCGTAATACCAAGTTTAAGCAGTTTAAAGCTTAAATCCTTGGCGGTCAGTGCAGAGCCCCCAATCCCGACCACTTGCACTCGACGCGCTTCACTCAACCATTTCACCGCTTGGTGACACGCTTCGTAAGACAGCGTATTGGTGGTTTGAAACATAGCGTCGGTTTTCGCTTTCACCAGTTTCTGTGAAATTACCGCAATGGGGTCGTCAGCCAAAATATCACTGTGCAGCGGTGTCGACTGCATCGCATGCTTACGGCCAATCTCTTCATTCAGAGCTAACTTAAACTCGCTGTAACCTTTAAAGCCGATACGCTGAGTAAATTTCACAATGCTCGATTGACTCACTTTTACTTGCGCCGCAAGTTCTTGGCTGGTGAGCAGCGCCGCCTTTTCTGCGTTTTCAACAATCCAATCGCCAACCAAACGACCACTTTGCGAAAGCTGAGTACGCCTCGCGACTATCTTATTGATAACTGACACAACAAAAACCTCAGAAATTTTAAATAAATTATTCCAAATCAGAAATAATAGGCGTTTGATTTAACCCCCCTGATTATTCTAACCAAGACAGTTAATCCCGGACGTAATAGACGTATATTTTCTCTCATTATTCCAAATTTCTCCTGCATAAAGAATAACCTCAAGTGTGATTTTTATCACCAAACCTGAATATTTTATTCCATAAAATCGCCCTCAGATTGAACATTACGAAGAGTGCAAAACATGAAAATTGATTTAAGCAGATTGGTGACAGAAAGCCGTAACCCAGCCAGTGCCGAGATCGATACGCTTTCGACCATCGAGATGCTGCAAGTCATTAATGAAGAGGATCAAAAAGTCCCGCTCGCGGTAAAAGCGGTGCTACCACAAATTGCAGAGACAGTTGACGCAATTACCCAAGCTTTTGCAAATGGTGGCCGTTTAATTTACATGGGAGCTGGTACGTCAGGTCGCTTAGGCATTCTTGATGCAAGCGAGTGTCCTCCTACCTACGGCACGCATCCAGATATGGTGATTGGCTTAATTGCTGGTGGACATCAAGCAATTTTAAAAGCGGTAGAAAACGCAGAAGACAACGCGAAAATGGGTCAAGACGACTTAAAAGCACTTCACCTCACCAAGCATGACGTGGTTGTAGGCATTGCAGCGAGTGGCCGTACACCTTATGTACTAGGTGGTTTGGACTACGCTAAATCCATCGGAGCCACGACCGCATCTATCGCCTGTAATCCAGAATGTGCCATGGCAGAAGCGGCCGACATCGCGATTCTGCCGATAGTTGGCGCAGAGGTTGTCACTGGATCTTCTCGCATGAAAGCCGGCACCGCACAAAAACTGGTGCTAAACATGCTCACGACAGGCGCAATGATTCGTAGTGGTAAGGTATTTGGCAACTTAATGGTGGATGTAGAAGCCACTAACGCCAAGCTCATACAACGCCAAACCAACATTGTTGTGGAAGCAACCGACGCATCAAAAGAAGAAGCAGAGCGAGCATTAAATGCCTGCGGTCGCCACTGCAAAACCGCCATCTTAATGATTTTGGCCGATTTGGATGCCGAACAAGCCAAATCACGCCTCGCCGCGCACAACGGCTTTATTCGCGCAGCACTAAATAATAACTAAATAATCCGAGTTCTGAAGGATAGACCCTATGGCAAAAATAACTTCAAACACAGTATCGCAGTTGCTGTCCGCAGTGGGTGGCAGTAGCAACGTAAGCAAATGTGGTAACTGTATGACGCGTTTGCGTTTATCGCTCGCCAACAATGGCTTGGCTGATCAATCAGTTATCAAGCAAATTCCCGGCGTAATGGGTGTGGTGGAAAGCGATGAGCAGTTTCAGATCATTCTCGGTCCCGGAAAAGCTCAACAAGCGGCTGAGATGATGAATCAATTGATCGACAGCTTAACCTCTGGTGACAGTGAAGAAGCAGATATGCCGCAACAAGATCTTTCTGCCGTCGCAGCCGAGCAGAAAAAGCAGATGAAGAGCAAACAAACCAGTGCGGTTCAGCGTTTTTTAAGCAAGTTTGCCACTATCTTTACGCCGTTGATCCCTGGTTTTATTGCCGCTGGTTTGTTGCTAGGTTTTGCGACGTTATTGGAACAAATGTTTGTTCTCGACCAGACACCAAGCCAGTTTATGTTGGATTTGATCGCCTACATGAAAGTCTTTGGTAAGGGTCTGTTTGCTTTCCTAAGTATTCTGATTGGTTACAACGCGCAGCAAGCGTTTGGCGGCTCTGGTGTTAATGGTGCCATTCTCGCCTCTTTGTTTGTGCTGGGTTACAACCCAGAGGCGACATCCGGCATTTACTCTGGCATGAACGAGTTTTTCGGCTTTGCGATTGATCCGCGCGGCAACATTATCGGCGTACTTTTGGCAGCGATCATCGGTGCACAAGTCGAGCGTAAGGTTCGTCAATACATGCCTGATGATCTGGACATGATCTTAACGTCCGTTATCACTCTATTGATCATGGGTGCGGTAACCTTCTTGCTCATCATGCCGATCGGCGGCGAGTTATTTAAAGGGATGTCTTGGTTGTTCCTCAACTTAAACGATAACCCATTAGGCGCTGCAATCTTGGCAGGTTTGTTCTTAATTTCTGTGGTATTTGGCATCCACCAGGGTTTTGTTCCAGTGTACTTCGCATTGATGGAAGCACAGGGCTTTAACTCGCTATTCCCTATCCTGGCAATGGCTGGTGGCGGTCAGGTTGGCGCGTCAATGGCGCTGTATTTCAAAGCCAAAAAAGACGCTCTACTGCGCACTCAAGTTAAAGGCGCTATTATTCCGGGTCTTCTAGGCATTGGCGAACCATTGATTTACGGCGTGACATTACCACGCGTAAAACCATTCGTTACCGCTTGTATTGGTGGTGCTGCGGGCGGCTTCTTTATCGGTTTAGTTTCTTACCTTGGCTTACCAGTTGGTCTTAATACGGTGTTTGGCCCGTCCGGCATCGTGGCGATTCCTCTCATGACATCTGAAAATGGCATCTTCCCGGGCATGATGGTGTTTGTTGCCGGCCTGCTTATCTCTTACATCGTCGGCTTCCTCGCGACTTACTTCTTTGGCTGCAAAGACGTCGATTTAAGCTAAATCATTCTTCCCCTATAGGAATGGACTAGCTCGCGCCCTTGGCAAACAAGGGCGCACCCTCTCTCTACTTCACGACAATTTTTCTTATTCCGTTACTCGGAAGGGGCTTTGTCGTACCTAAAACAATAGAAATGAAAGGTCGTTAATCATGAAAAAGCACATTTTGGCTCTACTTCTCCCAACATTGATGGTATCAAACGCAATGGCAGCGCAGCTGTATCAAGCGGAAGATGGGTCAGTTTTAAATATTTACTCTCGTCTTGGTTTCAATGTCACCAGTAAAAATGATGAGCACGGCGATGCAAATGGCGAGTTTGATGGCCGTATTGGTTTAAACGGTTCACAAACCATCAACGAGTACGCGTCGATCATCGGCCAAGCGCAATACCAAGTGGGTGCCGCTGAATACGCAAACCAAGTAAACGACAAACCGTCTCTGACCGCACGTTATGTATGGGCGGGTATTGATGCGAAAGATTATGGTCGCATTACTGGTGGTCGCGTGGCATCTGGGTTGATTATGTTTACCGACATTGGTGATGTGTTCGCGTCTTCCGATGTTTCTATGGCGCGCCAAGCGAATAAAGTCGACAAAACCGCGACGCAAGTTTTCCGTCAAGATGGCACGCTGCAATACCAAAACAACCTAGGTAATTTCGATTTTTCTGTCGCGTACATTTTAGGAAACAACACTTCTGAGCTCGACTACGGTTACAACACTGCACTGCGTTATACGCTAGACATGGGAAATTTGGGTACCTTGGCACCAGTGGTGGCGATGCAGAAGAATAAAGGTGATGCACGTGAAAGCAACGACACCGATTACACATTCTGGGGCGCAGGTACGCGTTACTACCTAGGTGATTTGATGTTGGGTGCGTTGTACTCGGAAGATGAACTAGAGGGCTATTACTCACAAACCAGTACCGACAAAGTGATGGAATTAACGGCGGTTTACAGTGTAAATGACAAATGGGTACTGCGTGCTGGTTATCGTTCTTTAGAAAACAGTGATGGTGACGAGCTAGAGCTGAAAGATACAACGCTAGAAGTGCAATACAAACTGACGCCTCGTTCTTCTATCTACACAAACTACGTTGATCGTAACGGCTCGCGTGGCTACAGCAATGGACAAGAAGTCTCGTTTGGCGGTGCGCACGCAGACGAAAGCTACTACCACTTAGGTCTGCGTTACGAGCTGTAAGCACGATACTTAATGTAAGTTAGCTGAATCCATGAGCTTCTTCTGTGTCCGGTCAGTAGTTATTGCCTTTAATGCTGATTTGAAGAAGCTCACCCTCGCAATATGTTTTCTTCGTTACCTGTTTTAACCAACACGCCTGCATCAGGGAAGCTGGTGACAGTAGCTAACAATTTTCCATCAACAAAGTGCAATGCCGCATAATCGTGAATGCCATAACAAGTGATGCTCGGTTGAGAACGAGCAAAGGCTTGGAAAACCTCGAACTTCTCACCTACATGAGAAAAATGCGCCGCAGCCAAACCGTCAATAAATCCAAGACAACGCATAACTTGGTATGCTTCGGGATCACTGTCTGTCACCGCAAACTCAAACCAACAAATTGCACCTGCGCTCATGCCACAAATGATGATGCCTTGTTCATAACACTGCTTGAGTATTCTATCGATTCCCCATTCGCGCCAAATGGCCAACATCGAACGCGTATTACCGCCACCGACGTAAATGATGTCTTGTTCAAATAACGTTTCTTTCCAACCAGCTTCAAACTTAAACAGCGGAAAATGGGTCACGTTTTCACTAAGCTTCGCATCGTAAAAACGTTCAATCACTTCATCGGCATCTCCCGTGGCTGTAGGTATAAAACAAATGTTTGGATTCTCCTTACCAGACAAAGACAAAATGTATTGATCGAGCGGGCTCGGATTCTCTCCCATCATCCAGCCCCCACCGCCAATCGCAATACAGTGTTTTCGCATTCCTTTGCTTCCTCAATTGTTGCTAAGTTTGTTGTCGCTATTCGCCGACAGAATATATGTTCCTAAAGTGATCAATGAACGCTCGCGTTCTTCTTGGTAAGTGCTCACGTTTTGGGTAAAGCAGATAAAGCGGCAAAATCGCATCCGTTTGCCATTCTGGCAGCAAACTCACGAGTTTTTCTTTTTGTGCAGGGTCGAGTTTAGCCAGTGCAAATTCATCTAACATGGCTACACCACAGCCAGCCAAAGTAGCATCCAACATGGACTGGACAAGATTAAAACTCAGCGTACTTTCTAACTCAATGCTGCACTGCTGTTGAGTTTGCTTATGCGTAAACGTCCACTTGTCTAACACCAAGTCACGACTTTTATAAAGGATGTGCTCTAAGTCACCAAGCTCCTCTGGCGTACTTACATTTGGTTTATCAGCTAAATACGAGCGATGAGCGATCGGTTTACAGTGTAAAGTGCGTAGCTGATGGCCGACGTATCCCTCTGGGGGAGTATCGGTAAAGTAGAATGCGATATCAAACCCAGCCTCAATCAAGTCGAGAGGTGTCTCTGTGAAGATCACTTCAACACTCACTTGTGGATGTTGCAATCGAAACTCGATCAATGTTTGGCTGAGTAACGCAGCTCCGAAAGAAGCGGACGCCGCTATTCTCAATTTTCCCGATACGATCTCGTTTGCCATGACTTGCTCATTGATCTGCTCAGCGCCTTCGAGCAGTTGCTTTACCTGCTGATAAAACCGCAAACCATCGTAGGTCAAATTAAACTGGCGCGTAGTTCGCTGAATAAGCTGCACCGACAATATGTCTTCAAGCTGTTTAAGTTGCCGACTTACATGCGCATTCGAACAATTCAGTCGCTTTGCTGCACCAGCAATACTTCGTTCCTCACACAAAGCGACGTAAAGTGGTACGTAGCTGAGCCATTTTATTTCCATACAGTAATTCTGAATCTCTAAAATCAAACTACTGGAAATAATAGAAAGCCTCTAAACTCTGTACAACCTAAATTTGAAAGGATGAGTTATGAGTGTTTTCGACACGTGGTTAAAAGGTCAAGTCATTAAAGATCACATCACTAATCCCAATATCATCGTTGGCGATTACAGCTATTACTCGGGCTTCTATCATCAAAAAAGCTTCGAAGAGCAAGCGGTACGCTACTTGTTGGGTGACCCCGTCACACTTCAAGAATGGCAAAGTAGAGAACCCGATAGCATCGACAAATTAATCATTGGCAAGTTTTGTTCCATCGCTTCTGGAGCCACCTTCATGATGGCAGGAAACCAAGGTCATCGCATTGACTGGATTTCGACCTTCCCCTTCTCTCCTGAAGACTTTGGAGAAGGCGTACAAGACGGTTTCGAGCGTGCCGGAGATACAGTGGTGGGGAACGATGTTTGGATTGGCAGCGAGGCGATGATCATGCCCGGAGTAAACATCGGCGATGGAGCCGTCATCGGAGCACGCGCAGTAGTGACGAGAGACGTCCAACCTTATTCGGTGGTGGTTGGAAACAACCAAGTCGTACGTCAACGATTCAGCGATAAAGAGATTGAAACTCTACTCAATATCCAATGGTGGAACTGGCCAATAGAACACATTAAACAAGCAATGAAAGTAATGTGTAGCAGCCAAGTCGGTGCGCTTGCGGACTACTATCAAGAGCACATTGTCGATTTGTAGATAAACAAAAGCCCACACATCTTGTTGCGACGTGTGGGCTCAGTGAGTAAGAAAGCTTAAACCGCAGCGACGTCCTCTTCTTCCAAGTTCGCCGAGACTTTAATTTCGTATTGATTGAAACGGAACGAACAACCGCCATGAGTACGCTTTGTCGTTACTTGCTCGTCGCCAAACTGCACCGTCACACGAGTGAAGACATGCTCTTTGGCTTCGACAATATTTTCTTCTAACGCGACTTCAAAGTCATGTTCCGTTTGTTCTAACTTTTGCTTTATCGCTTCAAGCTGCTCGTTGTTTTGTGTTTTCATCACATCAATCTGAGCTTGTTCTTCGTCGGTACGTTCGGCTTTAGGACGTTTCTTAAATTCGAGCTCTTTACGAATCACATCCATCGTGCCTTCTTGAGCACGTTTGTATCGATCTTTGAGCTCTGCTAATCGCTCCTTAAATGCAGAATATCGCGCGAACGCTTCTACCTTAGTGGCGGTGTCGCCTTCTACGCCCAATTGTAAACACACCACTTTGTCACCGACTTTTGCATCCCCGCCGCTGAGCGTACCGTTCCTACCGTTCGCATCCAGCACCGTCAGATTGCGCCCACAAACAATATCGTTATTCATGCTGTGCACCGCCAACTCAATATCTTCGCCGGCTTGCAAATCACAATATTGGGCGTAGCTGGCACGAATCGAACCTTTGGCTTTGACGTGACAACTCTTTGGCTGACCATCACTCACGGTGTGGCCAATGATCCCTTTACCGACTTGGATGTCGTCTTGTGCTTGTACGTCAGCCGATTCAATGAAGCCGCCTACAGTAATAGAGCCCGTCGCTTTAACAATCATTCCGGATTCAATGTTGCCACCGATAATCACATTCCCTTTGAATTTCACGTGACCTGTATTCACGCCAACGCTATTGAGACAGAGTGCGTTATCAACTTCAATGGTTTTGTCTTTAATTAGAGGTGTACCGGATACCGATGCAATCAATAGGTTTGGGTCGTGCTTGCTTATCTCGGTGCCCTTGCCTGGCTTCATTGGGCTGTCTTTTCCGGCTTGTGGAGGAATCACTCGCCCTTGAACAGTAAAACCAGGCGTGCCTTTGGTCGCAGGCGTTCGGCGCATCACCTCATCGCCTACGCCAACCGCGATAGTTTCACCGAGATTACGTAAATCAATTTTGTCGCTAGCAGATTGGCCGTCTTTGGGTTTGAGGATGCGTTTGGTGATGTCTTTAACAAGAGGAGTAAAAAGAGCGTCTTTGCCTTTGATAGGTTGCTTACCAACCGCTACAGGTTGAGAAAAAGTTTCGCCAGGTTTGAGCTGAGTGCTGACAACCAACACTTTCTTCAAAGCCAGTTTGTTGATGCCTTTCGAAACTCGCGCTTGAGCAAGAGCTTGAACAATCTCGGGGCCACGTAAACCTCGGCCTCCGTACGCACCGACAACGTTCATACTGGCGAGCATGTCATTATTCGACAATTCGACCTCAACTTGTGCGTTGCGTTTTTCTGCAATGACGATGCCTTCGTAAGCTTCAGCTTTACGTTCTTTGGCGCAGTTAATGAACCTAACGACTTCCCCCTCTACAATAAACATCTTTTCAGCGTTCATTGCGACGAGCTGCTCGTTTAATTCATTTTGATTTAGCTCACCACCGAGATCCACTTCACCCGGAAGACGGGCTATCACCTTGATCTTATCTTCAGATAACTCAAGACACAGCTTCCACATACCCTTACCACTTTGCTTCCCATCAACACTTTCAGTCTAACCAAATCCGTTTTCTGAACAAACCTCGCATTTCTTATTATAGGGCTCACGTCACTAAAGAAAGTAATCCATCAATAACGGTTAAACAGGATATTAAGAGAAAACTCGATTTAGCCTAAGGCTCAATCAAAATACACGCTGAAACAAAAAGGAGCTGGATTTACAGTGTAAAATCAGCTCCCAATAATTTCATTTACAGTGTAAATTTCCCTTTATTGTTTACAGTGTAAATCGCTCCAAATGTGTCTTACTTCGTCCCTTAACTGCTGCTCAACTTGCCTTCTTCCAGGTAAACCAAATTGCTGAGCACATTCAGTCCAACTACGGTTAAGAAAAAGCTTACTAATCATCAAGTCGGAAGCAGAGTTCAAACCTAAATTAAGTAACCACTGTTGAAGCCACACAGACACAGACTCATAACTGTTACCACCATCAGCATAACATTCAATTAGTAATAACTTAGCGGGATGAAGTGGACTCATTCCCAAAGGTTGCGGCAATAGAGCTCGAAAAATAGGGGCTTCTAATTTTGGATAGACGTCAGCCACATTGTTAGACAACATTTCTTCAAATAGCGCCTGAGATTGGTCGACCCAAGCCGTCTGTTGGGAATCACAAGGTTTGACCATCAAGACTGAATAACAACCGCTAGCAGCATCGCGCATTGACCCTAAGCGAATTGTACGGAAGTTCGATTGTCGCCAGAAATAGAGCAACTCTTCCGTCGCACCAAAACTCGTGGATAAGTAGGCAATGTGTTTAGCAGCCATTTGCTCAAATTGCTGCAGAATTTTTTGACCAATGCCTTTGCCTTGCAATGCTGGATGAACCGCAATTCTCATGACTCGCAGCGTCGATAGATTCGCGACATTCGGGAATCCTAGGTGGTTTGCAATCGTAATGGGGGCTAAGTGTCCTTTAGGACGACGCTTACCAAGCTGGATTTCTTCAACCAATTCATCGTCAAGGCCCCCCTCTTCGACCGCTAATATCACCCCCACAACCGCATTATCTTGCTTAGCAAAATAGAGCTGACTGTTGTCGTCTTGCAAAAGGTGAATCAAATCATTCGGAGAGGTCTGATAATGAGCATTCACCAAAAGAGCGAAGCACTCACGCAGCAAACTAGGCTGCGATATCAAATTGTTCTTATCGGCTTTAGAAAGGGAAATTGAGTCGACCTGGTTAAGTTGATGGTGCGTTAACTCCGCATCCAACAAAAACGCGTCATAGAGCCATGATTCGAGCGCATCATTCATGCTCCAGCGGATGGGCTGTGTCATGTGCCATGTTTTCATTCCCGAACGCTGTTTCTGAAGCCAATCAACAAATTTAATCGTAAAGCCCCGGCCACAACCTTCATAACCATGAACAGTCGTAGAAAAAACGAGTCGATGATAATGTTCGGTAATGCTTTTGAGCATAGGAACTGGAATTGCAGCCGCTTCATCGACAAGTAACAAATCACATTCAGGTCTGCTCGATAGAAGTTCGTCAGGAGCAATGAATTGAATGGCTCCCTGGCCTGATTCTAATCTGTCCTTCTTAATACGCTGTGCGCTAGGGAGTAAACGTAAAGCATGTTGGTAAACAGGCTCAACGGCTTTTATAGATGGTGCCGTAATTAAGATTCTAAGCGGCTTCTGCTGTAATAAGTTCGCACACGCAATGCCGAGGGCACTTGTTTTTCCGCGCCCACGATCAGCGGTCAAAACTAACGGTCGCTTTCGATGTCCAGTTACCACCTTTTCAATTAGAGAAATGGCATGTTCTTGTTCCGTGTAGTGGCTTTCTTTTTCTGCTTGCTTGATGTCTGGAGCCGTTGGCAATGGTTTGTCTTGCTCAATAACAACGAGCTTCTCCCATTGTTTGTGCATCCATTGCTGAGCAAAATTCGTTGGTTGTCGCGGCTCAGTAATGACAATAAGAAAACCGCCGCCAACCAATGAGCCAAGCGCGGCGGTAAAACTATTGGCGTCAAAGCCATTTCGAGCATCAAACAATAGAACGTCACACTCTCTGCCTAGCAACATGTGCCCTTGTTTAGACGAAACACTGGATACGTTTTTCAAACCAAAATCACCAACAGAAAACCAACGTTGATGGCGCTGCGTTTTATGGAACTCTGACATCAACGCATTTTGCCAAGAAGCCTCGCCTTGAATGACTACACCAATCCTTTGGAAAGATTGGTGAGCTTGATGTTGAAGTGATGAAAGGAAATCAGATTGTGTCTGCATTTTGTCTATCCAACGTTGAACTGACACAATGGTATCACATCTTTAATTTGACGCTTCTCAGATATAAAAAAACCGCCCGGAGGCGGTTGATTCAATCATCATTTGTTATTGCAGTTTGGTTTGTACAAACGCAAGAATCTCTTCCATTAAGCTGTCGTCAACTTTCTTCAAGTTCAACGCCAGGCTGCTACCTTTTCGGCTATAGCTTGCTCGACCTTTTACTAAGTCGACTTTTTCCGTCTTCTTGCCAGGTTTTGCTGGTGCAAGTTCAGTAATCCAATTTTCGATGCTTTCCGTGACTTCTTTTGTCAGACGAGCAACGCCTTGAGCTGTGCTTCGCTGCCATAAAAACCCTTCGCTAGAGCGACATTTATCTAACAGCTCTTGCTGCTGCTCTGGCGTCAGCGTTGAAAACTGTTTGTGCAGTTTCACGATAGTTGGACGACCGAGATCGCCAACATTCGGATACGCTTGAAGCAGTTCTAACGGTAATGCTGCGGCTTTTAAAGCGCCACTTACCAACGCTTCACTGCACTGGAACATTTTTGCCAATGCTTTCTGATCTTCAGCTTCACCACTATCAAGCTTAGCCTGCATCTCTTTCCCTTTTTCATATAAAGAGAGCGGCTTGTGAGCATTTGCCACATCAGACAAAAACTTAGCATGGTCAGTATTGATGTTGTCAGCAACATAAACCAAAAAATCTTGTTCAGCGAGGATACAAGACATGCGACGACGGCTACCATCTAAAACTTCGATCTTGCCATCTTCAGTTCTACGACCTACAGCTGGATATTGTTGGCCACGCTCTTTGAGTGTGACTAAAACATCAGATAAAGCATGTTCATTTAAGAACGATTGCTCACGAGCGTTATCAACAAATACTGTTGTTTCTGTCGCAACTTTATTTGCAGGAATACGCACAAGTTCAAACTGAACAATATTTTCACCTGCAACTGCTAGTTCAATCGTTTGAGCTTTCTCTTTTGCCGCAGTTTGCGCCTCTTGCGGAGTTACAACACGACGCTTATTCGTTTTGCCAAATAATTTCGCGTTTAATTCAGACGTTTTCAAAGCCATTTACTTATTACCCCTGATTCAATGACGGCCAATTAGAGTGCAGGACACGCTCTAATTCCAGTGCGCTTTTATGAACAGCGTCCTGCGCGGTAGCTAGTGTCTTCTTACCGCCTTCAAAATCGCTTACTGTCAGATCAAATACTGTGCTGTAGGTATCGGCACAGGTTTCAAACGCACGGCTACGAGGAATAGTAGCCATCATAACTTGGTCACCTAGAAGATAGTTCATTTCAGTTAAAACAGAAACTTGCTTCTTATTGTCGTCCTCAAACATGGTTGGCATCAAGCGAACAAACTCAAGACCATTCCAGTCCTCCGGGAACATTTCATATACCGTAGGCAAATGCTGGAAGAAGTTTACTGTTGAAGCCCAGTCCAGACGCTTAGCCGCACAAGGAATTAGCAAGGCATTTGATGCATACATCGCATTCCATACTAATGGGTCAACGTGTGGACCGGTATCAATCATAATGATATCGAAGTCATCAGCAATTTTATCAATCAGTTGCTCTTTCAGCAGACGGACGATATCGAGTGATGGGTCTTCAGATAGCGTTTGCCATGCTTCCGCATTAAACATCGCGTCTTCTGGAAACGCTGAAATCGACTTTAAGTTCGGATATTGCGTTGGCAGCAATACGTTTTTACGTAAAAATTCACTGTCAATTTCCACACCATCAGGCACGTTACCCAACATAATGTCTACCGCAGAATAGATATTATCATGCTCTGCCATGCTGATTTGCGGGTTGAGGAATAAACGTAGCGAGCCTTGTGGGTCTAAGTCGATTAAACAAATACGGTATCGTTTATCCAAATTTAGCGCTAAACATGCCGCTAAATGAACCGCGGTCATTGATTTACCTGTACCGCCCTTTTGGTTCTGCACATTAATAATCCAAGGTTTGTTACCTGAATTCTTTTTACGCTCATGAAATTTAGGCACTTCAGCCGCATCCATGAGCATGTGTGCTTCTTCTAACGTAATTGAATAATGATTCGCGTTGTTTTTAGTAAATTGATGCCCAGCGGCTTCCATTTTACCAATCGCGTCGTCGAGCTTACGGCGAGTTAGACCAGAACGGGTTTCCATCATCGCTTTCGACATTGGTGGGAAGTAGTTATCGCTTCGCTCTTCTAAAACAATTTCAATACGGTCAGCTTGAACCTGCTGAGTCAGCTCCGCTAACTCAAGAAGGTTTTCAATCGTTTTTTCTCTTTTCATGCCAAATTCCGTTGGAAGGATTTATAATTGCAATTGTACAGCAGTAAAGACCAAAAACAACAAAAAGGTGCACGAACATTTTGAATTACCATCACATAAAAAAACACCCAAATCGACGCTTTTATGATTTATGGTCAAAAAGATAACTATTTTTAATCAAATAATCTTCTCATAAGTGGACACCTAAACTTAAAAATAAAAAGTGTTACAGCGTCACTCATTTACAATGTAAATCAATTTTCTACCGGAACGATTATAATATTAAGCTAAATTACGGGTTATGTTAGACCAACCTAATTTAAACGATAAATAGTAAGTAATATCGGAACAATAAAGATCTGAACACCTTGATCATGTCTCCGAGCAAAATAGGGCAGTTCCAGCGAAACATCTATGGAAGTATGATCAAGGTATGCTTATGATCATGCTTCCGTGTTAATAAGCAAATCCGAAAGCATGATCATGGAAAAATAGAGCAGAGTACGGTGTAAACACGCAAATAAAATAAGATCCATTAATCGGAAATATGATCAAGCCTTAGAATCTCTCGGAAGCATGAGTTTTCTTCTCTGATTTACGGTTGAGTGCAGACAGAATGGGGGATTGAGCAGAAATTGACGTTATAGAAGCCGGAACAATGAAATTGCTCAAGTTGCTATGATAAATCACGCTCTCATGATCATGCTTCCTGTAAATAAGCAGAGACTAGGATTTACTTCTAAATATGAGCGACTTGAATGTATTTTAATCAGATGAGTGATATCTCATCAATATGGGCGCCAGAACGATAGATATATTGGCTCTTGATCATCGATCCGAGTATAAATAACATCACCAATGCACAATATAATCATCGTGAAGATCATTATTAAATACTGCATCTGTGGATAACCTGTAAAAACATCATGATCATCGTTTCAAGACTCTTTTGATCATCTTTTCATAACCTTAATGATCATGCTTACGAATAAATATGATCATGCTTTCAGGTTATTGTTGATCATACTTTCAGACTTCTTATGATCATAGTTCCGAAATGCATGGAAATAATAGTCTTATAGAACAAAAGCTTAGCGAGAAATGTCAAGCCAGATCATTAGATCATATAATCAATTAAGATCAGATTAATCAAAAAGATCAGTTATTTAAAAACAATCTTTTTTCTTTATTTATGATCTGTTTTTCTTTATTCTTCGGAACCATAGCACAACTACGGCTAGTGTGATCTGGATCTAAAATGACGGCTGATGAAAAAATTCTGATTAAAGCACCGAGAAGCCACAAAGATGGCCATCTTTTTGAGGTACATGAATCCTCTGCGGATTGGGTAGAGCAGTACCAACATTTCAAAGGGGTGACCAAAAGCATCTTAGAGTTGCTTAATCTGATCTCATTACGAGGCTTCAGCAGCAAGGATGGTTTGGTTTCAACCACAGAGATTGTAGAAGCAACAGATGGGCAACTCACACGTGCAGCTCTGCAACAACGTTTGCGCGCGGCAGTAAATATTGGTTTATTTACTCAAACTCCAGTGCGTTTTGAAGAGGGACTTGCTGGTAAAACGATGCTACATAAATTTGTGAATCCCAATCAGCTTATATCTGTGTTGGGAGCAACAAGTCTTGTTACCGACAAAGTTCGCCAGAACGAGAAACAAAAACGTTCGAAAGCATTGGCTCAGACTCAAGTAAACAAACGTTTGTTGAATGAGCACGGGTTAAACACACCTCCCACGATGAAAGATGAAGCCGATCAATTTGTTGTATCTCCAACAAATTGGGCTGGGATAATTGACCAAGCACTTGCGCCACCAAGAACTCGAAAAAGTTATCAGAAATCCATGGTGTCGATCTCTGGCACAAAAGCCGTTATTGAGACGCGATCATCCAAAAATATCATGACTGTGGATGATCTCATGACCCTGTTCGCTCTCTTCACGTTAACGGTTCAGTATCATGATCATCACAAAGATCAGTATCAGCTTGATGCTGCTCACGTACCAAACAAAACGCCGCTATACATCACTGATATTTTGTCGCTCAGAGGCAAAAAAGACAGTGGCCCAGCTCGTGATTCCATTCGCGATAGCATTGATCGCATTGAATTCACTGATTTTCAGCTCCATGAACTTACTGGACGTTGGCTAAGTGAAAACATGCCCGAAGGCTTTAAGAGTGACCGCTTCCGCTTCTTAGCCCGTACCATCACGGCTTCAGAAGAAGCGCCCGTTGAGGGCAGTGATGGCGAAATTCGTATTAAACCCAACTTATACATCTTGGTGTGGGAACCGTCGTTCTACGAAGAACTACTAACACGCGATTATTTCTTCTTGTTCCCACCAGAGATCTTGAAACAACATACTTTGGTGTTTCAACTGTACTCTTTCTTCCGTAGTCGCATGGTTCGTCGTCACACGGATTGCATGCTACTGAGTGAGTTAAACCAGAAACTTGCACGTAACATTGAATGGCGACGTTTCTCCATGGATCTGATCCGAGAACTAAAGCGGTTGTCTGATGGAAAAGGGAATGATGATCTATTCGTCGTTAATTTGTGGGGTTATCACCTGAAGATCGAAACCATGATCGAAAATGACAAAGTGATGGACTACCAGATCGACATCAAATGTGATGTCGAAGAGGTCTTACGTTACTCGCGAGCGCGAACGACCAACGCAGGAAAGCGTAACATGGCGCCTACGCTGCCAAATCCACTTCGTAATGAGATGGTAACCCGACAACAGCTTGAGGAGCTCTCAGGCATCATAGACGGCGAATTTGAGCCCATTCAACGCAAAGCACCGTCTCCAAGAGGAAATTTAGGGCGACGCGTGAAGCAAAGAAAACATTTGGTAGAGATCAATGCTGATGAGATCACCATTACTCTATCTAAATATACCTCACCAGAGGCTCTAGAACGCAGTATAACGGCTTTGTCTGCGATGACAGGGCACTCCTATGCCTCAATCAAAGAAGAGTGCTCAGATTACATAGAGAAGCTCGATTGGCTAAGGGTAGGGGATGAGCCGATTCCTTATGAGACATTAAGTAAAACCGTCGAGCTGTTTAACACCCAGAACGATGTTAAGCATCTTACCATCGAGCGCTTGATTGCGGGGTTAGCGGTGCGTCGGAAAGTTTGTCGTCAAATCTTCGATGGTCACATGGATGAAATGGTATTTCGTGCCTTGGATGAAATGGCGATTTAAAAGTGTCGCTTGATGTGTATCAAGCTATAGGTGTGATGTATCGGTTTGAAATGTAACAATGTCTTTCGATGATAAAAAACAGACTTAACTCTTACAAACCACTGACATTAGAAGCCAAGCCTAATACTACTATTTATCCCGAATAGACAACCTTTTGTCCTTTCTGATGATTAATAGATTGGCTCATATTGTTACATTCATTCTGAATAGACTTCGCGAGTTTCTCCTCAGGAAACTCGCTTTTTTTTGCCTAAAATTCCGCTAATTAAGCCTTGATCATTTTTCCGGACTAATGAGGTAAACCTTGATCATGCTTCTTGGGTGCATTCCAATGTAATGAACGCATCAACGCAACATGTGATTCGATTAAGCTATGGGCTTGTTCCTGCCACTTGTTTTGATCACACTGCTGATTACAAAACTCTAACGCCACAACGGTGAGATGCTGAAGTCGTCTCAAACACCAATCTTTGATCAGAATATCAGTCGAGACTTGGCATGCTGCTTGTTCAAGCTTTGCACTCGTATAAAGCAAGGTTTGATATGCTTTCTGAGGGTCTTGGTAGCTTGCATGTTGAAACACGCGTAAACATCCATCCAACCAGCAAGCAATCGCTTTACTTTGAAGATCACTCAATTCGGGTCCAAACACGTCATCAGGCACCTGATATAAGATCGTTTCCAATTTTTCTACTTGATCATGTTTCCGCTGTTCGTACCACATGGCGATTTGATCTTGCCAAGTACTCAAATCCATTACGCTGCCTCAGTCCATTGTTTTACATAGTGATTTGGCCCTATTTGATCAAATTCGTCGACAATTATGCTGCTACGTTGACGAATTTCATCGGCATCTATCGAATAGTTTGGCTCATTTTTCACTAAGTTACCAAAAGGTAAGTCAGGATCAGGAACGGCAGAAATCAACAGCTTAGTATAAGGATGCTGCGGATTCTTAAGTATTGAATGAGTGTCGCCCCATTCAACGATTTGCCCTTTGTACATTACTGCGGTTTCTTCCGCGATGTAGTGCGCAGTCGCCAGATCATGTGTGATGTATAAAAAACCAATTCCCAGTTCTTGCTTCATTCGTTGCATTAAATTCAACACTCCCAAGCGAATAGAAACATCCAGCATAGACGTAGGCTCATCCGCAAGAATGATTTGCGAACCTACCGCTAAAGCCCTTGCTAAGTTTACTCGCTGACGTTGCCCACCACTGAGTTCGTGAGGGAACTTATTCAATGTCTCTTCAGGTAGTTCCACCAGCTTTAGAAGCTCTTCCAAGCGGGCTGGGATGTCGCGCTCGTTTTTGACTTGTTTATGAATTTTTAAAGGACGTGTTAGGTGATGGCGAATGGTATGAGTTGGATTGAGAGAGCCAAACGGATCTTGAAACACCATTTGTACTTTACTGCGATATTCTTGTAGAGCCGATCGTGACGTGATCTCATTTATGTCAGTGCCATTGAAAAGGATCTCGCCTTCCGTTGCAGGATAGACTTTGGTTATTAAACGAGCGCAAGTACTCTTACCGCAGCCTGACTCTCCAACCAAAGCCAAGGTTTTTCCTGCGTACAGATCAAAAGTCACTCCTTGAAGCGCACGAAAGGTTTCCTCTTTCGCTAAACCACCGCCCACTTTGAATTCTTTAATCACATTTTTCATTTGGATGATAGGCTGGCTCATGGTTACGCTCCTTGTAACTCTGGTTGTTTGTGGACGTCATGGATGTTTGGGAAAGAAGCCCATAGCTTTTGCGTGTAGGGGTGTTGAGGATGATTGCGTATATCGTATGCTCGATTGACTTCGACGATTTCTCCGTGACGCATGATTGCAATTCGATCACATAGTTGGCTCATGAGTGCCAGGTCATGAGTGATAAAGAGGACTGAAAAACCGAACTCATCTCTAAGCTGATAAATTTGCTGTAAAATTTCTCTCTGTACCACTACATCTAATGCTGTTGTGGGTTCATCCATAATGATCAGTTTTGGATTTAGAGACAAAGCAATGGCTATCACCAAGCGCTGACGCATTCCTCCTGAAAATTGATGAGGATATTCTGCTAAGCGTTCTCGAGGAATATTGACCAAGTCCAACAACTTTTCTGCTCTATCTTTTGCTTGAGCGTTAGTGAGGCCTTGATGGTGTCGTAACACATCTGCAAATTGCTCTTGTATCGTTAAGACAGGGTTGAGTGAGTTCATCGCGCTCTGGAACACCATGGCGATTTCACTCCACCTTAGAGCGGTCAGTTCAGAGTCTGAGATACTAAGGATATCTTTGCCATCAAACCATATTTTACCGCCAGAAATGAACGCTGGCGGCTTATGAAGACGATTTATTGAGAATGCGATTGTGCTTTTACCACATCCAGATTCACCGGCAAGACCAAATACTTCGCCTTTGCCGATATCAAAGCTGACGGACTTTACCGCATTAAAATCACCATTATCAGTGATGTAATCGACGCACAAATCTCGGATCTGGATGACCGGGTCATTGTGGTATGCATGACTTAAGTTAATACCATCCATATAAACACCTTATCAATCTAAAAGATAATTATTATCATTATCAGGTGTGGCGGTTTTTAGAAAGTATCAAGCTATGAATCAGTGAAGTGACTCGAAAGTTAGGTGAAACAGGAAGTGGTGTAATGCGTCGTTGATAAAACTAAAGAAGAGCAGAATTGAGAGCTAGATAAGCACACTTTTCGTAGGGGTAATTACTCAAATTTAATCGTAAATTTGTCCCTTGGCAAAACTTAAATGATGAATCTATTAAGGAGTTAACGAAAGGGCGGGAGGGGTCACATTTCCCTACAGTTTTTCTTACCACCTTGTTCCGGTTTTGCTATAGATTACGCATCGAAAACATGGTGTGTTCGGAGGAAATATGTCCATTAATTCTATCGACCATGACGAGATGACCAACATCGCTCACAAATGGGAATTACCTGATGAGGAAACCGTTGTGAAGCCAGAGAAAACAGTGAAATCAGCAGAAGCCAGAAGACGCATTGAAGCGTTACGTGAGATCCGTGAAAGTGGGTTGACCATTGAAGAAGCAAGGGAGCTTGGCTTGATACACTGATCGCCTCAGGTTGGTTTAGCAACCCATAGGGTAGTCGACGGACTGCCCTTTTTATTTTCAGCCCTAAACCACCTACTTCAGTAGGTGGTTATCATCCGCTTCGGCTTTGCCTGTAAAACTACTCATGCTAA
>NZ_JAWOQN010000029.1:0-58316 GCF_033337395.1 Vibrio sp. YT-19(2023) | reverse complement strand
TTTCTTGCTTGTCATGCTTCACCTCGTTAGTGATTGTACTCACTTAACTCGGTGTCCAAAACTGCTGGTGCGGATCACTAGTTTTGATATTGTAAATGGTCCTAATTGGGTCATCTCATATAAGCACTCTGTCGATTGGTTTCAGTCAGTACTACTAGAAACTGCAATAATCAAAGAGTTCGCTGAAGGGTATATTAGCGAGGGTAAGTTGAACTCTAAACAAGACATTATCACTTGCTTCCATAATGCTCTTTTCCCATTTGATCTGAATATCCCTTTTGCCAATGGTGAAGATGGAAGTCCCAAAACTCTTAGTGAATCAATACGTTTTTGGGTAAGGCCGCAAGGGAGCAGTCATCCCGCAGACGTCACAAAAGAGTTACTTACTGGCTTGATGACTTGAGTATCGGGCAAAATCGTGAGATTTCTTTTTTAGTTTTAGGTATAAGCGAGTTTAGCTAGTTGTTAGCGCGTATTAATTTTTATGTAAATAACAGGATAAAACTAACTATGCCTATTCAAAGAAGAGTAAAAGATAATCGTATCAATTATGAACAAGTAGCAAAGCTAATTCTTTTATGCTCTCAAACTCACAAATCGGATGCTGAAGCAAACCAAAATCGGTTCATAGTACGTGAAGGGCTTATCCAGAAGATGGTGGGCATGCCATTATCGCATGATGATCGCTTTTACATCATTAGAGAGTTCAACTTACTTGGTTGGCAGGTGGCTATTAATCCTGATTATTGGCTTATATTCGTGGTTGATGAAGAACAGTTGTTCAAATGGGATGAGGCTACGTACCCCTATGGGCTAGAACAGACCATTAAAGCGGTACAACAAGGAAAAGAGCCACCACTAGGTGAACTTGACGATTACTATCGGCTTAAGCCAAATCTAACTGCAAAATTCTTAGGTTGGTCAGACGAAGACATTCAAGAACAGCTTGTGGAAGAGGCTTTAAACGGAGTAGAAGGTGAAGTTGAAGAAGAATATGAGGAAACAGGTGACAAGTCTCTTCTGAACATTAAAGATGATGATGAAATCGGCTTTACAAATTTTACTGCTTGGGAATATCTCGACTATGAACTGGCTAGAAATGGACTAGTTTTCAAATCTAAATAATACTGGCGCAGGTGTGTGGTTACTCGATAGTAGCCACTCATCCACCAAGGAGGTTTGTGTTGTTAACCCATCTACCTAACGAGATCAATACTAGTCATCTTCACAAATGCCTAGAAGATGCGAAGTTAATATCGAAAAAGGTTGGAGAGCAGAACATTCTCTTAGAGCTTCAAATTTACCTCTTAAGGATAGATTTACTAATAGCCAATAGCCGTATCCAGAGTGATTGGCGAACCCATGCATTAACCCTCGATAAAATTCTTCGTAGACTTTTAGGACTTTCCAAGCAGATAGAGTCATTGACGGATAACCATGCTTTTTCAACTCAATATTGCCTTGATAGTGCTTTGGAACAAGTGAAGGTATTGATTACCGTAACCTGTAAAGTTATAGACGCTCGGTAATATTATTGGTGTAATATCGTGTTTGATGTGATGGCACGTGGCGAGTTCCCATCTATCATTTTGAAAAAATTACTCAATCATATTGACTTTATACTTTGTGCATTAATACTGGTGGAATCAGAGCCACCAACATTAATGATGCCAACTGGTGTAAGCCTTAAGCCTGTTTGCCAAACTCACCTCTGTTTAGTAGACGACACTTGTTACCAAGTGTAACTATCTTTGTGGGCGTTATCCAAGTAATGCCAGTAGCAACTCGCGGGCGTGGATTTTTCATCAATTTCATGGTTGAGTTGCGTTAGCCAATTTTCCAACCTGATTACGCATAACTTTCAGCTAAGTTGAAATATCACTTCGTTGCGCTTTTTTGTTACCCATTTATAATGACTTACATGAACAAAGGCTGTTCATCATTCACTCAAGGAATTAACTCACATGTCACTCAGCAAAGTAAAAAATTTGTTCTCTCGCTCCCAGTTCCCACTCCATTATGGCTGGTTAGAATTGATAGAAAAGAGCATTGCCGCTTCCAGTGACCAAGAGTACCTAATGAATGAGATTAATGACATATCCAAACTGATGGGTAATGAGTACACCGAGGCTTTGATATTGCTTATTGATTCCCAACCTGAATCGCCATATTCATTACCTTTGAAGTTAATGCCTTTAAAACTTTCAGCTAAAAAGAGGATAGCGACTAACAGTGGTGAGTTCGCAGGTGATTGTGAAATGATTAAATCCCTGCTCTCAAAACATGTCTCTATCGGAACCAAAACTCCCGCAGAACAACGAAATGAACAACGCCAGATTCAAGAGCAAAAGCTGCAAGCGAGACGTGAAGCATCAGAAAAGATGTTTAAGGAACGAAAAGCTCAATATGAGAGGGACTACATTGATTTTCCATCGATAGAGGTAGTTAAGGTACTAAGACGATCCAAAGCAGCAGAAATCCTCGAACCATTGACCAAAGGGCAAACAATCTCTGAGAGCGATTACTTATGGTTAATCAATAAAGGTTTTGAAAATCAATATGTAAGTGGGCTGTACTATCTGAATCGAGCTGAGCTAGCAAAGCGCAAATGGGAAGATACGAAGAAACCTTGGAATCTCGTGAATGCTATTGCTGATTACAGAAAGGCTGGGAAACCCCAAATTGCGGTCGCTCTGGTTAATAAAAACTTCCCATTCAATTTCGCAAATGGCAACAAGAGCCTGAAATCGGCACTCTTAACCACAAGTGGTGGTGCAAAGCGTGATCTAAACATGTTTGATAAAGCGATCCAATTTGGTACTCAAGCTCATGAACTTACTAAACAAGACTACCGCCCATGCACTCTAATTGGCGCATGTAAGATGATCTTGGGAGATGTTGCTCAAGGGCATGAGTGGTATCAAAAAGCAATTAAACGTGGGTTTAATGAAGATAGCTTTGAGCAAGAGATCCGATCAATCTACAACCGTGCCAGTCGCAAAGATAAAGCTAAAATCAAACAGACCTTAATCGCTGATGGATGGGTATATCAGTGGCTCAAATGAGTCACTTAATACGACTCTGCTAATTTTAGTAACCGATATGGCATAGGAGGTGTTGTCATTGATGAGCCAAGAAGCTCATCTAGCAATTCTTCGAGTCTAAATCGGTAGTTAAATCGAAAGCAAAACTCACCGAGATATCGAGGTAGATGCTTTTTACTGATAGCATGGTAAGTTCCTCTCAATGAGTTCTTGACGTTACCGATCATCGTATCAACCCAATGGAAGTATTTATCTTGAATTTCATCAAGATCAGGTGCGCCATCTTTAACAACCCGATCATGGTGTACGTTCGCATTGGACAGGGCTTCAAAGCAGGAAAGTCCATCTGATATGGCGAGAGTGGACGGCACTAAGTGCTTCTTAGCCCACTTCTCAACTTCATCTTTACGAAAGCCTTTAACCACAGTCATTCGCATGTAAACAGGGTTGTAGTCTTCATTCAGAGCGACAGCAGCAATGAAAGGCACTTTGTTTACAGATCCTCTGCCACGCTTACCCTTTGTTTTACCGCCCCAATATGCATCATCGAGTTGTCTTTTATCATCACTCTCTTTCATCGCTTGCATGAGCTTATGCTTCATGCGCCATGCCGTGTTATATGAGACCTCAATTAGCCTTGATAGCTCTAATGCTGATATGCCGTTTTTAACTTTAGTCAGCAGGAGGATGGCGAGAAACCACTTAGTCAGTGGCAGCTTGGTGTTATCAAGAATAGTCCCTGCGGTAAGAGATGTTTGTTGGTGGCAGGTGTTGCATTGATATAACGAATGCCGCTTTAGCTTGCAGTATTCTTTACCGCCACAGCTAGGGCAGACAAACCCATTACCCCACCTAAGATTAAAAAAGTCTGTCATAGCACTGAGTTTCCGTTCCATAAAGGTTGTTGAAGCGGATCAACGATAAACCTTTTTGAAACTGAATCTCATTTCTAGCCATAAACACCTCTCAAACCAATGATCTGAGTATAGGCTTGGCTCGGAAATGATCAAGCTGAAACTTATGCGTAATCAGGTTTTCCAATGAGCTTCTACTTAACTTCGCGTCCATGCATTGTTCACACTCTTTCAGTGAGAGTCCTGCACTTTGAAGTTGTTTAGTCAAAAACAGTAGCTGAAAATCGTTTTCGCTGTAATAGCGGTACCCATTGTCAAGGCGATGGCCGTTAATCAGCCCTAGCTTCTCGTAATAGAGCAAGGTGGTGCGAGATATACCAGCCTTTGCCCCAATTCCGAAATACGCAATACATGTGAGATTTGACCCAAATGTTCTTAGTATTTGGATAGTATGAACTGTAGGGTAGTAGACAGGTCAAGTAGACTTGTTAGAATTTTTCACCAACCGTGGCTGAAGTGAGATGTTGGTGAGGACTGTGGATGATTTTGAGTTATTAGTCGGTAGCTAGTAGACCGTGTTCAATACGAGAATTTATTTATGATATGAATAGCTAAATTAGCAAAATCACTGGTAAACTATTGTCCATCTTCGAGCCAGCTAGATCTGTGCTGGCTCATTTATGCCCCTTTATGAGTTTGCGTAATAAATCGCAGTTCAATCTAGCCAGAATCTAACCTTACATTTGCTTATGTCGAATCACGGAGCAGTAGTGCTCACGTTCTCCTAAACATAAGCAGAAACGGCTTTCTTTACGAGCAATTTGTGTCTGCATATTCATGCAATATCACCAAGAGATATTGAACTAGAAACTGTACAAATTATTTCCTCCCGAAAGAACGCGCTCGACCCGATCTTTCATTAGTTGGTAATTTTCTTCTACCGAACGGCCATGTTTTTCTGATGTATCGACCTCTACAATTGGAATATCAAACCATTCAAAAACTTTGTGATATGCTGATTCAACACTATTATTTTGCGTAACTGCATCGCCGTACCACTGAACTGTACCACCTCTGGTCTCTATTCTGTTGTTTATTGTTTCAATATCGGCTTTAACAAAAATGATCACTTCTGGAAGAAGTATTTTTTTATTAATTCTAAGTGTGTCAAAAATGTTTTTGACAATATCTTCTCCAAGCATAATTGTTTGGTAAGCCAAAGTTGAAAATATATATCTGTCTAATATGATATCTTCATCGTTTAATACTTTCGAAACCTCGTTACTCTTCAATAAATTATTTAACAAAAAAAATAGAAATGCACTCTCTTTTGACTCATATGAGTCAATGACCTTTCTTAGATCATGAGCTTCAGGGACTACCGCATTATGAACGATAGTATTCATTTCTTTCGCATATAGAGAGCTTAATGTTGTTTTTCCACATGCATCTAACCCTTCAAAAACGATAAATTTATTCATCTGTTCCTCATCTAATATTTTGTGATTATTTATAGCTCCTATAATAAGGAACCTAGTTTTATTTTTTGTTAGTAGATTTTATGAGATTTCTACAATATCTATATTGGTTTCTTTATATCTTGAAGAAAACGTAATTGGATTGAACTCTATTTGAGAAAGAGCTTTTTCCACACCGCATGAATTAATGCATTCGCTATATTTATACTCAGATTTATTGGCAGTATTTTGGTAAAAGCAACCCTCTGGACTAATCATTAAGTATGATTCTGTCATGGTAGAATTAGACTCAGAATACATAGGTAACCCTAATCCACTATGTCTTTGAACAAAATTATCGAACTGTTCTTTGGAAATTAGTATTTCATTATCACCATAAGGCATGACCTGTAATACTTTCCATTTGTATGGTTTTAGACTAGAAATTAAATTAGAGAAATCCTCTTCCCAATTAAGACTATTAATTACAGTATTAATCTTTGTTTTGATTCCTGTTTGTGACTGTGTAAGGTTCGCTAGAGCATGTGTTAAATCATTAACACCAAAAGAGTTCCCTTTTCGATCGTTTCTTCCTATTTTCATACGTGTACTTAAGTACTGACTGTCAAAGCTGATTCCAATCATGTCTAAAGTATCTTTCGGCAACGGTGATTTTCCATGAATTAGGTAATGTCCATTAGTTATGATTGAGGTTTTAAATCCTTTTTGTTTTGCAAGAACCAAAGCGGTAACGAACGTATTTCCTAACATCATTGGTTCCCCTCCTGCAAAGTTAAGACGAACACTTTCGTACCCCAGCTTTTCTTTTAAGACTGGAGTGCCTTTGATGAAGTAGTCTGCTAGCTTATCCAATAAGTTAGCGATTGCCTGTTCTGAACGATGGAGTTCTTTGGGGCGACCCCATTTTGCAAAACAGTATTTACAACTGTAATTGCAGACCTCTGTCATGTGCCAATTGATTACGAGTTCTTTTGTTTTTCTAGATTGTGTTGTTGTCATGCTTTTTATACTCAGGTATTCAGATGGCTTCAGTATGATAAAATCGGCTCTGTAGAAAAATGAAAAGCAACATCCCCCCCCATCAAATTTCTTCTTCTAGCGGAAAACGAAACAATAAAAGGACATTCAGTGGCTACTTTTCCAACCTTCGAATCGGTACTTCTTCAAATTGCTAAAGCGCTTGGCGCTAATAGTCAGATGACTTCAAAATCGAAAAGCACGTTTAAATATGTCGAGATGACGATGGATAATTTATCTAATACTTGGGAAAGTATTTTGGGTGATATAGCGGATGCTTTAGGGCTTGATGAAAGAGCGAAAGAAGATCTGATCTCCAATGTTGCAGATGATTACTTGATGCATAAGAACATCGAACTCAATGTTTATTCTTCAAAGGCGTCACAAAGAAAAATCGTTTGGCATTATTTAGCCAGGGTTATCATACCAGCTCTAGCGAGACATACGGTATTTTGGCAAATTGAATCAAAAATGGATGAGGGTATGCCTGGCGGACGGTTTTGGTATCTTCCTGCCGTAGACTCTACGATTGAACCTACGCAGCTTCTTCTCCCTGTACCGCAAGTCTTGAATTGGCTTATCGACTTAATCCAAAACACCAAAACATCTATTGCTAATAATTTAGACAACGATCTAGATAGTGATGATAAATACGAGAAAGTATTAAGGAATCTTTACAACTGGCAAAAAGGCACGAGCACCCCTGAAATATCAAGTATCGAGAAAACGTTTTCGGACAAAGTGAATATACAGTTTTGTGGCTGCTTTGAGCCTGATGAAAAGTCTTCGCAATTTGAACAGGCTCTGGAGTTTATTGAAAAAAAAGGTTTGTCTTATGATGACTTACAGCATGAAATAGCTATTGATTGTGAAGACTTAAAGTTAATATTAAGGCGTGAATGCTCAGCAGCGGAGCAGCAAGATTTTGTACAGAAACTAAAAGTACGATATCAGGCACCAAGCTCTAAAGTGATACGTATGAGGTTGCTGATAGCCAGAGCTATTCAAGAGGGATATGAGCAATTAGTTAAGTATTTAACACCTGAAGTTGATAAGCTATGTTTTGACTTAAATGAAAATAAAACACTTCAGTTAGTTGAACTTTACGACTATGTATATAACCTGACTTTTGAGGCTCATATTCAAAAGGGAAATTTAGGACACCATGAGGAAAATAAGTTTTTTGAAGAACAACTTCCTTCTTTTTTAAGGTACGATTTATTGAGAAATTTTACCTCAGCCAATAACCACTGTATTCCATGGAGCACTACAGATAGAATTAATGATATTTTTAGCCGTTCTGGAGAAGAGGATATATTAGATAATATATTTCCTACGTCTGAATATGAATTTAAAAAAATAAATAAACTTATAAGAGAAGAAGGCGATTATTCAAATAATTACCTTATGCGTAGAGATGTTTTGATAGATAAGCTAAAACAAAACAAAGCTCCATTTAAACACTTGCAGGATATTGATGATTTTGAGGTGGTATATGGGGCTAGAATTATTCAGGTGAATCAATATTCAAATCCTAATATAGTTGACATGATTGTTGAAAGGTTAAAATTTCTAGAAGCCACACCTACTGAGTCGATGAAGCGAATATTATTTGAACTAGAAGCTCATCTACTCCTTAAGAACTTTGATTCAAAAACCGAAGAAAAGGTATCTGCTTTACTCGATGAGGCGAAAAACTGTGATGATTTTGAATTTTCAAAAGCAAATATACTACGTTATGAAGCACTTCATTATATTGCGCAGAACAAGCTTAAAGAAGCAGAAAAAAATCTAAATTTGGCTATCGATGAATGTAAGAAATACAGCTTTGGAAAGTTTAGAGGATTGTTAGCTAGAGATGCATTCGCATTGGCTATAGCAAACCAAAAACTCATTCCTAATAATCACGAAAAGTACTTTAGAGACATGTACTACTGGGGGGGGCTGAAAGGAGAATCTAATATTTATGACGTTTCGCGTGGGTTACATGAGTATTTTTGGGAAAAGTTGTATCAATGCTATCCTAACTATCAACCGCTTTTTGCTTCTTGTTCTAGCGATATGGAAAAGTTTAGTCGTGATTTCGTAGAGTGTATAAAGAATGGACGTTCTATTGAGCTAGTACTAAAAAAACACAAAGCTTTAAAAAAGAAACAACTGAAATATCCACAAGCAGATAGCATCATTTTTCTAATGATGAAGATGAGCTATGAAATGCGTACTAAATTAAATTCTTATAAACAAATCGATATTGATAATGAAATTAGTAATGTATTTAGTGCGATGGTTACAGGCATCAGGAAAATCATCGAATTATGGCCAGAAATCGTTAATATAACTGACTTTAAACTCCAGACACCTTTGATGTTAGCTGCAAACAACAGAGATCATCAAACGGTAGAAGCATTACTAAAAGCAAACGCAGATCCGAATCTTCAAGATTTCACGGGTAGAACAGCCCTTCATGCAGCAGCAGCTAGTCGATGCTTAAAATCAGCTTATCTAATACTAGAGCATGGTTGTGATGCAACGTTAATTAACGAAGAAGGTGCAACAGCGTTACATACGGCTACTCGCATGGGCGATCTGCCTATAATTGAACTATTAATTGAAAAGAGACCTGAGCTACTAAAGATTGAAGATTCAAAAGGAATAATACCTGAGCAATTGGCCAGAGAAATTGCCAATAATCCGCTAGCTTACGACGTTCTGAAGAACTTTCTCTTGTCTGAAGGCCGTAGTATTGCCAGACACGAGACTTATAAGAAAATCTTAAAGGTTTTTTAACGGTAGATTTAGTTATAAGTTTCGATTTGAGTTGAAGTTTATTTCAGGGTACAAGTATTTCTAAGGATGGTCTGCATGTTATGCTGAAAAAGTGCATAACATGAATCTAACACAACTGGTTGAAGATGGAAGTTTTTGTCCATTTTCTTGAATCTCTGTAACAGTGATAAGCAGTGCCTGATTATGCTTTTGGATACTAAAAGTTATTAATAGGTTGAAAGTTAGTCCGTCGATGTCAAATTAAAAATGTCCACTTTCGAGTTAGCGAGGTTAAGCTTGATTGGTCGGACTATAGGTCAGCACAAGCGCTTGTTGCTTGTGCATTCAGAAAAGTGCATTTTTGGTAGGTTATATATATAAACTGAACAAATGCACTTTTTACATAAACAGAAGCTCTTTCACTAACACACTCACTCTTTGCCTAGAGAGTCCCATTTCTCTGGCAATTTGGGATAAGTTGACTCGTCCGTTATCTTCTAACTGCTTACGGTAGAGTTCACACAAAATTTCTCGGCGCTCCACGTCTGCACCATAGCCTTTCATAGGACCCGACTTCAATGGCTGATATATGCGCTGCGTAGCTTCATACCTCGCTAAAATGCTCAGAATAGCAAACCTCAATTGACCGTTATTGAAATGATTTAATTCTTCAGAAGCTTCCCATCGTGAAGATTCACCCTCCGAGTCATCGAGGCTTTCGATAACCATGAATCCCCAACCTAGAAGAGAATTAAAGCTGGAGAATTGAGTTAAACTATCGGCCTGTTGTAAGCGATGAAAGCTAGTAGGGTAGTTATTTTTAGCATAGAGAATTATCGATTCGGCATATGACTCCCAGTGTTCATCGGTTTGATAACTGAGAACATCAACTACTGCTGGGATGCTATCGTTCACCATGCTGAACAACTTAGCAGCTAGGCCTCTTTGCTTTCCGTTCTTCTTTCTATATGCATTGGAAAAATCTTTTAACTCTGAGTTAGAAGAGTGTCTTCCCGTAAATGATAGAACCTTTCGTACGGCCGAGTTGTACGCTTTTTTGTTGTGAATGGAATGGTGCTCTTTACAATAGTAACTGGATGAAAATGTCCGTTTCCAACAAACAGCACACATAGGCAAACGAGTTTTGTATTGGGACTCAAAAAGATTTAATCGCCCTTGCTCTTGAGCGATTTCAAAAGGTATCCATTTTTTAGTTTGGTTAGTTGCACTCCTTGCTTTTAGCAAAACGCTTTCTAACGAAAAAAGTAAGAACTCTAAATCATCATCTACTTCCACCCTCATCGGTAATTCGAATTCGTAAGCATATTGGATGTTATTTATAGCTGTGCTTAGTCCACCACAGTAGCGTATTAACTCTTCAACACTTTGTGGCTTCAGGCCTTCATATTTCCTGCAAAAAGGAATGGTATCTGAAATTAAGCTTGAATAATGGGCTGACAATTGTGGTTGAGAAAATGCTGTTGAAACCAGAATTCCTGAACTCTTGTGACACTTCTTTTTGAGGAGGTTAAGCCCTTTGTGAGATGCACTAGCTTTGAGTTTTTCAAGGTTGGATACTAATTCGGCTTCTAGTTCTTTATATCTCATGTCAACATGGTTGGGTGGTTTTTTGGTTATTTTGTGTATGGTACAGAGATTTTAAAGTGAAGTCATGTTCAACACATAAGTCGGAAAATCAAAAATGAAAAAACAAAATTACAACCAAACAAAGTCAGTCAGTGAGCAGACTATAAGTAACTTACTTACTGACGGACATACCGAACAAACTAACTTTACAGACCAAACTTACTTGCTGATGGAAGCATCGTTTGTAGAGAAACTGAAATCGTTGGGATATAGCCCCCAAAAAGGAAAGCCATTCTCTGATTACTACAAAGCAATGAAAGAGGGCGAAAACTCAGGGGAGCCAATTGAAAACGTGACTCAATTGAATGAAGCGGTCGGCGGTAAGTTCAACAAATCGAGAGCGGCTTATGAAGCGTACTGGGAGTTCCATTCTCAAAACCTGGCGTTAGAGCCTATTCCGCAGGCTTTTTCCCAAAAGCTAATGGGTTCGATTCAGGTGGATATTGAAAGCATATGGCGGCAGACACAGGAAGAGATTAACAATGCCCTAGCTGAAAAATCTGCTCAAGACGACGTTGAAAAATCAATGCTATCACTTCAGTTGATAGAAAGTGGCGAACTCATCGATGAGTTGAGGGGCCAGTTAGTAGTATTGGAAGGGAAGGCGATTGAGTCTCAAGCAAAGATGGAAGAACTTTTTGAGACTAAAGCTCAGCTCATGCAACTAGAGCAATGTCAGATAGAAATTGAAAGCTTACAAGACAGAGATGCTGAAAATCAGAGAGTGATAACTGAGCTTAATGTCATGAATCGACAGCTAGAAATTCAAGCTCATCAACTCATGGAGCAAAACCAAAGGTTACAACAAGAATATGAGTTCTCAATGGCAGAGAGGTACCGTCTCGAAGGCCGCTTAGAACAGCATTTATCTGAACAAATATAGAGCAATCAACATAGATATACAGGCGCTCAGTGCCTGCTTCAAAAAACTAGAATAAGAATAAGAATAAGAATAAAAATAATGAAACTAGTAGCTAAAAATCATAATTTTGCTCATTTAGTTGAGCAAGAAAGACAAACGAAAAGTATCGTTGTTAAGGCATCAGGCAAAATCAATTTCCAGTCAGAAACAGCAACAATCGTAACCCCTTTAGATAAAAAAAATCTCCAGAAAGTTTGTGAATATTATCGATATGCAAACTATCGTGTAACCATTGCTATTGACAGCCAAAATTTTCGCAAAGACGCAGTCAGGATATTACAAGAGAATTACTTAGGGCTAGGTTGTTCTGTGTTTGATTTGTCAATTTCGGAGTCCCTCCCGCATCCTAAAAATGCAAAGCTTGAGTACTTATGTAAAGCATTTGAGTTAACGCGCTCTGGAAACCTTGCTCAGCTAGCAGCGAAGATAGCGATCATAAAAATTCCGTTTGTTTTTTCTTGTGCTAAACAGTGTGCAGCAGCATATATTCAGGATGATAGTTTGAAAGCACCTTTCATTCGATGTCTTGAGCGCAAGATAGAAAGGGTGAAAGAGGCTGTAGAGCGTGACTTTAAAATCAATTCATCTGATAACTATCAGCGAGTAGACAGCTTGAGAGGTTTAGAACTCTCTCAACTCCCGTCAACCACGGCAATTATCGCTGCGACAGGAGTGGGTAAAACAAGCTATGTATATACTCCGATTGCTCGTAGCGCTTCGGCAGATAAAAATGTGACTTATATTTCGCATTTGATTTCGTTAGTGGAGCAATTTTGTTTGGAAGTAAGCTGTGCGTCCTATCAAGAGCAAGATCTAATGAAGTTAGGACAAGCCAACAGCATGGGGAGTGTAATTAATAGTATTTGGAAACCCCATCTCTTCGAGAAGATATGCTCATCACATACTTTACTTATCGATGAGTTTGAGAAGGTCTACAAGACTCTCGTATGTAGCGAGAACAGTCGAACGATGCAAGCAGATAGAGTGTTTGATGCACTAGTTCATATTTTAAAAACTGTACCAAGGGTAATAGTAGCTGACGCTGATCTTACAGATAACTCATTATCCTTTCTCAAGCAAATTCGTGGGGAACTGTCAGTAGTTGAGTGCGCAGAAAACCCTTATAAAACCCTTAACGCAACGATCTTGAACAAAAAGGAACTTTTAAATCCTAAGCAGATTCGAACTGTATTAGAGGGGGATAAAGTGTTTCTGTTTGACAATCTTCAAACACTGAAACAAGTCGTTGGTCAGCTAGGCTATCAAAATCATCTGGGTTTAGATTGCGAGACGAAAGCTTTAAATGACGGTGTACTTGTGCTGCATAGTGATAATCGAGATATGCCAGCTCAGAAAGCTTTTCTAAAAGATCCAAATCGAGAAGTGACAAAGTACAAAGCTGTCATTGCATCTCCATGTTTAGGTGCTGGTTTTTCGATTATTGAAAACTATACCAACACAGTGAATGTCATCTGTGAATCCACCTTGATACCAAGAGAGTTAGTTAATTTCTCGAGGCGATTTCGATGTGCAAAGGAATATAACTTTTGGTGTGGCGATTTGAAAAGCTCTCGTAATAACCAATCTAACGACTGTCTTGAAAAACACCGCCACTCACATCTCGGGCTACGTTATACAGAAAGGTTGAAATTCGAAAGGCAAAAGCGAGAGCTTAATGAGCATCTAGCTCTATCAATGCGATTTACACTAGAAAAGCTTGGCTTTGCAGTCTCTTGTGAAAATTCTATGCAGCACAATACTGCCCTTTCCAAACATAAAAGGCAGTTTGATGTTGAATTCAAAGCCCAACAGCAAATTGCAGTCGTGAAAGCGGTTGATATAACATCGACGGAATTTGCCACCAAACAACGTTGTAATGCACTATCGTCAATAGCTTTAGCAGAGGTCAGAAAGTTTGAGATCAAAATGATCTACAACTTAGACAAAATCAATGTAGAGCATGTAAAGTTTGATGATAACTTCGATAGAGAGCTATTTGCTCACCTCCCGTTTGTGTTGGACAAATCGAGTCTTCTAAAGCTCGGTATTTATTCAAGGCAGAAAGAATACATAGCGAATATGATTTATCTCGTAGTGTTTGATGGCTATAACTTCGAAGAAGAAAAGTCGAATCACTTCTTATTTAAATCTTCTGTAGCCGACGTATTGAGAAAGATGGATGGTGATGGCCTTGACCTCTATTTCCCACCGCACTTGAAATTCCCCAGCTTAGATAAAGCGGAGCAGACTTACAAAGCCACAAGTTATTTAAAAGCACTGCTGACTAAGCTTGGGTTTGTGCTTGGAAGATACGGAGGAAAGGAGCAAAAAGCCAGAGTATCAGTGTCACCTCTAGCAAAAGAGTACAAAATATGGTTGCGTAACGCCTCACTGAAGCCTGTTGCTGGCTATTAATCATGTGATTAATGTATTTGTTAAACAATCAGTTTTTGATCCATAGTTGTGTATTGCTTAATCAGTTTCTATACAATACGGTTAACGAAATATAAGGTTTAACAGCAACATGAACTCGAATCTTAAAGATATTTTTGATAAAAGCCGTCAAGAACTCCTTGATATGGGGCTTAGAGGAAATACATTACTTAATGTCGGCAAGGGAGCCAAAATTCTAGACATTGTTGACGAAAAGTCCGAGCAAGTGTTTCAACATTTGGTTGAAGACTCAAAGACAATGTCATTTCTTCCAGCTCCTGATTCTCTAGAGAAAGAGGATAGCAATTCGATATCTTTAACTGATTTGACAGCTCATCTTGAAGAAACAAATGGTGATAAAAGGCACGCTGATAACGCTCTGCAAACTCAGTTATTTAGAAAATCACTCGATACTCGCCTACTAAAGCTGAGCACGGAAGCTACGACCTTTGTCCAAGAACAGGGTGTTGATCTACTTTATCTTGCTCTTGGTTTCGTTAAGTGGTTTGAAGACGCTAATTCTGACAAACCGAGACATGCTCCCTTAGTACTTATCCCTGTCGAAATTTTCCGAGCTGATGCGGGTGATGCATACAAAATTCGCTACACAGAATCAGAACTAGGAACAAACCTTACCCTTGCCGCTAAGCTTAAAATGGAGTTCGGTATTGTCTTACCTGACTTTGAAGAAGGAGAAAAGGGTTATGACTTTCAAGGCTACTTAGATTCAGTTGCGAATGCAATTTCAGGTGAAAAGCGTTGGTCGGTAGAAAGTAATAAAATCGTATTAAGTTTCTTCTCTTTTGGTAAGTTTCAGATGTATCAGGACTTATCAGATGAAGTATGGCCTGAAGGTAAAAAACCATCGGAAAATAGCTTAGTTCAAAAGCTGTTTACGGAAGGTTTTGAACGTGATGCAACTTTGCTTGACTCAACACCAATGGACGTAAACCGTGTTGAAGAAATTCAACTGGTTTTAGATTCGGATTCGAGCCAAACTGAAGCCGTATTAGCTGCAAAATCAGGGGCCAACCTTGTTATTCAAGGCCCTCCTGGTACAGGTAAATCACAAACCATCACAAACATCATCTCTCAGGCTTTAGCTGATAATAAAAAAGTGCTGTTTGTTGCTGAAAAAATGGCGGCGCTTGATGTTGTTAAACGCCGACTAGATAACTGCCATATTGGTGATTCAGTATTAGAGTTACACTCCCACAAAGCGAACAAGAAATCAGTACTTTCTTCATTAGAAAGTACATTGATGCAGTACGCTCCTGTCACTCCAGAGAGAAGTGACGATATTGACCGCTTGGTATCTCTTCGTAATAAGCTGGATGATTACTGTCTGTCGGTGAATGAAAGCATTGCTAAGACCGAAGTGAGTTATCATGATGCTCTAGGTTATAGCTCACAGTTTGAGCGAATCATTACTGACGCTTCAATCGACTTGGATGAACTGCCTAGTACCGACTTTGATTTAAATGTATGGGATAAGAGTTATTACTTATCTGCCCTGGCGAAGATAACTGAGGCTGTTGACTATTTAAGTGAGCACGATGCGCCAAGCCTTAATCTGTTTTCATCAACAACCCTTAAAGATTATTCGCCGTCTGATGACAAGCTGGCTCAAAAGCTCGTCTCTGAATTAGAAGAAACACAGCAAGAAATTATCACCCAGGTTAAAGGCCTTCATACATGCGCTGGTTATGTTTCACCTATCACTAATTACACAGACTGTATCTCGGTTTTAGAGGGGCTTTCTCTTATTGCAGATAGACCTGAGCTTGAAAGCGTTGATGCGAACTCTTCCGCTTGGGAGTCTAAAGGTGATGCGATACTCGAGTTCGCTCTTCAAGGTGCAACCCTACAAGATCAAAAGGCAGAGTTATCTGATTACTTTGTCGATAGCGCTTTAGATTACGATTGGATGCCTGTTCGTGGATCATTGCTGACGACTGGTCACAAATGGTGGCGATTCTTATCAGGTGATTATCGAAGAGCGAAAAGTACTTATTCTGGCATGTGTAAGAATGGACTTGCTGGTGGTGCAAGTGAATGGATTGAAAAAATTGATACCGTATTGGAATATCGCTCGACTCAAAAGCGCTTCATCGATTCTGCACAACTAGCAATAGATACTATCGGTAGCCATTTTAAAAATGAGAGTACTGACTGGATAGCGATCTTAAAACCGCTTCAATGGGTTCACCAGTGCCATTCAGGAATTAAGTCTGGCTCACTCGATGCGAGTGCTGCGCAGTACTTAGACCCTTCAAAGGAAATTGGATTTACCACAACAGAGCTTAACCATGTAAAAGAGTTAATCAGTAAGCGTGAAGGTATGCTGAGCGAATTAGCTTCATTACTTCAGCTAGATCTGACGAACTTTACTGACTGTTGTGACTCTTTATCTATTGGTGATGTTGAGTTGTTGGGGAAAGATATTCAAAAGCTTTACCCTCTAACTCGCTTTAACCGCTTAGGAGCTGAGTTAGACCGAATTGGACTTTCAAAATGGAAACAGGAGGCATTTACTTGGGCTAATGTGCCAACACTTTTCCGTGACTGCTTCAAATATACGTTTTATCGCTCACTTGTTGAACATCAGTATGATTCAAGAGATGAAATCCGTTATTTCGATCGAGTTGAGCATGAAAAACAGATTGAGCAGTTTAGCTTCATAGACGGGCGACTATTCCACTTTGCTCAAGAGTCATTAGTTAAGCAGCTCTACGATAATTTACCCAACCCATCAGCAAGAGGTGAAGTTGAAACTTTAAGACGAGAGTTCAATAAGAAGCGACGTCAAATGCCAATCAGAAGACTGCTTAATAAATCAGGTCGTGTGATCCAGCAGATCAAGCCCGTATTTATGATGAGTCCAATGTCGATAGCGACTTATTTAGAGCCAGGTGTGGTTGATTTCGATTTGGTAATCTTCGATGAAGCCTCACAGGTTAAAGTCGCTGATGCACTTGGGGCTATTATGCGTGGTAAGCAGGTTATCGTGGTTGGTGATACCAAGCAGATGCCGCCAACAAGTTTCTTCGGCAAACAATTAATCTTAGATGATGAAGACGCAGAAGAAAGTCTAACTGCGGATATGGAAAGTATTCTGGGCATGTTCTTAGCGTCAGGTACACCAGAAAAGATGCTTAAATGGCATTACCGTAGCCGTCATGAGTCATTGATTGCAGTGTCTAACCAAGAGTTTTATGACAATAAGCTGATGATTTTCCCTTCGTCGGGCATTAACCCTCATGCGAAAGGTTTGAGTTTTAACTACTTGCCGAATACTACATACGATCGTGGTGGCTCTCGAAGTAACGTGGGAGAGGCGACAGAGGTTGCAGAAGCTGTAATTAAACATGCTAAGACAACGCCAAATCAAACACTAGGTGTTGTTGCATTCAGTACAGCTCAGCGTGATGCAATCCTTCTGGAAGTTGAACGACTAAGAAAAGCGAACCCAGATCTTGAGAACTTCTTTGGAAAGCATGAGGAGGGGGAAGACTTCTTTATTAAAAACCTTGAAAACGTGCAGGGTGACGAGCGTGACACCATATATATCAGTATCGGCTATGGTAAGACGAACGAAGGTCGCTTGCCAATGAGTTTCGGTCCACTAAACAGTGATGGTGGTGAACGAAGACTCAACGTTCTTATCTCACGTGCTCGTATGTGTATGGAAGTATTCAGTAACTTCAAAGGTGATGAGATGCCAACGACTGAGGCATCTCCGTTTGGTGTTCGAGCGCTGAAGAACTTCTTACATTATGCTGAAACAGGTGATCTCGTTAAGCGAGAAGAAACAGGCAAGGCACCTGATTCACCTTTTGAAGAGGACGTGATTTCTTCAATTCGCTCTCTAGGTTATCAAGTTCAACCACAAGTAGGTTGTGCAGGTTTCTATATTGATATTGCAGTGAGAGATCCAAATAAACCTGGTCGCTATATGCTTGCAGTAGAGTGTGATGGCGCGACATACCATAGTTCAAAGAGCGCACGTGATAGAGACCGTATTCGTCAGAGTGTCCTTGAAGGACTTGGTTGGCGCTTCCACCGCATTTGGAGTACTGATTGGTTCCGCAACCGTCATAAAGAAACAGAAAGGCTAAATGATGCTATCAAGTCAGCTATTGCTTATTATGAAGCCTATGATTCAGAGCCTATTGTTGAAGAGACTGTAAAATCAAAGCCAAAAGCGGCGATTGAAAGGGTGGAAGTTGAACATCAGGCATCTGCTGCCGTTTACCAAGTTTTCCCTACAGAGCAGTTATACCTTGGGTATGGCGATACGATCCCAGAAGCAAGCACGACTGCCCTAGCAGAGGATATTCTCAAAGTTGTAGAGCTTGAATCTCCAATTCACGTCAAACATCTAACTATTCGTCTTTTGTCTGCGGTGGGTAGCTCACGAAGTGGTGCTCGGATAAATCGATCGATTCTAGATGGTATCGGTTTACTCAATCGGCAAGGTAAAGTTGAATTAGACGGTGAATTCATTATTGCTAAAAGCCAAGGTGATATTACGATTCGTAATCGAGTTGAACTACCATCAAACGAGCGCAAGTATGATTTGATCTATGATGGTGAAATCGCAAAAGCCGCAATAGAGACTGTTAAGGATACTTTCTCTATATCTAGCGATGACCTAGTTAAGTCGATTACGGAAGTACTCGGTTTTTCTAGCACAAGTAAAGCGATGAAAGATAGAACAGAAACAATACTGTCTGAGCAAGTTCAATTAGGTCATTTGGAAATAAAGGGCGGCACCTACCAAGTTGCTTAGTATGCCTTTAGCCATATTCCACTGAGTTGTTGCTCAGTGGAATCCTTTTACTTTTTTATGCATAACAGCACGTTATGCTTATCGATAGACTATCGGATTCATATGTTGATTACGGTATACTGATTAGAAAAGATAAACTGAGCGAACGCACAAAATGGTCACCAGCATCAACAAAGCTAAGCTATATAAAATTGATATTATAACTAGGATTATTCTGTCTGCGTTTAAAGAGTCAGTGATACTATGCGACCAACATAAAGCTCGCTTAAAAGAGTTTCAAGCTACTCAACTGTCTCTAACTGAAGCTATTATTGAGTAGGTGGCGTAATTATGGCAATTGTCTTTAATCAACCTCAAACCATTGCACAGTTGTTGGAGCAAAAACTCACGATTCCTGAGTACCAACGCCCATACAAATGGCAGCCAAAGCATGTTAATCAACTGATTGATGATATTTTTAACCATCGTACTAAGCTTTGTTATCGGCTTGGTACGGTGGTACTGCATCAAGACAAAGATTCAGAAAGTGGGGGGGAAGGTGGCCTCAACATCGTTGATGGTCAGCAGCGCCTTCTTACCTTAACGCTACTTTGCACTATTCTGGATGGAAAAGAGAAAACCATCTCATCAACTCTGCTTGAGCACCAATTTGAATCCTCAGTCAGTATCGAAAGCCTCAAGAACAATGCGCAAATTATCTCTGAACGGGTAGCGAATCTGCCTGCTACAGAAAAGCAGGAACTACTCAATTTTGTTCTTAATAAGTGTGAGCTTATTCAAGTAACGCTGGATGACCTGAGTGAAGCGTTTCAGTTCTTCGATTCACAAAATGCCCGTGGTAAAGCACTTGCCCCTCACGATCTACTAAAGGCTTACCACCTACGTGAAATGATGGACTCAACAGAGCAAAACGAGCGTCTTCACCACGTAAGCTTGTGGGAGCAGGGCGTCAACCCTGATGATGAGTCGGCGAACTTGCACACCATCATGGGGGAGTTTCTGTTTCGTATGCGCCGCTGGATTGACGGTGACTACGGCATCCAGTTTAGTCGCCATAACATTGATGTATTCAAAGGCATTAACCTAGACAGTACTCAGTACGCCTATGTTGATGCAATGCTTGCGCTTGATTACGCGATTGAAACCTTCAATGCCGATCCTGCGAGAAAATGGGACAAGCAAACTAAGGGTTATCCATTCCGAGTTGACCAAGTGATGATCAACGGAAAACGGTTCTTTGAGTACATTCAGCACTATATGGCGATTCACTCTAAGTTGTTTGTTGGCAAGGATGCAAGGCTAGCTTCATTTGTAAAGGAGCACACAAAATACAGTGGCAGTAATCGCAAAGGGGATAGCTATGTGCGAAACCTGTTCTTGTGTGCGGTGATGTACTACTACGATAAGTTTGGTGATGTGGAATTAGATAAAGCAGCACAGATCTGTTATCGCTGGGCGTATTTCTTACGTCTTGATTTGCAGCGTATTGGTATGGAGTCGGTAGATAATCACGCCAAAGCTCGAAGTGGACTCTTCAGGGCTATTAGCAAAGCCGTTCACCCTCAGCAGGTACTGAACTATCAGCCCCGTTATATCCAAGAACCTAAGTTCAATAACGCTGAGGACGTGCAGGCATCAATTGAAGCAATGAAATCGGGAAGTGTAAATGAGTGATTCGAACCAAGTAGAACAGTTATCAGTTAAAGACCTTTTCGATAGTAAAACTCAATATGTAATTCCTATCTACCAGCGTAACTACGCTTGGGGTGCGACAGAGATTGAGCAGCTAATTCAAGATATCAGTGATGCCGCAGGGCTTATTACTCAATCTGATGAAACAGCTACTGCCAAACAAGCTAAATATTATCTGGGTAGCCTCGTCGTTTATCAGCGTACAAATCACACGCACCAAACTGATGTAGTGTACGAAACCATTGATGGACAGCAAAGACATACCACGCTCTCTATATTATTAGCGTATCTGAAACACCGTAAGGTGCTGGGTGCCGACAAACTCGAAGGGCTAAATATTAATTTAACCTTTGATAGCCGCCCAAAGTCTTCCAGAGCGTTAAATGATATCTATACAGGTAACAATAATGGCGAGTCTGAAGAGCCTAACATCCATGCTGCCTTTAACATTATTCAGCGTTACTTCAAAACCAAAGGGTTAGACGCAGACGATAAAACTAAGCGTTTTTTCGACTACTTGTTAGAAAGCGTCACTATACTAAGAGTTGTTGTTCCACCGCAAACCGATCTCAACCACTACTTTGAGATCATGAATAACCGTGGCGAGCAGTTAGAAAAACATGAAGTATTGAAAGCGAAGTTTATGGCTACGCTCGGTGATGAGGAAAGAAGCTGCTTTTCTACAATTTGGGATGCTTGCTCGAATATGAAGCGCTATACGCAGATGGGCTTTCAATCTGACTTGCGAAAAGAAGTATTCGGTGACGACTGGCAAACCATGCCACATAGCTTTGAAGCTATACAAGATAAGCACACGAGCAAGCTGCAAAAGCAAGATGCAATGACGCTACGAGAAATTATCGCCAACAAGACATCCAGCTCAAACAGTGATGATGAAGATCGAGAGAAAGAAGAGCGTTTTGGCACTGTTATCGACTTCTCAAACTTCTTGCTTCATGTTTTAAAACTTATGAAGACAGAAGAAAACGTTTCGTTAGATGACAAGAAGCTGATCGATTCATTTATTTCTAAAGACGATGGTTTGAGGGTTGGTGCCAAAGACTTTGTGTATCAACTGCTTAAGTACCGAATTCTATTTGATAGCTACATAATTAAGCCTGATCAACACGATGAAAAACGTAAGTGGAGTTTGTTAAGGCTCAATGCTTATAAAAACGGTAATAGTTTAAGTCCTGAGTATCCAAATGCCTTTAGTGACCATAACGAAAAGATTCGCATGATATTGGCAATGTTCCATGTATCGAATCCAGCATTAGTCTATAAGCGTTGGTTAAATGATGCGTTAAGGATATTAAATATCCTAGCTACTGACAATGAAAGGTTGGAAGTCGATGGTAGTACGTACTTGATAGATCTTGAAGCTCTGAGTGATAGCTACTTTGATGAAATTTGTGGTGGTTCGAAACTTGAGTTTAGGGAGGATAATGTTGGCGTCTTGCATCAAGGGACGGGCGTCCAAAACTTCGTGTTTAATCGACTAGACTACCTATTGGGGAAGCGTCTATCTGACGATGAGTCGTTTGATGGTATAGGTAAAAAAGAACTTGGGAAGCACTTTGATGATTTCCAATTTTCATTCCGAACCTCTGTTGAACATTACTTCCCGCAAACCGATCCATCTGGCGCACGTAAGATGGACGATGTGGATCGATTTGGCAATCTCTGTCTTATTTCGCCAAGCAGTAACTCAAGACTTAGCAATTACTCTCCTCAAGATAAGAAGAAGTTCTATCAAGAGAACAATCGCGCCGAGAGCTTAAAGCAAGCGATAATGATGAGCTACGATGAGTGGGGGTCAGAAGGGGCAGGGCATGACAATATCCTTAACCATGAAGCTGAAATGATTAAAGTTCTGTGTAATCAGTAGCAATAAGTGAGGCTCTCTGAGCCTCACTTTTCTAACTACCGAATGTCTGTTGAACGATAGGGTCCTTTTCATGCTGAGTTGTTGCCAGTTCATCCAAAGGTGTAATCGAGAGGTTAAACTTATTTTGAAAAGAATACTCGAAGACAGTCAGTATTAGATGATAAAACAAGTTGCTTATCATACTGGATGCATTGTAAATCCCCCGTTCACACTCATAAATAGCTCTTACAATCGCTTTGTCACGGGTTGAACGTATACGCTTTGCATATTCAAACCAATACTCCATTTGTGATTGCTGAGCAGCTTCATGAGCACGAGAAAATGAGAACAGCAGGTAACGATACTGCTGATGCTCGTATTCCTCTAGTTGTTTCTTGAGTTTATCAGCGTGTTCAATCGCCTGTTTCCGAATCGTCTCAAAATGAATGATGGCTTGATCCACTTCAATTTTGCACTTGTTGTAATTGGTGCTTTCAAGGCATGAAGCGTTCAGTACGCCATTTTGAATCAGTTTACCTAATGTATACTTATTGCCACTTCGTAGCGAGGATGCTGCAAAGCGATATTGATGAAATCGATAAGCAATACCTTTAAATCGAGAGTTTGTTTTGTCTGGTATTAGCTCTATTTCAATTCCTTGTTTGAGCAATGCCATTTCATACAGAGTCAACGAGCAAGAGGGCTGCAAAGTACGAATTGCAGTATCAACTTTTCTTCTCATCATACGAATCACCGTTTTCTCTTTTTCGCCTTGTACATCAGTGTCGTAACTTGAGTGAAGTTCCCCTGAGCTTTGTAATGCTTGTAACCCTAGCGTAACTTCTTGCTCCCTCATGATTTCTTGGGCTTTGAGGTGCGATTGCCAGTTAGAAATGATTTTTCCAGTAAGTAAATCAGTCGTAGACGCTACAATATGGACGTGTTCATTGTCGGTATCGGAGTGCTTAAAAACGATATAACGAGCATGCTCATATCCTAAATGGTCCATCAGCTTCTTAATCGTGTTTCGCCATTGGGTTAGGGGTAACTGTTCGCCCTCTGCGAGGGAGACAACAAAATGGCGGAAGGGTTGTTTCGTATTAGGGTTAGCTAGGTGAGCGCTTTGTAGTTCAGCAATCGCACGGCTCCAATCAATGTCTCGGGCATCTTGGTTTCTTGCATTCAGGGGAACCGAAGCGATTTCGTTGGCGCAGATAAACTGCGATGTTCCCCCGAGTTCGTCACCCTTGGAGTGACTTGAAGAATACTCGACCAACAGCGTGACGTCGTCATTTTGCTTGGCGCCATATTGAACTAACTGCGTAGCATCATGCACCGTTTGTTTATCATTCTTACATTTCAATTCCTCAAATATCATCACTAGCGTTCTCTTGTTCAAGTTTGCGACGGTAAAGCTCACGTAAGGCACGGCTATCCAGAAATTGCATTGCTAACAGCTCGGCAGTTTGAGAATTATGTGCATCGATAGCGAGGTTTCGGATGAGTTGTAAATTCTGCTTTAGTTCATATAGAGCATCACCCAGTTGGCGGGCAGTTTCATGGTCGTAAAGGGGGTTATCTTGTTCAATGAGTGATTCCATTACATTCGCGATACATTTAGTTTGCTTGAAGTAATCGGTAATTTCTGAACTTTGTTGAGGTTTGATTGTGAGTTTTTGAGTTATGACATCTCTCAGGAACCGACTAGCGGATTTATAGTTATAGCTATGCATGACTTCAAGAAACTGTTGGTATTCGCTTTCTGTTAGATTGGTTTTTACTGCTCTGCAATACAGCTCTTTGTCAGTTTTTCGTTGTTTCTTGAAATTGGCTTTAACGGTACGAATGAGGGCTTTTACCTTCAAAAGTTCATCTTGATTGGAAGACGTTTGAGGATGTTGGTGGATGAATAGGGTATGAGCAAATGTCGTGATAAATGCTTGCTGCTCCTTGATACTGACACCTGATTCAATTGGGGAAGGTAAAACCCCTGGTAGTAGGGTCGTTAATTCATCAACGGAATAGTCATGATATTCCATCCATGATGTTAGATGTTGCTTTTGTTTTCTGGAGGTGCTGCGAATAACAGCCGCTGCGACTGTATTTATATTAATGTCCATTTTTAAATTCTCTATTTATTATTTTAATTATTTAGAGTGTATTGTTTTTAGCGATAACGCCGAAGGCTGTTATCGCAACCCTACTAAGTAGGGCAAGTTTTCGTGCGTTTATTTGGAACAAATAAGAACGAGCGATATCAGCTTGTTACTATTTTTGTTCTATCTGTTTTTATTATAACAATATAATTTATAATATTAAATGTGCTTATTCAAATAAGTAGAATATATTTTGTGTGATGGCTGGTGTAATATGGAGTTTAACTGGGGAATATGATTGGGAATCTGTCGCATGCGACAGGGAAAGTGCGCGTTACGGCATCGAAAGTGACCTTTGCGACAAGGAATTTGCGCCGCACTCTCACTACGTCTCAGCCGCTTTCATCCGCTTTTACGCCATCTCACTGAAAGTCAGTAGGTAGTTGTCGAGACAGATGTTAAATGATTTAAGTTAAGAAGTAATAAAAAAGGAAGTGTATTCTTGATGGCTGAGTTAAATGAAAATAAAGGATGTACTTGTCATTTATTTATTTTAATTACTTCGCTTGGTTATATTGTGTGATGTTAAATATATGGTGTGTGTATATTTTTTGCGTTTTTAAATATATAGGTTTTGTATATTTCACTTCATGAAATTAATGCGAAAAAGTGATTGCTTTTTACTTCTAAATACGAATATTATATTTGCAACGACTCCTGTAGTCATAAAAAAAGAATAAACGGAGGCGTCCAATGACGCTTATACACCCAATTAACCAATTAAAAATAGAAAAAAAAGTCGATGTATTAAAACGCGTTGGCTTATCCCAAGCCACGCTTCACAGACGTATAAACGATGGCACATTTCCGCCCGCAGTGCAACTGGGTCCCAAGGCAGTGGGATTCATGTCGCATGAAGTCGATGCGTTTCTTATTGCATGCGCTTTGGGAGAAGATAAAAAGCGAGTTGTATCTGAGCTTCTTGCGCAGCGACAAGCGCTTAAACAAGCGAATCCGTTATTGCAGTACATGAACTTTCAATAATCTATCTTTTAGTTCTGTGCATACGTTGCACAGAGCTTGCTCAACTTCAGTGGTAATTGCAAGATTCTCAACGACTTTTGTGCTCAAGCTGAGGAGGATAAAAAAACTCTTGACATTAAAGTACAGGCTAAGTTAGTTTGATAAGGCTTCCAAACCGCTCTGCTCTTTGAAAGCTCTGAATAATAATATAACAGCAAAAATAATAACGATAAAAACAAGATAAGTGGCTGAAAGCCATCAATAAAAGTTATTACGTTGTCACTCATTATTACTTCGGAGAAAACATGAAAGAGTTTAACGTCTTAAAGAAAAATCGAAAGTATTTTGCTGCATCGCTTAACGGCTACAAGTGCAGAATCTTAATCGATGAACTGTCCCAGAACCTCTCAATCGGTACGCAACTGCTGAATGTCGAAGACATCTCCGTTCGTTCAAAGTATGGAACCGACTTAATATTCAAACTTAAATCCTCGATTGAGGAGCAAAATGAGTCTGGTTTTATTACTTTAAACAGCACTTACAATACCTATCTCGTTGAGAAATGCCATGCTCTGGGTGGACAGTGGGATAAGTCCAGTGAGTGTTGGGTGTTTAGCGGCCTTATCGAAGAAAAGGTTGATGAACTGGCTTATATTTTCAATTCCTCTCTCGTACCCGTCGAAGTGACGATTCATGATGACTATGATGTGTACGAAGAAAAGGGGACACTGTGTTGCCTTGGTTACCCAGTCGCACGCGCATTTGACCGTGATTCAGGAGCAAGAGTTGAAGAAGGGGTGGGTGTCGTAGCGGGCGGCTTCACAAGCGGTGGTAGTAAGAAAAATTGGGTGACTCAAGCCAAATCTGGGACAGTGTTTCGCTTTGAGGTGGCAGAGCAAGTGCTCATCCATTTTTCTGAGAAAGAGCCTCATTACCACTTTAAAGCTATCTGAAAATAAGTGATATAAAGTGGTTGCCACCACGTCTTGATGAAACTGAGGCCGTACTTAACAACGCTATTATTCATAATAGCGTTGTTTTTTTCCAAGTTCTTCATGGGATGCCGCAACTGCGTTTGTCTTGTATGACATATTCATGCCAAGTTATCAGAGTTTCATATGTGAGGTCTGATGGTTTTAAGTTGACCAAATTTTAGTAATGATTCCTTGTGTATATTAGTTCAGTTACGATTTGTCTATCCTTTTTTCTTGTATGTGCAGGTATTCGTAGTCCCTTTTCGGTAAGTAGAACATCCCCAGAAATTGCCATACTTACCTTCCCAAAGCTTCATCTCACCACCGCAGTTTTTACATATTGGACGTTCATCATTACAACTCTTATCTATACAGACTTGGAACCCGCTCTTAATACCTCGGCTCATCGGGCTGCCACATTTGCTGCATGGTGTTTCCTTGTTCTTACAGCGTGGATAGAGAGAACAAGATAGAAATTTACCATACTGACCTGACTTGGGGCGTAAAGTGCCTTCACCACATTGATGGCAAGAAATTTTATCGGATTCTTTTTGAATAAGAGAAACATCAAATTCGTTGGTTTCTACAGGGTACTTAGCTTTAATAAGCTCGGTAACAAAATCACTAGCATCCATCATATCAACAAGCAAATAAGCTCTGTGTTTTGCACGAGTGAGAGCAACATAGAACAAGCGGCGTTCTTCAGCATGTTCGAATCTATCTCCCTGTGGCAATAATGCATCCACTAACGGTGGAGTTTGTTTCTCTGAGGGAAATCCATGCTTACCAGTGGTAAGCCCCAGTACAATTACATACTCAGCTTCTTTCCCCTTGGAGGCGTGGAAAGATTGATTCTCTATGTTCAAAGTCGGGAACTGATGCTTCAAAGTCCTTAGCTGGTGTAAATCAGGGAGTTGGTGCCAGTAGCGGGCAAGCAAGTATACCTTGTTCTTGCTCGGTTTCTGAGATGCGAGCAATTGATTAGATATCGAAATGAGCGCCTTTTCTAATGCCGAGATTCCTTGTTCATCTTTTCCATGACGAACGATACTCACCGCAGGTTTATCTACTTTAACAAGTGAAACTATGTCTTTCTTTAACTGAACGGGGTTTTGTGTGACAAATCGAGTTGCGACATCACCAATTGAGCTATTGAATCGGAAGGTCATATCTAAGGTGGTTTCAGATGTAGAGCCAAAGTAGTTGGAAAACGCTGTGGTAAGACGCACATCGGCACCGCTAAAGCGATATATCGCTTGCCAGTCATCACCAACGCAAAACAGTGATGAGCGTTGCACACTATCCCTAAGAGCCTTAACAAGCCTGGCTCTCGGTTCTGAAATATCTTGAAATTCATCGACTAACAGATATTTCCAAGGAGACTGGAATTGACCTGTTTGTACATACTTTAACGCTTTTCCAATCATATCGTTAAAGTCGATAACTTGATGGTCTCGCAGGTACTTCTCATAGCTGTGATACAGCGGCATTAATAACTCAAGCGCTTTTGCTGTTTGCTTCGAATCAATCGATTCTTTGATGATTTTGTTTACGCCAGCGTCATCAAGGCATGCTGCTTTATACATATCAACTAGCGCACCGAGTAACTTAGCTAGCTCAGTTACCCGACCCATCTGCTCCAAGCTGTCTAACAAAGCACTCTCGGAAACTGGTTGAGTTTCCACACCATGCTTATCTAACTCCTTTTCTAGTGCTGTGAGTAGGGTGCCTTTCTTGTGTTGGTGGTAAAAAAACTCGATGTAACCTGTCCCATATTTCTTATGGGTTTCACGCTTCCATTTGATACCTGCATGATAACTCTCTCTGTCTATGTACGGTGCGGTGTTACCGTTTTCATCAATGCCGTAGTATTCGATATAAATATCATAGTCTGGGAGATAGAAATCTGGCTCATACTGGCGATATTCCGCTGTTGCAACGTCGAAGCGATATTTAGCCTCATACTCGTAGTTGATACCTTTACGAAACAACCAGTTGGCAATAACTAGCTCGCCATAGCTTTTAACTTGCTCGCCTCTCATAGAACGAATGTCGTTATCATTGAGATATTTGAGATATGAGCCGCGGGACTCAAAATCCCAAGGATTTTTATCTACGTAGTAGTAGGAGCTAAAGTAATCGAGTAATGCCTTTTTGTAACTGCTGTCAGACATCAAGGCCTCGACTTCATCGTGCATCCATTTGGCTTTCATCTTGGCGCTGTCTTCGAGCTTAGACAGACTCGGTGCCTTACCTTCAACGGATGAGATAATCCTTACGCCAATACTATGAAAGGTACTAGCTTTCACGTCCTCAAAACCTAACTTGTCTTTGATTCTCTCATCCATCTCTTGGGCTGCGATGCGGCCATAAGCTAATAACAAGATATCGCTAGGATTAGCTTGTCGACTTTTGATGAGGTAACCTGTTCTTCCTACCATGACACTGGTTTTGCCTGTACCTGCACCAGCTAATAGGAGGTTGTTGTCATTATCGGTAACGCAAGCGATTCTCTGTTTATCAGTTAGCGGGTTGGATTCCACACAATCAAAGAACGACTTGTATTGAGCGAGCTGCTTTTGCACATACCGACTTCGTATTTTTTGGACATCCGAAGCGCTCCAACTACTGATATTAGTAAGTTGCGATGCTGTGATTTGAGCTAGTTCTGAGAGACCTTGTACTTTGTCCCAACCTTTCCAACGCTTTAATTCATTACTGGCAGTTGTTCTAATTATCTCAACAGAAGAGTCTCTCAGAAATCTTGATGTGCATTGAAGGTATGCATCACTGAGAAAATCTTGCAGGCGCTTCGCACTTTGATTTGCCCAAGATGGGAAAAGTCGTTTTGAATACCTAAACGGTGTAAGATAGCCCAGCATACGATAACGGTAAGTTTGTTCTTGTGAAACTATGACTAAGCACCCGCCATCAATAGCGAGTGACAGGTGTGGTGGGTAATCAAGCTCCGCCCAGTTAAAGTGAGCATCTTCTCCTCCTTGAGCAACATGAATCCCATTATCGTCCACTGTTACCTCGATCTCTTTGTTAAAGAGACGGGCAATTGGATTCGTAGTAAGTGTCCATAAAGTCATTGCACGTAAGCCAGTATATTTACTATTTGTCTCGAAAATTTTTTGTAGTTTACCGTAATGCTTGGAGAGTTGTACTTGAGCTTTGTTAAGCTCTGGTCAGGCACTCAGTTTATGTACAGAAAATTAGCGGACATCTAACTGATGATATTGCTCTAGGGACGTTTCTCAATTTTAAAAGTGTTATAAATAGCTAGCGCACACGTGTCCCAAAGTGTGTTTGAAAATACTAAATATTTTTGTCTTCCGACATTTACGTCCATCTCCTGAGTCTATTGTGTGTCCTGCCTGAATAGAGACCCAACACATTAGCCTGTCGAGCGTTTTGACATACTTCATTTTGTTGCTGGTGGAAGGTATGAACAAGAAACACTACGTGGGTCATATCATCCCCACACCAAGAGATTTACCAAGCCTAACTTTAACGTAGGGTCGATAGACATGGTTAAAGCTCTTATCAATGCCAGTTTTGAGAATCAAAGTAGCATCGTCACTAATGCCCACAGAGCAAGCTTTGTTTCAAGACTGATGTCAAAGCACTACAAAACGATTGGTAGCGCAAACACGACCATAGTAGACAGAATGGTGACTTTTATACTGATACATTGCCTCACTCAATTGACTCATTGCATCATTTAAGTGGGCTGGTCATGAGAAAAATGATTATTTATCAGTATCTTAAGTGTGTGGGGGGGTAAATTCCATCTCTTTGAAAGCCTATATCAAGCTCTTGTGTTTTCTAATGTTCTTACCTAGTCAACTAAACCTCTTAATCCTAGCTATGACTGATTACCCCTGTACGCGGGTAAAATTAACTTTAACCCCTTAAGGGGTTAAAGTGCTAATATCCTCTGTAGGGGTTAATTTACATTGGAGGCAGATATGCTCATAACAAGTCCGAAGCAACTGGGAATATACTTGCGTGATGTTCGCAGGAATCAAAGGCGCAACCAAACCAAAGTCGGCGATATTGTTGGTCTAAAACAGACCACGGTATCAAAACTTGAACGTGCTCCTGCCTCGTCGAGTATCGAAAGTCTGATGCGTCTGCTGTCATCACTAGATCTTGAGCTACATATTCAAGACAAAGCTGTAAGCTGTGAACAGGCAAAGCTTCGTGACCCTGATGATTGGTAAAATCCTATAAAACAAAGCCAACTGTATAACTAAGTTGTTCTCTCACAATCATCATCGAGTTAGCAAATCGATGGTTACGCGACCAGTTTATTTTTGCCCAAAAATGTGTCGGCATCGCTGGTTACTCAGATTTGAACACGTGATTTCGCAAATACTTGAACTAGTGATGGGCAAATGACAAAATCAGCGCCTGAGCGGCGCGTTCTTAGTCCACGCTAATAAGCCAATGAATTTGTTTATAATTCATAAAAGTGTGATATATTTAACGTAGTTGACTAGAGCATATTGGTCTGAAAGCGCTACCGATGGTCACATCTGTGCCACTTACGAAATCACTGACTACGTAAAAGCAGAAGCTTGTCTGACAGCAAGCTACCCATTGACTAGCAAGACCCAAAGAGAAGGCACTTCAACATCAACTACAACCAAGAAGGTATCGAGCATGAAGAAATCATCTAAATCTCTGAAAAAACTTGGTGCAGTTGCTGGCTTATCTTCAGCGTTACTAGGGGGTTCTGAACTACAGGTTCAGACCAATGCGTTTTAGTCTTCATCTACCGAGATAAAAATCCCGTTTGCATTCCATAATTCAATGATTTTCCTAGTTTTCTGAGTGTTCCAGAAGCACTTGCCAAATAAGATGAATCTCGCACCTTCTAGATCACGTCTTTCAGTTATCTTAAAAGTGTTTGAAGAGCTTATCTTTATGTCTTTTGATCGGAATTCCCACATCATCACAGTCGGTAGGGTTTAACCATTCAAGGTCACTAGCTCATTTCTGTCCATCAGCGTGCTGGTGAGACCTAGTTAGCAAAGGTTTGCCCCTTTTCGTGCTGGCAACTAGGAAGGGATCCTTCTCGGTTGCTTTCCAGCTCTAAGAAACACTTAGTAATTGCGTCTTCGGTAGCTGTAACGAGCCTATGCCCCAAACCTTGTTACGGCCGCTGTACTGTACTACGTGAAAACCTAATACAGAAAAGCTCTACCTATAAGGCAGAGCTTCTTGAGGTGTCTTTTTAAATACCAGTAACGAATTGTAGCGTTTCTTGAGCGTATGATTGAACTGTTTGTAGATCTAAGCTTTGAATCTTAGTATCAAAACCATCTGCATGATGAAACGCCTTAGAAAATTCATTAATTTTAGTGATTTGGCTTATCTGATTGTGTGTGTCGAAGAAGTGACTACTAGGATCTGTCTCATCTCGAATTTTCGTAATCATATTACCTAACCAAACGCCTTCGTTAAACTCTCGAGGGTATAAGAAGCGTAGGTGTGCTTCTAAAATAGGGCGAATAGAACGAGCTACTTCAACTTTTGATTCATCTTTGGCGTCAGCAACAAAATCATAGAGCTTATTATATTCTTTGTGGTAGGAGTGAAGAACGTGAGCGTCATAGTCGCTTCTTTCTACCATTTGACTAGATATGTATTGAGAACTGTCAGCCTTAAGAGGATCTGATTTTTTATATGACACATCAATCTCAAAGCACTTGGTATGTTGGGATAATATCGAGTATTTCTTAATCTCAGATAAAAAGAATGGATCGTGACTAAATACGATGGTTTGATAGCCGTTGTTAATCAGCTTTTCGATCTCAACGATGGTTGCGTCTTTGCGGTAGTTATCTAAGGATGACATAGGGTCATCTAAAACAATGATGGAGTTGTCACTATTAGCCTTGGCAAACTTAGATAAGAAGAATGCTAGAGCGAGAGCAGATCTATCACCTAGACTCAGAACGTGCTCAAAAATGTGTTTGTTATCGTCCACATTTTCAACTGAAAGTTCTTTGTCGATAAAGGTTATTACATACTTAAGACGAGTTGAACCACCTTTACCTTTATTGTCCTTATCAAGCTCTTTGATTCGTATCATTGAGTGAAAGTTTTTCAATAGCTGGTTAATAGAATCTTTATGCTCTTTAATGCTATCTTCCTGATCTTTATCAATTTCATTTTTTAACTCCTTGATTTTATTAGCCTTGTCTCTTTTATCATCAGACAGAGACTTGTGATAAACCAAATCGTCAGCTACTTCTGCTTCGAAACGCTTCTTGGTTTCTTCAATGTCGTCGATCTTGGCTTGGAGAGCTTGAGTTGAACCAGTTGCTAGTTGATTCAAAAACTTAGTAACTTGCTCGTTAAATTCTTGCACTTCACGGTTGTATGCCGAGAAGTCAAACCCATTGAAAATACTGTCAAATAGTTGATTGAACTTAGTGAAATTAGTTTCTAACAATAAGTCTTTTTTCTTCTCTTTGATCAGGTTGACACACTCAAATACGATTGATGTTGATAAAGAATCAAGGTCTTTAAAATCATATTGAGGATTGAAGCCTTGGATGCGATCTGACCAAGTTTTGATAATCTCACTATTGGATTTCACTAAAGCTTCTAAGTCTTCAATTTTACAACCAATGTCTCTTACATCTAATTCGAACTGGTCACTATCAAGCTCGAACTTATCACTAGCTTTGGTGTATGAATCATTAATGAAATCCTGATACAGCCTAAAGATACTGGAGTTTGCAAGAGGTTGAGCGCAAAAAGGGCAATTATCTAATTCGTTTACCAGTTGAGTGCCAGTTTCAAGCCACATGACATCCCGCTCTTTAAGATTCTTAGCTATGTGCAGCTCAACTTTTTCTTGTGCTTCTTTTGACAGACTCTCGATGCTGAGTGTGAAGACGCTTGTATCTAAATCTGGCTTAGTCAGAGCCAAGGGAGAAAGCTTTTTACGGCTTTTGTAGTGTTCTACACTCTTCAAATCTTGGATTTGAGCTTCAAGACTTGCAATCTCAGCATCAGCGTTAGGAGTAGCTTTTATACCACGGATTTTAGCAACTGTTTTTCCTGGAAATTTCGTAGTGAGTCGTGTATCAATTGGGCTTAGCTGAACGTTGATAGCGTCAATTTCTGCTTTAAGTGTATCAATCTCTTGTTCCTTTAATACTGATACTTTACCTAATGAAAACTCATAATAGTTAGTGAGTTGACTACGATCTTTAGCATTAGGAATATAAAGGTTAGTATCAATGAACTCTTGATTGAAAACTTGGAAACTAAACGGTGTTTGAAGCGAATTTAGCGTTACGTTTTTACCGCCAACTCGAAGATTGAGAGCTGGTACACCATCAGACTCTAGCGGCTTTAACGCTTCTATCGCTGCTTTGTCGCTTTCATTTATAAAATTGAAGATCTTACTTAGCGTAGACTTACCAGAGCCATTTCGGCCGTAGATCAGGTTTAGCTTATCAAACCCTTGAGTTAATGCTCGTTTGTGTTGCCATTGCTTGATGTTTTCAATTTTTATTATTCTTTCTAGCATTTCTAATTTTTTCAGTTAGTTGCGCTTATTTGTGCAAGGTTAATATGGGATTAAAGGCATACTAACATGGTTATGTTGTCCAGAACTGTGTCTAGCTCAAAGAGCAGAGAATTATCAGATAATTGCCTTTTATCTGTCGGAACTTTCCATACCTGAGTTAATTTAAATTTTACTAATCTAGTAAAAGCGCTAACGCATTTCTGTCCAGAGACGTGCCAGAACTATCACTGCTGGCACACTTATGCCCCTTTATCATTTTCGGGCAACAAACTAGTTTTTGAATAGGGTCGGTGTTTACCCAAAAATTTCTAATGTAACGTTTGTGCTTTTTATGGCGTGAAAGTGAGTTTTTATTCATTAAACTTCAATGTAGAGAGGTTTCGGTCGTGACTTGCTTGGGGACAGAAGCGCCTTAGAGCATCCAATCTAGAACATTTATGGTTTAAAAATTTTCAGCCTATCATTGAAGACACTGTGATTGAGGACACGTTTTTATCACTATCAATTGACCTATTCTTTTAATAGCTGAATTTGTTTTACCGACTCCAATTACTCTATCGTCATTGTAGATGCTTTATTCAGGCTACCATTATTATAAGAAAGTGTTATGGCTAAATTTTACCCTACTATAGAAAATATCTTGCGACTAAAAGTGAAACCTACTGAGGGTGAACAACATCTCCTCAATTACTTTGAAGAAAACTTAGACGATAACTTTGAGGTGTTTTTTAATCCCTTTTTGGATGGTGACAGACCTGATTTTATAATCATTAAAGAGGGTGTCGCGATATTTGTAATCGAAGTTAAAGACTACAATTTGGATAACTATCAAGTTGATAGCTATAACAAGTGGTCAGTGAAATACGCTAATGGGCAATCTAGTATATCGTCTCCTCAGTCACAAGCGTTTACTTATAAAAAGAATTTGTACCAGCTACATTTGCCCGTCTTAGGCATAGGGCAACTAGGCAACCGAAACTTTTTTAACCTTGTCCAACCAATTGTCTATTTGCATAAGGCAGATAAAGATAAAGTGGACGCGCTATATCAACCTGCCGAGAATGACTTAAGACTGAAAACAAGTGAACTTCTCAATGCTAAACGTAAATGCAGTATCGATGTAGACACTTATAATAGACGTGCAGAAGGATTATCTCGGACTAAAAAACGCATAGTTCGTGATAAGGCGATGATATTTTCTGGCGAACAAACTCATAAATTAGTAAGTAAAATCAAAAACTACAAATCTCAAGTACTATTCGATGATAGAGTATATGATGACCTGAAGCGTCGTCTAATGCCTTGTGAACATGTATTAAAGCAAGGTAAAGCTGTTTCCTTAGACGATAAGCAAGCTAAGTTGGCTGTAAGTTGCGTAGGGAAGGAAAAGATTAAAGGTGTTGCTGGTTGTGGAAAGACTACAATAATCGCCCAAAGAGCTGTCAATGCGCACGAGCGACATAAGGAAAGAGTGCTAATTGTAACGTTTAACATCACTCTTAAAAATCTAATAAAAGACAGGATTAGTGATATATTAGGTTACCGTGATGAGCAAAATTTTGCGGTTACCAATTACCACCAATTCTATAACAGTCAAATTAACGCTAGTGGACAGGATATCTCTGATTTAATAGCACGCTTTAGCCTAGATGGTTTGTATAAAAAAGACTGTTTTCAGAATTACCAGTTAACTCGATACCAAACAATTCTCGTCGATGAAGTTCAGGATTTTGAGAGTGAATGGGTCAAGATATTAAGAGACAATTTTCTTTCTTCTGAAGGTGAGATGGTGTTATTTGGCGATGAATCACAAAACATTTACGAGCGCGATGACAAGCGTGCGGCTGTGATTGCACAGGGATTTGGAAGTTGGAAGAAGTTAAAACGTTCGTACCGAACCAGTTTGGAATCCCCCCTCAACCAAGTATTCAAAGACTACCAGTCAAAGTATCTAATTGAAAAGTATTCAGATTCAGAATTGATAGAAACAGTCCCTATACAACAAGGATTTACATTTGAGATATTAGAGTTTCATCAATGTAGTGGTGACTGGGAAAAGAAATCTTTTGAACTTATTCAAAAAACTATCAGGGTTAATAACTTTAATCCGAATGACGTGGTAATATTGTCGTCAAACATTTACCTCGTCAGAAAGTTGGTCCAAAAGTTTAATGAAATAGAGAAGACTCACTGTATGTTTGAAACCTATCAAGAATTACATCAAATGATAAAGGCTTATGATAGTAAAGTTTCATTGGAACAACTCAAGTCAATGTCTGAAGATGAGTTACATCAATATGTATATAAGAACAAAGAATTACGTTCTGATATGGAACGAGCAAGACGCATTAAGAAGAACCATTTTTACGCCAATAGCGGTCTGATAAAGCTATCAACGGTTCACAGTTTTAAGGGGTTAGAATCTAAGACGGTTTTTTATCTAATGGACCAAAAGGATACCCCAGAAATTGTATATACATCAATAACACGCTCGGTGGAAAACCTCATTGTCTTAGACGTAAGCAACGAAAGTCCATATTCGGAATTTTTTAGCAGTAGTATGTAAGCTTATTTAATACCTAGCTTATCTAGAAGCTCGCTTGCCAGTTTGTTCAAGTTATTATAGTGTTTCTGTTGCTCTGAGTTCATTGTACAGCCAAAGATGTCTTTCCAGAATGAACGGTGAAACTTATATAATCTTAGTTCGCCCTTTATTTTAGGAACATACTCGGCAATCAAAGCTGCTATTTGGGCCTGTTGTTTTCTAGCTTCTATTAACTGAGTCGAGGCTTGTACTGTTAGTTTCATGACCTTATCTGACTCTTCAGTCAGTTCATTTCTCTTTTCTTTGACAGTATCTACTTTTTTATAAGCGCTTTTCGTCGAGAAAAATACTATTGGGGCAGCAACAATACCTCCTAGAACCCAAAATCCACCAGCCATTCCAGCTCCACCCGTAGCAAGCGACCCTCCACCAAACCAAGCTAACGTAGCATTGGTAGCAGCAACACCTGACAAGGAAGATATTGCTGTGCCAGTAGACGCGGAACCAATCAGCGAAACTAGTCCCCATGCGCCAAGAGCCGCAGAGCCGCCCACTAGGCCACCGAAACCCGTATTTAAAGATGTATTAAAGCCAGTATTAAACTTGTTAATCCGAGTCAAAGAGTCTCGCGTTGCTGGATCACTGTTTGTCCTTGAGTTAAGAATATTTCCAACTGGCTTGAGTGTTTTGTTTAGCTCAGTCAGTTGCTCCCCTATCGAAGATAGGCAATCATTAGTGTCTTTTTCAATTGACTCAATTATATTGCAAGCTGGCTTATAAATAGCTTCGTAAATGTCAGAATAGTGCTTGTTATGCAATTCCAGCATATAAGAGCCACCGAGAGACACAATACCACCTATTATTTTGCCTGTATTTCTAAGAATGCCGCGTTTAGTTTCGGTTGATACATAAAAATCCACTTCTTCGAAAACTTGCTCTAAAGACGAAAATGACTCTTTGACTATCTCTTTCAAAGACTTATCGTCACAGTTTACGACTTGTTTATAGGCGATTATTGAGTTTCCTGTTCTTTTATATGCTTCAATGAAAGATGTCATTTCTTTGGGACTCTTGATTCGAAAAATTAGCTCACGATTTCTGGATCAGAAACTTTGATTTATACCCATTTGAAGGTTGCAATAAAGAACTTATCACTAATTTATTAACCGCACTAACAAATATTTGTTCAGGCTTGTATTATATCATCGGGTTTAAGGCACGCTCGGGGACAAAAGCGCCTTAGATTAGTTAACCTTAATTCGTGTTGTAAGCATATCTTTGGCGCTATTTTAACAGATAAATTAATCTCGGCTTTGCCACTCTTCAACGATTGGCGGCTTTGTTGCGCAATTCGATGGAACTAAATCAGGAAGTTACGATCTGAGCGGCTAAATCAGCTAATCTTCGTAGCCTTATGCTGAAACCTCGTTACAAAACAACCAACTGGAAGCAGTACAATAAAGCCTTAATCAACCGTGGTTCTCTGACCTTTTGGATTGATGAGGAAGTGATAGCCGAGTGGAAGCAAAACAAACAAGGCAGGCGTGGTAGACCTCGTCGATTCAGCGACTTAGCCATTTCTACCTCACTGATGGTGAAACGCGTTTTATCTATGCCATTGAGAGCACTGCAAGGTTTTCTAGACTCCGTATTTAAGCTGGCTAACATCCCGCTTGTTTGCCCGCACTACACCTGTATAAGCCGCCGAGCTAAGGAAGTTGAAGTTTCATTTAAAACCAAAACCAGAGGAGCAATACAACATCTGGCCATTGATGCCACTGGACTCAAGGTTTATGGCGAAGGTGAATGGAAGGTCAAGAAGCATGGTACTGATGGGAAACTCAGAGTCTGGCGTAAGCTGCATATCGCTGTAGATACAGGCACCCACGAAATAGTCGCAGCAGAGCTGAGCTTATCTAACGTAACCGATGCCGAAGTGCTCCTCAACTTACTCAAGCAGATACGTCGTAAAATCATTGAGATATCAGGTGATGGTGCTTATGACACAAGGAATTACCATGATGCTATACGGTTCAAGCGAGCGGTTCCGCTTATCCCGCCACCAGAAGGGGCGGCCTTCTGAGAGCAAGGACACCCTCGCAATTTAGCCGTAGGTTGTCAGAAACTCTACGGCTCCAACAAGAAGTGGAAAAAGCAGTACGGCTATCACAAGCGCTCGCTATCAGAGACAGCAATATATCGGGTGAAACAGTTGTTAGGTGGGAAATTAAGCCTGAGAAACTACAACGCCAAGTTGGTGAGACTTACGCCATGATCAAAGCGCTGAACAAGCTTACAGGACTTGGTATGCCTGAAACTCAGTATATTGTCTAAAAGTTACTCAATTTTAGGCGGTTTGGTTTCTCGTCTGAATTACGCAACAAAGCCCTGATACGGCTGAAGAGGCGATTAAGCTTGTTCTCGATCAGGCTGAAGTGCTAGCTGATGGGTGGTATGCAGCATGATTTTAATAGAGGCAAGGTGTGAAAACCTTGCCTTTTGCATATTTATATATCATTGACTTCCACTTTAGTGGGGTATTTGGCTCGGTCAGAATACATTAAGTAATGAATATAGGGTGATTTAGAGCATCGACCATAAATGATTTTTGTCCAAAAGAGAGTTAAACAGCTTTCTTGCAAGAAAGCTGTATCTCTAATTCGAATAAGATGTTTGAGACGTTCAAGGCACCTAAGTTGGTATTGTGGTGTTACGCGTGTTTCTCTCAATCAAGGTTTTAAAATCAAGAATCTTCTTCTGATTTCTGAGCTTAGTCATGGCTTGAGCGTCATCCACGACACAAATCCCTGCTGCCGTGTTTTGACAAAATTTCGAAGCGAGGCAACGTACCTCTATGACGGCAGCTTTATCTCGGCGATGCGCTTGTAAAGTCAGGAGCGATTTCGGTTCGTCATACTCAATGAATTCGTAATCTCTGAACAGTAAAGCAAAACTCACCGCTGCTGCTTCGGCGTCTGTAGCGGGAACAGTGGCATAATGGCTTCGGGTGATAGGAATAGAGTGAATTGAGTAATCATCATTGAGTAACACCGATAAGTTTGGATGCATGTCAGCAATATGGCCTTGAATGTAGTCTCTGCGTATATCTTGATAAAACTTCTGATATTGGAAGTACGAGAGCGTAATGCCGTGGCTAATATCCCAATTGTTATCTCGTAGTAAATCACTAAAACAATAATCATCAATCTTCAACAGTTGCTTGAAGTTGTCAAAACCACCCAACACACGTTTAATTTGCCTTGGACTCACTCCACGATCGAGCAGGTCAGTTTCATTGAGATATGGTTCAGTGCGTAATATCGTGGTGACTAGTTCAATGAGACCGATGTCTACCGCACTGATACCTTGCATCAGAAGCGGCGCAAAGTAGTCTGAATGGGAGTAAGCTAGGCCTTCATCGAGTGCAGAAATGACGCTGAGGCGTATAGGGTTAGTCATCATCATGGTTAAACTCCTAATTAAGAGAAAAGGGGACGTGTCAGTCTTGGGGTAGTGCAATAGCCTCGATAGGTCAGCCAGCGAAAGTAAAAGTGTACTGCATCAATACGCTGTTTTTGCTCTTTGTGGCATACGTTAGATTGGCGGAGTGACTCACGATATTGACGAATGTCTCGCGTCTGGATGTATAACCTTTCATTGCTGCTGGAGTGCTTGTCGTCAACGATGCATAAAAACTGATGAAGGTAATCTGCAATCTGATTGAGTCTGAATCGAGGCATTCCTGAATGAGCACGCTCTTCCATTAATTCACTTAACCAGTTGAAGTATGGAAAACGGAGTTCCTCTTCTGCATTGCTCAAGTCTAGAGGGGGCAAGGTTGGGAAATCGTCTTTTGTCGGTTTGTGTTTGTAAGCACGAACCGCAGGAAAATGTTTAGCCACTAAGTGGATTTGCACTAATAATTGCTGACTCAATGACAGAGAGTCGGGAAGGGCATGGGGGCTGTTTTGGAAAAAGCACTTAGCTTGTAAGCGCACTACTTTCGCTCTGCTTATGGCATGTTGCGGTTCATCTGTTTTCAGTGCCACAAAATAATGAGACCTAGTGTGGCCTGAGATTCTTAAGGATAATGGCGGTGTGATTTTGACTTGATAAATGCCATGCTGATTGGTGGAGATATGATGGGCGCGAAGCTGACGGTGTTGTTTTATTCCGATGTTTTCATTTTGATGGGGGAGGGCTAGGCGTCCTTTTCGACGTAAACGGCGCAGTGCTTGCATTTCACTAAAGCGAGGATGTTCGCTGATGGGTTTTACCTCAAATGGGCTTAAGTGAGTTTGATGTAAGTTCGAATTTGGCATAGGCGTGATTCCTTCTTGGCTGAATTTAGGGTGCAGAAGTCTGCCCCCTAAACTGGTTAAGGGTGTCATAAGTGACGGTGAGTTAAGTGGTGTTAAGCCATTCAGGCTCAGTGGTAATGCATACTGAAGCGCTGGTTATGCGCTCTGTTTATTCTCCGCTCGATATTGTCCTGCAATCGAATAGTAGTTGCCTGTCGATTCCACAATATAATCGCTCCAGAATTGAAGAATTTCGTATCGTTCATCGAGATACAACGCACTGTTGTATGAAGCTCGAGTGGTGTTCTTATCTAAATGAGCAAGACACATTTCAATGGCATCTTCACGGAATTGTTTGTGTTCATTGAGATACGTGCTAGCAATGCCCCTAAACCCATGACTGACGAGCCTGCCTTTCAAACTAGTGAGGTTGAGTGATGAATTCACGGCGTAAGGACTTATGTGCGGGAATTTGGTATTAGGCTTGTCAGATGGAAATACGTGGATGTGCTCTCCTGATATTGGTCGAATGAACTCTAATATCCCTAACGTGTAGTCATTCAGCGGCACTAAATGCTCACGTTTGCTTTTAGTGTAGAACGCTGGGATTGTCCAAAGTTTATTCTTAACGTTGATATCACACCAGCGCATGGCAGCGAGTTCATCTGCGCGAGCCATCGTGTGCATTTGCATTTCGAACGCGCAACGGGTGACGGGTTTCATTTGGTTGTTTGACATGATAGCCATCACTTCACCAAGTTCGTTTGGCGGTACTTTGAGCATGTGAGTGACTTTTGATTTGGCAAAGTTGTCTTTAATGTCGGCTAAGCAATTAAATTTAATGATGTTTGAGTTTACCGCGAATTTCATCACTTGATTGGCAATACAGCATGCACGTTTTACATTTTCTAATTGTCCTTTAACCTGCATAGGTTCGATGACCGAAATGACTCCAGCGGCAGTGATATAGGTTAGAGGGAGGTTGCCTAGTTTAGGGTATAGGTTACGCTTTAAGAAAAGACGCTTGCGATGTGACGAGCGTACTTTGTTGGTGATGCGGTCGATTTCATCTTGCCCGAATACCGTGCCATAAATCCTAGCTCTCTCACGTTCTTCGACAATCAGCTTTTCTCGGTTAGTGGTCTCTTGAATTTCTTCTTTCAGAAGCATCTTTTCTGCGACCGCTTTAAAGGTCAATTGGCTTTCAACCAAACGGTCTAACTTCTGCTTTTCACGAAACAGTTTTGGGTCAATACCGTTCGTCATTTGCTCACGAAGCTCTTTAGCGACCTTGCGTACTTCGTCCAGCGTCATATTAGGGTATGAGCCAAGCCCCATTTTTTTACGCTTTTTAGTGCTAAAGTCTGTGTAGATAAATAACCAGTTCTTAGAGCCGTTTTTACGTATTCTTAGGTAGAGGTTTCCACCATCTGATAGTGAATATTCTTTGTCACTTTTCGCTGCATTCTTGATTTGTGTATTTGTTAATTTATTGATAGCCATGCTGCTACCCTCCTGTTTATCTATTTGTTCCCCTTCAAATTATCAATCGATTTTGGGGTACGCAAGGGGGTGCTAGAGCTGTGAGATGTAGTGAGAAAAGGTGACTGTGAAAGAGTGTTATATTCTTTAGAATCAAGTGGTTAGGTTGCTTTTTGAGAGGTGGTGAGTCATGGTGATTAGTGTCTGAGAATTCTTAAGAGTGATTCGCAACGCTTGGCAGTTTCGCTTCGCTCAAGTATAGCCAAGCGCCGCTCACACCTTAATGCGGCGTTATGTTTCCGAGGATATGTATGGCGTTACCAAAATTTGTGATTGAAACGATGTATAACCAAATCCCGCTCAAAATTAATTGGGTTCAATTTGAGCTTAGGCTTATTAACAGTGGGGTTTCTAGAAGGGTCTCGTCGTATCTAGTAGAGAGTATTAAAGACTGTAGTAATACGACTAAGATCAATATTCAAAACTTAATAGAATTTATTGATTTGTTTTGTTATGACAAAGATATTTCTTGCGGAGATACTTGTTCTTTGATTAACAGGCTGTTTCGAGAATCTATATTGTTAGAAAAAAATCTAACCTTACTTCTAGCGAGGTATAGCTCAGACCCTGTTGGTATAGCCAACTTGTTAGATTGGTTCCAATTGGATAAGGAACAAGCTAATGAAATGGTTAAGCTTATGTATAAGTATTAAGTGAAAACATAACAATAAATTTAAGAGTGATTCACAACGCTCGGCGCTTTCACTTCAAGCCAGTTTAGTGATTATGGCACAATGGTTTAGGTAAGGTGGTAGCGTTGTTCACACCTTAATTTGGCGTTATGTGTCAGAGAGAGATTATGAGATTTTTGCAATTATTTATCTTGATCTTAGTAGTAGGGTGTTCAAGTTCTGTAGAAAACACTTACTCATCGGAATATTTAGATCTAGAGCCAATAGAGTTTGTATCGCCGAGATACCCTAAAGTTGCAGTAGAGAATAACCTGTCAGGGTATGTGGTCATGACGTTTAACATTACTAAAAATGGAGATGTGGCTGATATTGTTGTAATCGATTCCACCCCAAAGGGGATCTTTGAAAAGGTAGCTGTACAAGCGTTGTCCAAATGGAAATATGAGCCACTTGAAGATGTTGAGCTTATTGCTCAAAAACAAAAATTAGTCTTTAAAATCTAACACATAACAAATTGTTTAAGAGTGATTCGGCACGCGTGGCATTTTTACCATGCGTTAGGTTTAGGGTTTAAGGTGGTATGCGGAGGCTACGGTATTGCGTGCCTCACACCTTAACAAGGCGTTATGTTTTACGAGGAAATTATGAGTGATTTGGTTGAACAGAAAGCATCTCAAAAAGTACTAGATGCAGCCTTGAAGGTCTTAGAAGTTAGCTCGCCTGTTCTTAGTGCATTGACTGGTGTCGTTATTGAATCGGCAAGAGAAACTGAAAGATTGCACGGCTCAGGCGAGATTGAGGCGCTGGACGCTGAAGCGAGAAAGCAAGCTATCGCTTTAAACATGGCAAAAATGCAAGCAGCAGTTGCTCAAGAGCTGGCAATAGCTGAACGTATTAAAAATGCACACGAAGTTGAAATTGAAGAATACTATGAAGGTACAGGAAGTGGTGGTTTGAATGCTTCCGGTAATTTAGACGGTGCTTCTATCAGCTTGGGTGGTGGTAGTCATAAGGTTACTAAGCGCGTCTACCGTTTTACAGGTGGCAATAGTCAAGAACAAACATAACAAACTGTTTAAGAGTGATTCGCAACGCGTGGCATTTTTACTATGCGTTAGTTTTTAGTGTTTAAGGTGGTATGCGGTGGCTTTTGTATCGCGTTGCTCACACCTTAACAGGGCGTTATGCTCTAGGAGGGAATTTTGCTCAATTTACTGAAGAAAGTGGTGCTAATCAATCTTGCTGCAGCATTGATTGTTATTCTCTTAGCTCAGTTTGTCCCCTTCTTTGCCACTACTCAGCCAGTCGACTTTCTGTTCTTCGTTGTTATCGTGAACTGGGTTTTAGCAAAGCTTATGTGGGAAGGTGGCGTATATAGTAAAACAGCGCATATGGATGATTCTAGAACAGATAAAGTTTACAAAATGGTAGAAGGTCATGATTTCGAAAAAGACCAACGAGAGCAGCATAGAATGAACTTCCAGACAGGTTTGGTTTTCTTTATTGCAGGGCTTCCAGCGTTTGTCACTTGCTTAATTCTCCAATTTCTTTGAGTACGAGCATAACAAATTGTTCAAGAGTGATTCGGCACGCGTGGCATTTTTACCATGCGTTAGGTTTGGTGGTTAAGGTGGTATGCGGAAGCTTAGGTATTGCGTGCCTCACACCTTAACAAGGCGTTAGCATACTTTGATAGGAGTTCTGATGACTACGATAGTCGAACAAATTGTTAATCGTGAAATTGACTCGGTCATCGTCTACGAATCTGACCAAGTTATAGCTTTTGCGGACCATGACCCAATCAACTTTGGACACATTTTAATTTGTCCTAAGACTCAATACCGTACTTTCATCGACCTGCCTGAGTCTGTGTTTTTAGAGATCACCGACGTTGCAAGAGATTTATATAAACGTATAGAAGCTAAGTTCAACCCCGATGGTATCGGCTTTATGCAAAACAATGGAGAGGCACCTCATTTCAACGAGCTCGATCACTACCATTTGCATATTTTCCCTAGATTCCATGGCGACCAGTACGGTTGGGTTAGTAGTGAACTTGGAATTCAACCTATGGATAAACTTAGAGAATCACTTAAAGATCTATGAGTATTGAAAAAGTATGCTAACAAATTGTTCAAGAGTGATTCGGCACGCGTGGCATTTTTACTATGCGTCAAGTTTAGTGATTAAGGTGGTATGCGGAGGCTTCGGCATTGCGTGCCTCACACCTTAACAAGGCGTTAGTCGCCAGAAAAAGCTTGCAGTCAAAATCATGTTTCTAAGCTTAAAATTTGGCTGATGATTGTTTGCTATACAGGCTCTTCATCGATGGTCAAAACTCAGTTTCAGGCTGTTTCAAATCCAAAGTTTTGCAAGCGTCCAAGCGTTTTTTTTGTTCTTTGGCGCTGACAGAACAGGGCAATCGAGCGTCTGTTCTTGGTTGCAACCCTGTCCGGTGAGTTTGTTGGTTCAAAAGCAGATCTACTCGCTGAAAAGTCGTCTTCTCTGGTGTTGTAAGTTCCACGTGGTTTCAGTGACTTTGTTGAAACTCCGCACTGTGAGATTGGTTTTCCAAAAAGCGCTTTTTGGTGTTGTCAGTCCGTTTTCTACGGCGTTTTATGTTCCAAGTGGTTTCATTGAGTAGCCGCTTTGAGACCACGCCTAACTTAAATGCATCAAAGCACATAAAGTTTGTTATTTGCAAAGTTTAGTTCGGCTTAAAATTGTCGCTCGGTGCCTCGCGACTAACAAACTGCTCAAGAGGGATTCGCAACGCGTGGCATTTTTACTATGCGTTGAATTTAGTGATTAAGGTGGTACGCGGTGGCTTCGGTATTGCGTTGCTCACCCCTTAGCAGGGCGTTAGTACGGGTTTGACATTAAAGGTTATAAGTTTTGGGTGTTTATCTGTTTTGGCGTTCGTATTTACACCTTTCAGTTTGTACCTCTCACGTTCTTTCCGGTGGCACTATATGCGGAGTGTTCGCTTTGATTTCACCGTTTACGGTTTCTAACTCTTAGCCTATTTCTTTGGCGCTTCTTCATTTTTGTGGCGGCTTCTGAGTGAATCTTTGTTGCTATCGGCGCTGCCGTTGGAGTGCGAGGATTGAATCCTTTTCTAATTTGAAGCAAGTGAAAGTAGGGAAGCTCAGTGCGTTTTTCTTCTAGCTAACTTTCGTCTTTCAATCGAGATAAAGTTTTGTCGTTGCCCGTCTCACTTCAGTGTTCAAAGCCTTTTATATCATGTCACTTTTCAATATCTTGGAGCGCATAAATAGAAGTGGTGCATGTACTAACAAATTGCTTAAGAGTGATTCGTAACGCGTGGCATTTTTACTATGCGGTGGCTTATGGTGATTAAGGCGCTGTGCGGTAGCTTTTGTATTGCGTTACTCACACCTTAGCAAGGCGTTATGCGCTAGTGCATTTAAATATCGAGGGATGTATGGATAATGAACTACCAAAAGCGATGGTATTGAAAACAATAGATGGTAGACATGTGGGTTTCATGTTGTTAGCTCCCAATTCAGGCGAGTCGGGGGAATGTGTTTTCAGTTTATCTGCGTCATCTGCAGAGGTAATCGATAGCAATTTAGGTGTCGTTCTATCTGAGCTTAAAGTTTCTGGCGAGCATAAATACGTAGTGGAAACCATAAAAGATGGGTACTTAATTAATATTGCACCAATAGGCCTACCTAATGTTCAAGTTCAGCTTAATTATCAGTTCTCCGGAGATATAGTTACTGATATTGAAGGACGAGTCGCTTGTATTGGAACAGCTGAATTAGTGGAGCAAAGCGCATAACAAACTGTTTAAGAGTGATTCACAACGCGTGGCATTTTTACTATGCGCTGACTTTAGTGTTTAAGGTGGTGTGCGGCAGCATCGGTATTGCGTTGCTCACACCTTAACAGGGCGTTAAGTGTATCTAGGGTGAACTAAAATGAAAGAAATGATCAAATGTCTCGAAGAGATAAAACCACTGATAGATCTATTCACTGCGCTGATAACCCCTTCAATTGCAATTTTAGGTGGTTATATTGCATATCAGCAGTATCAAACAAATAAAATGGCGCTAAAAAAGGATTTGTTTGATAGACGCTATGCTGCATTTGAATGTGTATATGATTTCATTGTGACTGTAGTTGAATGGAATGGAACAAGTAAAGAACAACGTGAAAAGTTCCTTTCTGGAACTAAAGGCGTTGAATTTTTATTTGATGAGGAAATCAAACTATACGTTGATGAAGTTTGGGAACGCAGTTCAGACGATTGTGGGTGGATTGAAGACTTACTCGTGCCTACTAAAAATAGTCAGTCTTCAGATCATCACAAATGGTTTGTTGCTCAACGACAAACTATAAATTGTAAATTCAAAAAATATATTAACTTGAAGCACTAAATACTTAACAAACTGTTCAAGAGGGATTCACAATACGTGACATTTTTACTATGCGTTAGTTTTAGTGTTTAAGGTGGTATGCAGAGGCTTTTGTATTGCGTTGCTCACCCCTTAACAGGGCGTTAACTGTCAGCGAACATATTGAGATTGGAGTAATTTTTGGATAAGAAGTCATTGTTTAAGCTTTATCGTGAATTGTACTTTCACGAGATGGACGTGAAAGAAAAATTGGTGGCTCGCACCCAGATTTCTTTTGCGGTAGTAGTTACTGCGTTTACTGTGATTAGCTATATGATCAGGATGCTTGACTATAATTCAAATTGTTATGCGGTAGCGTTCTTTGTCGTTTTTGTTTCAATATCAACTTTAATACTTATTGCATCGCTTTGGTTTCTAATCCACTCGTTTTCTTGGCGCAGTTATCGTGGTATTCCTTCTCCCTCGAAAACAGACAATTACCGAATAGAGCTAATTGAGCATAGGGATGCACTAGTTGCTTACAATGAGGAAAACCCAGAGCATCAACAGGAACTATACGATGTTGATGAAGTAATGGAATCCTACCTTTATGAAAACTTTAAGGTTTGTTCAACTCATAATACCGAAGTTAATGATGGACGCTCAGGCTATGCAAGAGATGGTTTCAAATGGGTTTTAACCGCCCTGTTACCGTTGGCTATCGCCAGTAGTATTTTTATAATTGCAGACCTTGATACCTCATCACCTCGAAAAGAGTTACTGATTAAAGATTCTAATGTGACTGCTCAACTAGAGAAGTTCACTGCGCAAGTTGAGTTATTGAAGCTAGAAACTTCAAAATTTCAAAAGGAGAGTATAATGTCCGATGAAAAGAATGTGGCTCCGCCACCGCCACCGCCGATGCCAACAGCTCCAGAGCCTCGCAATATTAAGAGTGAGACTCCTGTTCCACCTAAGGAGATGTAACATGAATAAACCTGCAAAACCGAAGCCGCCACCAAAAGCTCCAACTCCGCCACCAATTAGGGTCATAAAAGACGGCAGCCCTAAGAAAAAGTCGAGCAAAGACAGTTAACAAACAATTTAAGAGTGATTCCCAACGCATGGCATTTTCCATTCCATCGTTGGGTTTTGTGTTTAAGGTGCAATGGTTAAGGGTAGTGGTAGCGTTGCTCACACCTTAATTGGGCGTTAGTTCCCCAGAGGAAGCAATCAATCCGTAGGGAATTTTTGTTTCTGGTGGAGTACACGCATAACACGGATGATATCGCCCTCAACCCAGTAAGATACAATCATCGAAATCTCAGGAATAATGAGCAATCGTCCGCGGATGCCATCTCGTTGTACACCCATTAAAGGTTGTTCAAGCAAGTTTTCTACTTTTGCTTCAATGAGGTTGTCAGTTTTTTCTGCCGCATCAGGGTTGAAGTCATAGAGAAACTCGAAGATCTTTTCACGATCATTAAGTGACTCTTCTTCCCATAAAATCATTGCTTACCTCGATTGCGGATTCTGGCTTTGCGCTCTTCCATTCGAGACTTAGCAGTTTGGTGCTCAACGAAAACAGATTTTCCTGAGTCAAACTTCTCAAATGCTAGGTTTACTTGTTCAGTTAGCCATGCATCGTGAGATAATGTTTTTCTTTGTTGTTCAGCGAGTTGCTCAGTAAGTTCACGGCAAGCATCACTTAAAGTTCGACCTTGGCTCTCAGCCATTTGTTGAGCTAGGCGTTTTGTTTCTTCATCAACACGAAATTGAATTCTAGTGTCCATGATATATTCCTTTGTTGGTGTGTGTACAAATGTTAGCACTAGGCTTTGAAATGGGCAACTAACAAACAATTTAAGAGTGATTCGGCACGCGTGGCATTTTTACTATGCGTTGGTTTTAGTGATTAAGGTGGTATGCGGGAGCGTCGTATTGCGTGCCTCACACCTTAATTGGGCGTTATAAATACTCATGGATTGAGCAAAAATGAAAGAAAATATAGATTCAATAATATTCGACGCAGGTGGTGTGCTTATGTTCATCAAAGAGTTCCGTTCGTCGATTATTAAACGGATTCTACTCGCGAAAGGTTATGATATTGCGCTGATTGATAGAGCTCTAGCGGACTTGCAAATATTCGATCAACAATTTTTTGCTAAGTACAAAATCGTTGACTGGAGTGACGAGAAGCAATGGCTTCAAGAACGTTCCATAAGAGTTTCAAATTTTGTGAATGGTGATAACTTGCTCGCAGAGCAATTATTCCACATAGCCTTAGATACGCATCAGTACCAGTTATATAGTGAAACCTTGGAAGTTCTCGAACGGCTGCGAGAGAAGTATCGCTTATTCGTGTTATCGAATGCGACGGCAACATTAGACTGGGCGTTTGATAGTTTAGGTATTCGGCAGTATTTTGAGAAAATTATGATTTCGTCATACGTAGGTAGTGAAAAGCCCAATCGAGAAATCTACGTTCATGCTCTGTCTTCTTTTGCTTTGAACCCTAGCTCGACGATGTTTATTGATGACAAAATCGAAAATGTAGTTGCTGCTCAAGCGTGTGGTATTCAGGCTTATCATTTACAGCGTAATAAAGGTGAAAGCTTGTCTTCTTTTGAGGAGCTCTTGGTGGCTTCATCGAAACCGTATTTATAACAAAGCGTTTAAGGCGGATTCACAACGCGTGGCGAACTCAGTTCAAGTTGAATTTAGTGTCTAAGGTACAATGGTTTAGGTTTGGTGGTGGCGTTGTTCACCACTTAACGTGGCGTTATACGCTTTATGGAAAATGATACAAAAAGGACGTGATGAAGTTATCTGAGTTACAAAGTCATATAAAAGAATTCGATTATGCGCCAGAGCAATCTGAACACTATTTTTTTAAACTAATCGAAGAAGTTGGCGAGTTATCGGAATCTATTCGCAAAGGTAAAAGTGGACAACCAACGCTAGATGAACTTAAAGGTTCAATCGCAGAAGGGTTATATGACGTCTTGTATTATGTTTGTGCTTTAGCCAATATTCACGGTGTAAACCTTGAGAAAACGCATGAACTAAAAGAAGTTTTGAACAAGGTTAAGTACAACCGATAGAACGCGTATAACAAATTGTTCAAGAGGGATTCAGCACGCGTGGCATTTTTAATATGCGTTGGTTTAAGTGATTAAGGTGGTATGCGGTAGCATCGGTGTTGTGTGCTTCACCCCTTAACAAGGCGTTAGTTGCCAACGAGGAAAACGCAGCTTAAACAGAATGTTTAGAGTTAAAGTCAGTGTGTTTTTGGTGGGGTTTCGTACTTCAATTTTAAATCGTTCGGGTTTGTGAAAATCGTTCTCAGGTTTCTTTTGTGGTTGGATTCGTTTCAGAAACCGAATCACTAGTTGAGAGTCAGCTCTGTGACATTGTCTTTTCAAATGAGCGTTTTGGTGTTGTCAGTTTGTTTTCTACGGCGTTGCGTGTTCCAAGTGGTTTCAGTGACAGGCGCTTTGAAACTGCGCCTGATTTGAGTCTACCAAAACACGTAAAGCTAGTGTTGGCAAAACGGCAATTGACTTCAAATCAAAGCTTTAGGTTTGGCAACTAACAAAGCATTCAAGAGGGATTCACAACGCTTGGCAGTTTTGGTTTGAATCGGCTTTAGTGTTTACGGCACAATGGTTTAGGTTGAGTGGTTTGCGTTGTTCACCCCTTAATGCGGCGTTATGCGTATGTGTGATTATCGTTCCCTTTAGTGGTAAAGTAATGATTTAAAAGGGTACATAGAATGGGGAAGGCAATGGTTACTACCAAGTTTCATGGCTTTAAGGGCAAGGAAGAACTCATAAAAACCTTGGCGAAAGACCTTGCAAGTATTTTTTCTGAAGCAGCTATCGATCTGGATGTTTGTTTAGAATACGATAGCGAGGAAATTGCGTCAGGTTCGGTGCGTGATGCCGAAAATGTAGTGGCGAAATTCGAGTTCAACAAATTTCTAAATCCTACAAATCAAATAACCTATACGGATATATCAAAAACATACGCATAACAAAGCGTTCAAGACGGATTCACAACGCTTGGCATTTTCAGTTTGATTCAACTTTAGTGTTTACGGCACAAAGGGTTAGGTTGGGTGGTCGCGTTGTTCACCACTTAACGCGGCGTTAGTTTGCAAGAGGAAAAACGCAGCTATATCGCAAGATCTAGTGGTAAAAGATCAAAGTTGAAATTGGCGTATCGGCGTTCAATTTCAGTGTTAACTAGCGTGGTGAAAATTCAAAATTGGCATCGTTTCAACGGTTGATTTGTTCTTTGTTGCGGCGACTTTTCGGGTTACCTGAGTCGAACTTTTTTGCTGAAACTCTGCTCGTTGAGTTTGTTGGTACAAAAGCCGATCTACTCGCTGAAATGGCGTTTTCTCTGGTGTGGTAAGCTCATGTGGTTTCAGTGGCTTTGTTGAAAGTCCGCATTGTGAGATTGGTTTTCCAAAAGCGCTTTTTGGTGTTGTGAATTCGTTTTCTGCGGCGTTGTTTGTTCCACGTGGTTTCATTGACTAGCCGCTTTTAGGCCACGCCTGACTTAAGTGCATCAAAACACATAAATTTTATTGTTTGCAAAGTTTAAAATAACGTAAAATCAAGGCTTTGGGTTTGCAAACTAACAAACTGCTCAAGAGGGATTCGCAACGCGTGGCATTTTTACTATGCGTTGGTTTAAGTGATTAAGGCGGTATGCGGCGGCTTTGGTATTGCGTTGCTCACCCCTTAGCAGGGCGTTATGCCTTTTGGGAGAAAATATGCAGTTTTACAAAGCAGATGAATATCAGACATCTTGCGAAAACCTGTATCGTAAGTACGAACTTGAGATAGCTGCTTTACTTCCAGATGCATCTATTGAGCATATTGGAGCTTCCTCTATCCCTAATGCTGTATCTAAAGGTGACTTAGACATACTCGTTGGTGTTAACGGCAAGGAACTAGAGAATGCAGTAAAGTTGCTTTCTACTCTAGGTTTCAACGAAAAATCCGATACGTTAAGAACTCCGGAGCTTCGCATGCTGGAAAATAGCTCAGGTGAGGATGTCGCTTTTCAAGTTGTAGCCAATGGTTCGGAATTTGACTTTTTTGTGGGGTTTAGAGACAAACTCCGTAAAAGTCCTGAGTTAGTTCAACGATACAATGAGCTGAAAATGTCTTGTACAGGTTGGTCTCACGAAGAGTATCGTCGGAAAAAATCAGCTTTTATTGAGCGTGTGTTAGGACAGGCATAACAAACTGTTCAAGAGTGATTCGCAACGCGTGGCATTTTCACTATGCGTTGTGTTTAGTGTTTAAGGTGGTATGCGGCGGCTTTTGTATTGCGTTGCTCACACCTTAACAGGGCGTTAGTTGCCAACGAGGAAAAACGTACTTAAAGCAGAATGTTTAGGGCTAATGCCCGTGTGTTTTTGGCTGGTTTTTCGTATTTCAATTTCTAGCCATTTGGGTTTGTGAAAATCGAACTTTGGTTTCTTGTGCGATTGGATTTTCTGTTTCAGACGCTGATTAGCTTGTTGAAAGTCAGCTCGGTTAAATTATCAGTCCAAAAGGGCTTTTTGGTGTTGTTAGTCCGTTTTCTACGGTGTTGCATATTCCAAGTGGTTTCAGTGACAGGCGCTTTGAAACTGCGCCTGATTTGAGTTTTCGAAAACACGTAAAGCTAGTGTTGGCAAAGCGGTAATTAACTTCAAATCAAAGCTTTAGGTTTGGCAACTAACAAAGCATTCAAGAGGGATCCACAACGCTTGGCAGTTTTGGTTTGAATTGGCTTTAGTGTTTACGGCACAATGGTTTAGTCTGGGTGGAATGCGTTGTTCACCCCTTAATGCGGCGTTAGCACTGGGTTGGCATCAGAGATCAAAAGTCTTGGTGTTTATTGGTTTCTTTTCCTAGCTTTACACAGGAGCAAATGTGCCTTTCATGTTCGCTCCGGTGGCACTAGATGTGAAGTTTTCGCTTTGAGTTTATCGTTTACGGTTGCTAACTTTCGGGCTATTTCTCTGGTGTGGTTTCTTTAGTGCTGAGAAATTTTCGGCAAAACAAGCGTTGCTTTGTCGCTGTTGTTCAAGTTCGAAGCCCGTATTCTTTGCTAATTTGAAAGCGGTGAAAAAGGGCAGTTAAGCATGTTTTTCTTCTAGTCAACTTACGTCTTGATGTCTGTTTTTAGTTTGGCAGCTGTCCGTTTGGTTTAGTGTTTTAAGCCATAAGTTTCGTGCTATATTTCAATGTCTTGGCGTGTACCAAAAGCTTAAAGGGCAGCGTGCTAACAAACAGTTCAAGAGGGATTCAGCACGCGTGGCATTTTTGGTATGCGGTGGTTTCGGTGTTGAAGTGCCATGCGGAAGCTTAGGTATTGCGTGCTTCACCCCTTAACTGTTGCCAGTCCGTTTTCTGCGGCGTTGGTTGTTCCAAGTGGTTCCATTAAACAGCCGCTTTGAGACTACGCCTGACTTAAGTGCATCAAAGCACATAAAGTTTGTTGTTCGCAAAGTTTAGTTTGGCTTAAAATTGGCGCTCGGTGCCTCGCGACTAACAAACTGCTCAAGAGGGATTCGCAACGCGTGGCATTTTTACTATGCGTTGAATTTAGCGATTAAGGTGGTTTGCGGCGGCTTTTGTATTGCGTTGCTCACCCCTTAGCAGGGCGTTATGTTTCTTTAGGAGTTAAACGTGGAATTTTTGGAAAGTCGTATAAATAAGCTATTGGGCGAAGCTAGAAAGATTGAAATTGATGTCGCGCATCATCAAATTAGTTGGTCTCAATGGGATCTAAAGCAAACCGGAGTTCGGTCGGTTTCCTTAGCTGAGCTAATGCGAATAATTTCAGTTTGATACTTAAGTTTACTGATGTGAAAGGCGGCACAAAGCCTTCTAATAATATAAGGCATTCGTGATTAGTTCGGCGCACTTACATCGCCGAAGTATGGTGTTGTGAGACGCATTTCAAACTAAAGATAAACGGTAATTTTTTGGTTAAATACATATTTGAGTTAGCTTTGTTAATCATTAATTAGCAAAACGAGCTTTGGCGAAAGTGGCTGAAAGATCAGCGAAAACTGAAAGGTGCTCAGTTAACAAACTGTTCAAGAGGGATTCGCAACGCGTGGCATTTTTACTATGCGTTGGTTTAAGTGTTTAGGGTGGTATGCGGCGGCTTCAGTATTGCGTTGCTGCCCCTTAATGCAGCGTTATGTACCTATGAGGTCAATTGAACTATGAGTGATTTTGTTCGTGAGGTTAGTGAAAACTGGAACCAAATAGATGCTGATGCTAGTTTAAATCGGCAATCAGCTGGCGCGACTAATCATGTCTTTCGAATCCAATCCTCAGAGACTTTTTACCTTAGAAAATATCGTGTTCGCAATGTTGCACAAATCAAGCTTGAGCATGAATTATTACAAAAACTCTCCCAAAATTTGAATACTATAATAGCCCCAGTTTTGACGCGCGATGGCTGCTCCTTTGGCAAAATAGGTGATGGCTTTTACGCTTTATTCCCTGAAGCAAAAGGGGGGCTAATTGGAAAAAGCGAGCTGTCGGAGTTACATGCTTTTCAGTTAGGAAAAGCACTGGCTGAATTGCATGTTCAACTAGCTTCTATGGCTGGAAATAGTTTTCCAACAATCGAGCTCTCATGGGATAAAAGTGCTTGGGTCGATAGGTTACAAAAAATAGTTGCCTGTATTGAAATCAACAGTGCGCTTGATGCAAAAGGTTCGGCGCTACGAAGAGTAAAACAACAGCGTGACTATCTAGCGAGCTCACAAGCCGTACACTCATATACTCCTTTAACAAGCAGGCAATTAATTCACGGCGACTTTCATCATTTTAACGTCTTTTTTGATTTAAACGGTGCTGTAAGTGATGTGATTGATTGGGACCTAGTACAAAATATGCCACCTGGTTATGAGGTGGCTAGAGCCTGTATGTACATGTTTGACATGGATGTTAATAAATCATTGGCCTTGTTAAAAGGGTATCTGTCTATTAAACCTATGACACAACCTGAGCTTAACGATGGAGCAAAGGCATGGGCTGTTTATGCTGACCATCATGTATGGGCTTTGGAAGAGGTGTTCTTAAAAAACAATACCGCTGCACAGAAGTTCATCCCCAAAAGTGACTTTATTCCGTTCATGGTTCAATGGTCCAAAATTGAAAGTGCATTATTTTGCGGCGGTACATAACAAGGCGTTTAAGAGGGATTCTCAACGCTTGGCGGTTTCAGTTCAAAGTTTAGCTTTTGTGTATATAGCACAATAGTTTAAGTTGGGTGGTATAGCGTTGCTCACCCCTTAACGCGGCGTTAGTAAGGGGTTGGCATCAAAGGTCATAAGTTTTGGTGTTTATCTGTTTTGGCGCTCGTTTTTACACCTTTCAGTTAGTGCCTTTCACGTTCTTTCCGGTGGCACTATATGCGGAGTGTTCGCTTTGATTTCACCGTTTACGGCTTCTAACTCTTAGCCAATTTCTTTGGCGCTTCTTCATTTTCGTTGTGGCTTTTGAGAGAACCTGGATTACTTCTGGTGTGGCTGTTGAAGTACGAGGAAAGAATCCTTTTCTAATTTGAAGCCAGTGAAAGTAGGCCTGTTCAGTGCGTTTTTCTTCTAGCCAACTTTCGTTTCTTAACCGAGTTTAAGTTTTGTAGCGGCCCGTCTCACTTCAGTGTTCAAAGCCTTTCATATCATGCAAGTTTTCAATATCTTGGAGCACATAAATAGAAGTAGCGCATGTACTAACAAATTGCTTAAGAGTGATTCGTAACGCGTGGCATTTTCATTATGCGTTGAGTATAGTGATTAAGGCGTAATACTGGATCTTCGGTATTGCGCTACTCACACCTTAACTCGGCGTTAGGCAAAAAGGAAGACATATGGCTATAGAAATAATTGTTGGTGCTGCTGGTGCATCCCTTACACTTCTTGACCTTGTATTAAGGGCTAAAGGGTCATTAATTGCTCCCAAAAAAGATCCTTTCATAAATTACGATACTAGCTATCTGTTAGGTGTTTACTCGGAAGAAACGCCGATTTCTCATTTTATACCTTACAGTGAACTAATAAGCATGTACCCTGAAGGTAAGAAAATAGAAATTAAAATAAACAATCGAAAGTTCATGCTTCGACCACCAAACCAAGAATGGTCTAAAGTCTCAGACCTTGGGTTCAGTCAACTTATAGAGTCCCAAAGGGTTAGAGATAACGAAGGAGCGATCAGGCTTCATGAAGTTTTAGAGTCAGGTGATAATATAAGCTTCTCACTACAGAAGGCATCATACTTTGACCAATGTAAATCCAATTTAATATTAGATTGGTCATCTCAGGATGATGATGGCATTTCACTAAGGTCCTTACAGCGTGGAATCTATGGAGGGCTCTTACCTAATTTAAATGATAAAACTATGGCTAACACAGTTGGAATTGCAGCTCTCATTTATTACAGAGAGGAAGACGAATATGTCCCCTATATGGTTAAACGTGTAAAGAAAGTAGGAGTCTTTCCTGGTGGTATTCACTGCACTTCGTCCGGGGTTGCAAAGTGGCCCTCAGATTCTGCCGATACTAGCTTTGAAAATTTCTTTACAAAGCATATGTACTCTGAATTAGAGGAAGAAGTTGGTCTGACAAAGAATGATATTTCAGAACTTATTCCCATGGCTGTTTGCAGGGAGTTCGCTAGGGGAGGAAAGCCCCAAGTCTTTTATGCTGGTTTTACTGAGTTATCTAAATCTGAACTAATAGAAAAAAGAATTAAAGCGCAAGCAACAATTGCAGAAATGAAGCTATGGCCAGAAATTGAACAGCAAAGATGGTATCACTCTGAAATCGTATTAGGTACTGATGAATTAATGGGATCTATTAGTAAATACAAAGTTACTTTAGAAGGCGTGGCATCTCTGCATTATGGAATAAAGTATTTGCAGCAGCACAGGATATAAAATGCCTAACAATCTGTTTAAGAGTGATTCTCAACTCGTGGCATTAACTGGGCGTTGAGCTCAGTGATTAAATCGGTATGCGGCGGCTTTTGTATTGCGTTGCTCAACTCCAAAAGGTCATTAATACTCAAAGGTCAAATATGGATATTTACCCAGAAATCGAGTTATCTAAAGCGCAGCATAATGCAATTGAAGCTCTTAGAAACCAGTCGTTTCCTGAACACCAAGTTACTCGCTCTTACTATAAGCAACTCCCGCATATGAGAGTTCTGAATTACGAAGGTGATCAGTTAGTTGGTTACATGGGATTAGACTACAGAGTTGTTCGCGTTGGTGATGAAATTTATAAAGTATTAGGTGTGAGTGACTTTTGTGTCGAGAGCAAAGTTCAAAGACAAGGTATTGGCACAACAATGTTGTCTCAACTCAGCGAGTATGCGTCCACTAAAGATGTCGACTTCATCATTTTAGTCTCCGATTTGGAGCGTTTTTATGTGGCTAATGGTTATATGCGCCTTAACTCTCTAAGTTCTTGGTTGCGAGTTCACGAACATAAAAATTACGGTGTCGCTGTAGAGCAACTAGATGATTTATATGTTAAACCTATCAGCGGTAAAACTTGGGCTGTTGGTCATATAGATTGGTTAGGGTATATGTATTAGTCTGTAGTGGGCTAATAAATTGTTCAAAAAGAAATACTACACGTGGCATTTCCAATTAGCGTTTCTTATACTGATCCGCACCAGCAGTTTTGGACACCGAGTTAAGTGAGTACAATCACTAACGAGGTGAAGCATGACAAGCAAGAA
>NZ_JAWOQN010000298.1:0-847 GCF_033337395.1 Vibrio sp. YT-19(2023) | reverse complement strand
CCGCGTAGTGACGTTCATCAGAAATGGATAAGTGCACGTGATTAACGCCCATCGTCTGCGCCATTTTTTGAGCCACGCCAGACAGCATTAAAATTGGCTTACCCAACTCATCATTCGAGACGGTAAAAACATGGAAAGTCACGCCTTGAGCAATCCCCGTACCTAGCGCTTTCGATGCTGCCTCTTTAGCGGCAAAACGCTTAGCAAGATAACGCCCTTGCTGCTTAAGTTGCGAAAACTTTGCCATTTCATCCTCAGAGAGAATACGTCGAGCAAAAGGTTCACCACTGCGGCCTAGCGCTTTCTCTATACGCTCGATTTCAGCAATATCGGTTCCTAAACCTAAAATAGCCATTCGCAGAACCTAGTTATTTGCGTGCCGCGATCATCAGTGCTTTCATCTCTGCCACTGACTTTTCTAGGCCATCAAACACTGCACGTCCAATGATAGAGTGACCAATGTTCAACTCGTAAATTTCTGGTAGCGCAGCAATTGGTGCCACGTTGTGGTAAGTCAGACCGTGGCCAGCGTTCACAATAATACCAAGGTCATCAGCGTAGCTTGCACCCGCAGCAATCTTCTTCAATTCTGCTTGTTGCTCTTCTTCTGTTTCTGCATCAGCGTAATGACCAGTATGAAGCTCGATAAATGGTGCACCACACTGCTTCGCCGCTTCAATTTGCTGACGATCCGCATCAATAAACAGAGAAACTTTAATGCCCGCTTCCGTCAGCTTTTGCGTTGCCGCTTTTACTTTGTCAAGTTGACCAACCACATCTAAGCCGCCTTCAGTAGTGAGCTCTTCACGCTTTTCTGGTACGAGGCAAACAAACTCTGGCTTAGTTT
>NZ_JAWOQN010000297.1:0-848 GCF_033337395.1 Vibrio sp. YT-19(2023) | reverse complement strand
ATGGCATCGTTGAGCATCATCGTTTTGGTCACGTGTTTGATCATTTTATTCGCCGGCCATTACAAAGCACTCGACACACTTTCGAAAGTGATCATGTCCGTGCTCACCATTGCAACGCTGCTTGCTGTTGCAATTGCGTTTGGTAACCCAGTGGAACCCGTCGCGAACTTTGAATCGCCTTCCCCTTGGTCAATTGCGGCAATTGGTTTCATCGTGGTTACGATGGGGTGGATGCCAGCACCAATTGAGATTTCGTGTTTAACCTCAGCGTGGCTAAAGCGCCAGTCGAGTCAGCAAGAAGTAACACCTCGCTCTGCTCTGTTTGACTTCAACGTTGGCTACATCGGTACAGCCGTTTTGGCGCTAGTGTTTGTTTCGCTCGGTGCATTAATACTGCACGGTTCTGGAATTGAACTGAAGAGCTCAGGGGTTGGCTTCTCGCATCAGTTGGTTGGCTTGTACGCTTCGACCATCGGGGAATGGTCACGTTACTTAATCGCAGTGATCGCTTTCTTCTGTATTTTCGGCAGCACAATTACCGTTATTGACGGTTACTCGCGCGTAATTGCTGACTCACAACGCCTGTTGCGCTCTCAAGCGGAAACCGATCCAAAAGCAACGTCAGCGATTATGTTGGCGGTATCATTGCTGGCGCTAGGTATCGTCGTATTCTGGGCATCGGCACTGCTACCTATGCTCGACTTCGCGATGGTTCTGGCGTTTATGACGACACCATTCTTCGCGCTACTGAACTACATCTTAGTGAGCAAAACGGACTTGCCGGAACCGCTGGCGGTGGGACGCAAATTGAAATGGCTATCGATTGCTGGGCTCATTTACTTGTTTGG
>NZ_JAWOQN010000296.1:0-850 GCF_033337395.1 Vibrio sp. YT-19(2023) | reverse complement strand
TCGCTAATCTCATTACTTGTGCTGCTTCGTACATTAGTGCTCTCGATAAATCGAAGCAGGTTACTGTCTCTGACTCGCTCAGCAGATGGCGACCAAATAGGAGTTTGGCTTGGCATAGTTCCCTCTATATTCAATCCATTGTTAACTTACGTTGATCAAAAAGGGCGAGCATCATCATGCTCGCCCTTAGTCGGTTTATTTATAGTTGTTCAGCGAGCTGAGGCAATATCTCAAACAGATCGCCGACTAACCCATAATCCGCCACTTCGAAGATTGGGGAGTCTGGATCTTTGTTGATAGCGACAATCACTTTCGACTCTTTCATGCCGGCAAGGTGTTGGATTGCACCAGAGATCCCGACGGCAATGTAAAGCTTAGGCGCGACGATTTTGCCGGTTTGACCGACTTGTAAGTCGTTAGCGACAAAACCGGCATCGACAGCAGCGCGAGATGCGCCAATCGCTGCGCCGAGTTTGTCGGCGACTTTTTCGATAAGTTCGAAGTTCTCTTTGCTGCCCACGCCACGACCGCCAGAAATCACGATTTCCGCAGCCGTCAGTTCAGGGCGCTCAGAAACGGTCTTGTCGATAGCAACTAACTCTACAACGAGAGATTGAGCCGAGGTTTGCTGATGTTCAATATCGACTTGGCTGTTGCAAGCAACAGGATCAAAAGCAGATGCGCGCACGGTGACCACACGTAAACTGTCATTTGAAGTCACTTTAGCGAAAGCGTTGCCCGCATAAATTGGGCGTATAAACGTTTTGTCATCCACCACTTGAACGATGTCAGAGATTTGCCCAACACCACATTTAGCGGCGATACGTGGCGCAAGATCTTTTCCTTTGGA
>NZ_JAWOQN010000295.1:0-851 GCF_033337395.1 Vibrio sp. YT-19(2023) | reverse complement strand
GTCAGTATCGTGACATTTTCGCTATTCGGCTATTACCACTACCAAGCAACGTTAGACAAATACAAAGACAAACAGCTCCTACAATTGGAGCTGTTTGCTTCCTCCGTTGAGTCACTTTTAAAAGGGCAAGAATCGCTGCTAGAAGTCGTTGGTCATCAACTGGTGGAGCAAAATAGCTTCACTCGTACCGCGGCCATTCAAACTCGCCCAATGTTAGATAAACTTCTCAACATTCATCCGGCGATCATCGGTTTTGGCTTGACCAATCCCAACGGCGACTACATTTCCGTTAGCTCGAACTTGATTTTGGAAAAGCTACACAATCTCAAGCAAGATCCGCTGACCAGAGAGACCTTCCTTGAAGCGTTGAACTCCGATCGCATGGTGATCGGCAGAACCTACTTTATGGAAGCGCAAGATTCGTTAGTTATTCCCATTCGTAAAGCGATTCCAGATAAAAATGGCGTAGTACAAGCGGTAATGACGGCTGGCTTTAACATGAATACGTCGTCAGTGTTTCGTAACGACATTCATGCTAATGAACACAATCGCGTGTCCCTAATTAGAAACGACGGCTACCTTACGTTTAGCTCATCTGAAGACACCACGATCAAGGACTATCAAAAGCCCGCCGATGATTTAAATAAACAAGCCTTATTGGATCAAATCCAGCAAGACTACGGCTGGGATACCGACCAAGTAAAACAGCTAACCCGAGCAATCAATGTCGTCGTCGATACCCAACGTTTGAATGAATTAATCACACTCAAATACCTTCCTGATTATGGCTTATGGGCAGCGTCGTCGACCGATTTGAGTTTCATTAAGCGTGGCTTTTACAGCCAATTTGC
>NZ_JAWOQN010000294.1:0-852 GCF_033337395.1 Vibrio sp. YT-19(2023) | reverse complement strand
GCTCACTTGCTCACCCCTCCTGTCGGGTAAATGATGGTGGCCTCGTAGGGCCAGAAAGTCTTGCGCACGAGTTTTTCAGGAGTGGGTCTATCTAGCGACGAGGTGAATGTTTATTTAGAAATCTAAGCCATGTTACGATATTGTAATGAATCACTCACGAGCAGGAGACCAGAGGAGCGTTCGGGAAAAAGGCCCATTTATTTGAACACTCCAAAAACTCCGGTAACACTCCAGGGGGTAAAAGACTCCGTCCCAAACTCTGACTCTTCTACCATAACACACACACTTCATACACACATACTCACTTACAGTACCCAGTGGGGCAGCCCTCCCCTCTCTGCTCCACCAATCTCCAGCCCGCACACTGACTGACAGCGTAGCCTGTAAACAGAGCTCAGCTGTTTATTTAGCCTAGCAATATCTCCGGACTATAGTAGCTGCAATGGACGACTTTGAACGCGATTTTGAAGAGTTTCTTGTAGCGGACACAGACCCAGAGCCATACCTGTTTGAGCCGGAGCATACAGATGAGGAACTCCATGTGTTTGATGCTGAGCGGGCGAGAAGAGAGGCTGAATGCACAGAATGGGATTTGGTGCTACTGCTGCCATCGTTGGGGAGATATATCATCAGAAGGAAAAGCGCCGCAGAGCGTGCATCACAAGGAGTGAAGTTGCATCTTCTTTTCCTCGCAGATGACAGTTCGGGTTCATTCTCTCCTGTTGCGTGGTAAGTGTCGTCCATTCGCAAACTTTATAACTAAAAAAACTTTTCACTACTCTCTATCAACGAACTACTAACACTCTTTGCTGTTTCCTGCTCCTTCTTCCTTCCTCCCGCTGTCTTCGTTGG
>NZ_JAWOQN010000293.1:0-852 GCF_033337395.1 Vibrio sp. YT-19(2023) | reverse complement strand
TTGCCGAGCCAGAAGAGTTCGCTAAAGCGCGCACCGAGAAAGAGTGTTACGACGCATTCCAATCGCTAGAGTACGAAGTAAACACACTGCACACGGCAAACGGTCAAACGCCATTCGTTACGTTTGGTTTTGGTCTTGGTACAAGCTGGGCGTCTCGTCTTATTCAGCAATCGATTTTGAAAAACCGTATCGCTGGTCTTGGCAAAAACCGTAAAACCGCCGTATTCCCTAAATTGGTGTTCGGTATTAAAGACGGTCTAAACCACAAGGCAGAAGATCCTAACTACGACATTAAGAAGCTTGCACTTGAGTGTGCTTCAAAACGTATGTACCCAGACATTCTTAACTACGACAAAGTCGTGGAAGTAACGGGTTCATTCAAAACACCTATGGGTTGTCGTAGCTTCCTAGGTACTTACGAAGAGGATGGCGAACTTATCCATGAAGGTCGTAACAACCTTGGTGTAGTTAGCTTGAACTTGCCACGTATCGCGCTTCGTGCAAAAGGCAGCGAAGAGAAGTTCTATGAACTGCTTGATGATCGTCTACGTCTTGCTCGTAAAGCACTAGAAACACGTATTTCTCGTCTAGAGAACGTAAAAGCGCGCGTTGCACCAATTCTATATATGGAAGGTGCATGTGGTGTACGCTTGAAAGCGGACGATTCGATTGCAGAAATCTTCAAAAACGGCCGTGCATCAATTTCTCTAGGCTACATTGGCGTGCATGAAACTATCAACGCGTTGTTTGGTACTGAAGCGCACGTTTACGATGATGCCGTATTGCGTGAAAAAGCGGTCGCGATCATCAAACATCTAAAAGATGCGGTGAACCAATGGGCTGACGAAACTG
>NZ_JAWOQN010000292.1:0-852 GCF_033337395.1 Vibrio sp. YT-19(2023) | reverse complement strand
AGCTACGATCAAAAAGAAACGCAATACAAAGCAGCGTTGGCAAGTTTTGAACAAGCGAAAACCGATTTGAGTTACACCAAAATTCAAGCGCCATTTGACGGTGTGGTGTCGTACACCTACGTGAAGCCGTATCAAGTGGTAGGTGAAAAGCAAGAAATCCTCAATTTGATTGATAACACCACACTGGATGTTTCTTTCACTTTGCCCGTTAGTTACGCGGAGTCTGTCTCTCTGTCTGCACTAAAAAACGCAGAGATGTGGGTAACGATGGACAGCGAACCAAGCAAACGTATTCCGGGTAAGTTCAAAGAAATCTCAACGCAGCCAAACATCGATACCAACAGCTATGAAGCGATTGTGACGATCACTCGGCCAACCGATCGCAACTTGCTCACTGGGATGACAGGACAAGTACACATTGCTAAGCAAAACAAGTCTAACGCCATGACGTTGCCGACATCGGCTTGGGTAAACAAGCAAGAGAGCCAAGGTGAAGTTTGGGTGATGGATAGCTCAACGCAACAAGTGAGCAAGGTGACATTGTCACTAAATGAAAGTGGCGCGATTGAGTCAGGTTTGGATAACAACGACTACGTGGTTATTGCTGGCGTAGAACGATTAGTCGAAGGGCAAGTGGTGAAAGCTTGGATTCGTGAGGAAGGCATTTAATGAAGCATTCTCTATTCGCAGTATCGGCCATCGCCTTGGCCGTTCTTACTGGTTGCCAAAGTGATAGCCAAAACGTAGCCGAACAACCGTTGTATGTTTCGACTATTTCAGTTGACGCGCCAGTGAAAAGCCAATATCGCGCGTTTAAAGGGCTAGTCGTTCCTGCTGAACAAACACCCATGG
>NZ_JAWOQN010000291.1:0-852 GCF_033337395.1 Vibrio sp. YT-19(2023) | reverse complement strand
AGTGAGCAATGGTGCAACATTGCAGAGTCTTTAAATTTACTACATTTGTAACTGAAATACTGTCACTGAATGCTGTTGAGTCAAGAAAGAAATATCGATCAATCAATCAATCAATATCACAAATCACAATTTGCCTCACAGGGCTTTACAGCATACAACATCCCTCCATCCTCAGGACCCCATGAGACAGAAGGGGAGACAGAGAGAGATGCAGGAGAGATGATCATGACAGTAGCTTACAACAACATTAATGAAAGTAATAATATTAAAATTATAATTCTAGCAATTGTGGTACAATATGTTGAATTAATATCTGATAGAGGGGGGACAGGGAGAGAGAGAGAGAAGGTTTGCTGACATTTTGACATATCTCACATGTTTACATACTTCCTGTTTTTGCCAGAGAGAGTTACAGATTGCTCTCAGTATACATAATGTTGTATGCATCAAAAAGACTACATTTATTTTTTCTGTCAATTACATCAAAAGAAAGGTGTTTGATGAGACTACTGTGTTGTTGAATGTAACATTTCCTCAAAGATGTATATTCTTTCCTGATGTTTGTAACACTGTTACTGACTTGTACTTGAAATGAGGTGATTTACTGCAACCCTCCAGGCCAGTCTCTTGGGTTCAGAGACATAAAATTGATAAAATACATGGAAATACTTTTAAGGTCATTTTAAAGTAATTTAAAACCTCATGTGTGTGTGACCACATTGATGGAGCATAATTCCTATAGCCTAATATTGCAAATTATTTGTTAATATTTCTGAGTGAGCAATGGTGCAACATTGCAGAGTCTTTAAATTTACTACATTTGTAACTGAAATACTGTCACTGAATGCTGTT
>NZ_JAWOQN010000290.1:0-854 GCF_033337395.1 Vibrio sp. YT-19(2023) | reverse complement strand
TCAAGAAGATATGACCATCATCAAAGAAGCCATTCGTCTGTCTGCATCGTCAATCAACTCGCAACCATGGAAATTCATCGTTATTGAAAGTGATGAAGCGAAACAACGCTTCCACAGCACGTTCGCGAACAAACACCAATTTAACCAACCCCACGCAACCACGGCGTCGCACACGATCCTTCTTGCTTACGATCCTAAGTTCACAAAAGAGAAGTTTGCAAAACGCGTGGATGCCGAAGTCACTTCAGGTCACCTACCAGCAGATATGTACAACACCTTTATGGGCGCATACGCATTTGCCGAAGCGAACACCGATGAAAATGGCTTCAACGGTCATTGGACTAAGGCGCAAGTTTACATCGCACTGGGTAACCTACTGCACACATTGGCGCGCCTTGGTATTGACTCCACTCCAATGGAAGGCGTTGATCCTGAGCTGATTGGCGAAGAATTTAAAGACGAGTTGGAAGGCCACGTTTGTGAAGTTGCGCTGGCGATTGGTTACCACAAAGATGGTGAAGACTACAATCACGGTCTACCTAAAGCGCGTATGGCATTGGGTGATGTTATCACCACGCTATAAAAGCTGATTGAAATCATCATTGTTGAATGAACAAGCCGCACATTGATGTGCGGCTTGTTTGTTTTGAGTGTAATTTGAGTTGAGTATCGCTTTCAGTTCAGACGTTTATCTCAACTAAGCCACTTGCTCGGATTTAAAATTACCAAGCAGCGCGTCATACAACTCGTGATCACTCAACACACCAACCAACTTGTCATCTTCCACCAGCAACAGAGGCTGGTTACTGCGCTGCTTAAGCTCTATCGCTTCGCGCATGCTGATGTTCGGGCTA
>NZ_JAWOQN010000289.1:0-855 GCF_033337395.1 Vibrio sp. YT-19(2023) | reverse complement strand
GATCATTACTATCAGCTCGTTTGGTATTGCGGGCGTTGGTGGCGGCGCAACATTTGCGGCATTGATTGTTCTTCCAGCAATGGGCTTGCCTGTAACGATCGCTGCACTTTTGATCTCAATTGAACCTCTGATTGATATGGCTCGTACTGCGCTGAACGTTTCTGGCTCAATGACGGCAGGCACCATTGCAAGCCGAGTGTTGAAGTCCTCAGAAGCTGAAACGGCTCTTGAAGAAACGAAAGCCTAATCCTTATTTGCTGCCTAAGCAGACAAATGCAAAACTTCAAGCCGATGGTTCGCCATCGGCTTTTTCATTTTCACAACTTCACCTTGCATCTTTCGTTGCTAGTCAAGGCGTTGAATGGTCTAATACTCTTATCGGTTCCGTAAACGGTAAGCAGAATGCACCAAGATAATCAGCCCACTTTTTTCTTCTTTGACTACGAGACTTGGGGTACAAATCCCGCGAAAGATCGTCCAAGCCAATTTGCTGGTGTTCGCACAGATGAAAACTTCAATATCATCGGCGAACCTCTGGTGATGTACTGCCAGCTTCCTGCTGATTATCTACCTTCTCCGGAAGCCACATTAATTACGGGTATTACGCCGCAAAAGGCGATGCAAGAAGGCCTATCTGAGCCTGAGTTCATTGCTAAGATGCACGCCGAGTTATCGAAACCCAAAACCACCAGCCTAGGCTACAACAGCATTCGTTTTGATGACGAAGTGACGCGTTACACCTGTTACCGCAACTTTATCGATCCATACGCGTGGAGCTGGCAAAACGGCAACTCGCGTTGGGATTTGCTCGATGTATTGCGTGCATGCCATGCGTTGCGTCCTGAAGGCGTAGAA
>NZ_JAWOQN010000028.1:0-58490 GCF_033337395.1 Vibrio sp. YT-19(2023) | reverse complement strand
AGTAATGTTTGAATTGACTGTGCTGAATCTTTCGATTCAATGGTCACTTCGTTTCATTGAAACCTAATTTGATACCGCTTTCCGTTAAGAAAGAAATATCTAATTGGATTATCATCAACGAGTGCCCACACAGATTGATAGGTCTATATTGTTAAAGAGCTTGCTTCGTAAGCTTTGCTATCGAAGCGGAGGCGTATTCTAAGGAATTAATTTTCAGTGTCAAACACTTTTTTAAATTAATTTTTAGAAGTTTTCTTTCGCCTTCTTGCCAACCGCTTTTGCGTTTCCGCTTTGCCCTGACAACGGAGGCGCATTATAGGGAGATGATTTTTCTTGGCAACCCCTTTTCAGAAAAAAAATCAAAAAAAAGCGTCGAATGATTAAATATCACTCAAACGCTTATTTTTAGCACTCAGTTGTTAACTTCAAGTAGCAAATAGGCAATCAATATGTGTCTAGCCAAGACTCTTCAAAGCCTGTGATATCGAGACTCATTGATTGCGCCGCTTCGATTTGCTCGATAGCCTCCAATTCTTTATTTACACTGCTCATCGTCAGTGTGTTGTTGTCTAGCTCAAACACCTGACTTTGAGTCGTATAGTAGAACTTAAGGATCGTCAGCGCTTTTACATCGCCATTGTTCGCGGCTGCTTTAATGCTTTTTAGTTTACGAAAGATCTTGTTGTGCAGCTGCTTGAGTTTCCAAACGTACAGCACTTCTTCCATGTATGGTCGAGTTTTAATTTGATTCAATAAAGAGAGGGAAGTTGCAACTGCGAGAACGACACCAATCAAATTCCAATGGAAATTGCCCGTTGATTGTTCTGGTACGACTTCAGTGTTGCCAAACAAAACAATCAACAAGGTACTAAAGGCAAGAGAGGAGATGGCGAGCAACGCAACAAAACCGCCAATCACAAGGTTTACTTTCTTTTTATAAATGTCTTTATTTATCTGTTTGATTTCCATATACCACTCCTAACAGGGTTGCCTCCTATTCTAGCCAGCACACCCAGCTCCACAATCGAAGCTTTGTAAGTAAGTTCACATTTGCTATTAAACTCGCATCCCTTCCCTGCTTGGGTATATACTTCCGCGCATTCACTCTTCCTATATAGAGGCTAAATTCATGCGCTCTTTTGTTTTACGAGCTCGCGCGGCGCCAACCACCAGCAAAGCACTGTTAGAAGGTGTTGGTAATGAAGCGCATACAGAGATTCTTGCTCATACCATGATGAACACGATGTTCGTTGCTCAATCACACCGTGAAGATGTGGTTGTTCACTTGGTTTTAGAAAGCACAAAAGATTTCTCACGCACCATTACTATTCGCTCCAACGACATCACCAACATTGGCGGCTTCCATGAGTCAACCTTGATTGCAGCAGTGGCTCGCGCTTTGGATGCTTCGGTTGGTATGGGTAAAGAGCAACTTCGTGAAGTCGAACCTGGTATTACCGTTCGTACAGTGAGCTTTGAACGCCTAGTACAAGAACTGGCAGAAGATCACCAACTATATATGCTGGATAAGAAAGGCGAATTTGTTCGTGATGCAGAAATTGGTGAAAATCCATGTTTCTTGCTAACTGACCATATACCGATGCCGAAAAAGTCTTTTAACAGCTTAAAGCGCCTTGGCACAGAGAAGATCAGCTTAGGTCCTAAGATGCTTTTCGCTTCTCAGTGTGTAGTATTGATCCACAATGAGTTGGACATACGCGAATTCTAGTTATTCGCGCACACGTTGCTAGATAATGAAAGAGGACTCTATTGAGTCCTCTTTTTGTTTCTATAGTAATGCTAAGTTTACTTACCACCAATGCTCAAACGAGCAAAACGAACGTCTGGCGAGAAGAAAGTTCGGCTATCGTTAATTAGCTGAGTATCACCTACTGCCTCAACTTCTTGCAGCATATTGTAGAAGTTACCCGCTACCGTGATCCCACGAACTGGTTGAATGCGCTTACCATCACGGCACAAGAAACCACTCGCGCCAAATGAGAAATCACCACTCACTGCATCCGCACCAGAATGGACACCTTGAAGTTCGACTAACTCTAGGTACTCACCCGCTTTTACTTCTGACGCACTGCTGTTACCCGTCGCAATCACTTTGTGATTCGCTGATACGTCTAGGCTCGATTTTGCACCGCGAGCGGCACTTGCTGTCGAGACTGCGCCCAAGTAACTTGCGGTCTGGCTGTTGTGTAGCAAGGTTTTCAACTCACCATTAGCAATCATGACATTATCTTGAGTAGCGAAGCCTTCACTATCAAAACTCGCGATTGCCATACCATTTGGCATGTAAGCCGTATCAGTAAAGGTAATTAAATCAGTCGCAACACGTTGACCAAGCTTGTCACCCAGTGGCGTAATGCCTTTCATCGCGCTTACGCCAGAGAAAGCACTGCCGAAAGCACCGAATAAACTTGCTAGCGCATTGATGTGGAAGATAGCAGGGTAGTTACCCGTCGCAACCGGTGCGCCTTCAAGAAGATCGCGAGCAAGGTTGTAGCCACCCTCGATACAGTAAGCTGGATTCAACTCATCAAAACGGCGACCCAGTGACATTCTACCCGCCATTGACTGTTTGCCGTCTTTTTCAAACAAGGTATACGCGTAACAAGTGAACGAGCGCTCGAAGTGTTGACACAATGTGCCTTGAGTATTGGCAATGATCAGTTGTGTTTCGCCATCGCTGTAACCATTGTAAGGTGCGCTAGAGGCGTGAGGCAGAGCCACTACGCCTTGCTCAAGAGCGAGAGACAGTTCGATTTTTTCGTCAACAGAAGTTGTATCTTCTTGCGCAATCTCAGCAACATCAGTCGCGATTTGACTGTTCACGCAACTAATCGTCTGATGTTCATCTTGCTTGGAAAAGCGAGCGCTTTGCAGTGCGTTGGTCAGCATCAAATCCAAGCTTGGTTGCTCTAACGACTCAGAATAGCTTGTTGCAACACGCGCATCTTTCACAACACGAACACCCAGAACTTGGCTTGAGCTTACTTTGTACTCATCCAGCTTTCCTTGGTTCGCTTTCAAAGAAAAGCTACTGTTACGGTTTACAATGACGTCCGCTTCTGCACCTTGGCGTTTTGCTTCTGATAGGACGTAATCAACCGCATTAAGAAGTTGTTGTTCTTGGCTCATTAGTTACCGCCTCCTACCAGAATGTTATCTACTTTCAGCGTTGGCTGACCGACAGTTGTTGGTACTGAACCACTCACGGAACCACACATGCCCGGCGCAAGCGCCATGTCTTTGCCGACCATGCTGATTTCTTTCAACACTTTTGGACCCGTGCTGATCAGCGTTGCTGTTTTCAGAGGCTTGGTGATTTTGCCATTTTCAATGAGGTAGGCTTCACGAACAGCAAAGTTAAACTCACCCGTACCCGGTTGAACAGAGCCACCGCCCATCTTCTTCGCATAGATACCACGTTCGATGCCTGCCAGCATGTCATTAAGTGAATGCTCGCCCTCTTCGATAAAGGTGTTACGCATGCGCGAGGTTGGTGCGAACTTGTAATTTTGACGACGACCAGAACCCGTAGGCTCATAACCTGTCTTCATGCCACCCATTTTATCGACCATGAAGCTGGTTAGCTTACCGTCTTTGATCAGTTGAGTGCGCTGAGTCTTCATACCTTCATCATCAATGTGAATCGAGCCCCATTCGTTGGTCATGGTGCCATCATCGACTGCATTCACTGCGGTGTGAGCAACCATTTCGCCCATCTTGTCGTGGAAGACTGATGCTTTCTTCGCAACTGAAGTGGTTTCTAGCAAGTGACCACATGCTTCATGGAAGATAACGCCGCCAAAGCCGTTACCAATCACCACCGGCATTTCACCCGATGGACAAGCATCCGCGCCAAGTTTTACTAACGCTTGCTGCGCGATAGTTTGACCTAGCTCTTTGGCATCAAGCTGTTCACTGAATTCCCAACCAGCAAGAGCGCCAGGACCTTCCATACCAGAAGACTGCTCATTACCTTTTTGCGCGACAGTGTTACCAGCAACACGAATGTAGTGGCGAGTATCGTCAACGTGTAGGCCTTCTGAGTTGAAGATAGACACTTGCTGTTCGCGCTGAAGCACGCTGCCAATAAACTGGCTGATATGTTCACTCTCTGCACGTGCTGCTTGGTCAACTTTCAATAGAAACGCGATTTTTGAATCTAGGTTAGCATCCTTACCTAGCGGCATGCGGCAACCATGTTGTATTGGGTAGCGGTTCAGATTGAGAGAACCTGCTGACGCGATTTGCTCACGCTTATCTTTTGCAGCAAGCAGTGAGGTTACGCGTTTAAGTTCAGTTTCATCTGTGCTGTTGGTGTAACCGTAAAGCACTTTATGACCGAAGAAGAGACGAATACCGATACCAAAATCGATACCCGAGTTAACCTTGTCCACCTCACCAGATGCGATCTGGACAGTGTTGGTTTGGTGATGTTCAACGAATAGTTCAGCGAAATCAGCCCCCAAAAAGAGCGCATGATCGATCACTGACTTCGCTGTTACAGAATTAAGCATGAAGTCTCCTTGCTCGATGATCGTCTTAGCCTTCCTAATTAACTGTGAAAAAGTTCAACAAAGTTAAATTGGCAACACGTTAAATTTTAACAGTTTTTTAACCTTGTTTTGTGCTAATCCTTGCTTAACGAGACCACGATTATTTATTAAATATTCCAGGTTCTGCTCATTCACCAGAGCGTTGCACTAGTAAATTCCACCCAGCAAACCATTTAGGTGCTTACTTTATCACTCACCTCGCATAATTGAATACTCATTATAATGACGCTCAAAAAACGTATCCCTTCCGCAATGGTCCTGCTATCATCCGAACGAAATAGTCGGGGGGCCACACGACAAGTGTTGGCTGAGATCGAAATTCGAGACCCGTTGAACCTGATTCAGTTAGCACTGACGTAGGGAACTATGCACACTTTGCCTTTCGTCGCCCCTCTTAGGTAAGCGATAGCGATCGAAAAATCGATCTATCTGCAATGGTCAAAGTCAGTTCCTATACGTCTTGTAGTAGGAGCGACCATGACGCAGCAATCACAACCTCATTCACATCAAACGCCAGCCTTGCCTACCCCTATCGTATTGACCATCGCGGGCTCAGACAGTGGTGGCGGTGCAGGTATTCAAGCTGACATCAAAGCGATGTCCGCAACTGGTAGCTTTGCCTGCTCAGTGATTACCGCCATCACCTCACAAAACACTCAAGGCGTCTCTGCGATTTTCCCAATTCCTCTCGACCATGTAGAGAGTCAACTCGATGCGGTATTCACCGACCTCAACATCGTTGCAGTAAAAGTGGGCATGCTGGCCGATTCCAACATCATCAAAGTCGTTGCTGACAAAATTAAACAATACCAGCCAAAACACCTCGTGATTGACCCTGTAATGGTGGCCACCAGCGGCGATCTATTACTGGAACAGTCGGCAATCAGCACTTTAAAAGAAGAATTGATTCCGCTCGCAGACATCATTACCCCTAACCTACCCGAAGGCGCAGCATTGACGGGTAAGCCAATGCCTCAATCAGAATCTGAAATGAACGATATGATTACCGACCTTCGTGCGCTTGGCGCCAAAGCTATTCTGCTCAAAGGCGGTCACCTTGAAGAAAATGAAAACAGCAACGATCTGCTTATCATGCAAGACAGTGCCGAGTTAATTAGCGCCAAGCGATTTCCAACCAAAAACACCCATGGCACAGGCTGTACACTTTCTTCCGCCATTGCGTCTTATCTTGGCCAAGGCAACAACCTACACAAAGCGGTGCACCTGGGTAAGCAGTACATCAGCCAAGCTATCGCGCACGCTGATGAATTGGATGTAGGTAAAGGCCATGGCCCTGTGAACCACTTTTTTGCGGGTCATACTTATGTTCGCTAACGCGATTGGCATTCAGCTTTCCGATGCTAGTCTGCGATACAAAGACAGCCAAACACCAACGCTAGCAGGGTTGAGTATGACTATTCCTGCTAATCAATGGACAGTGTTACTTGGTCGCAGTGGCTGCGGAAAAACGACGATCCTTCGTTATCTAGCGGGTTTGTTAGACGACAAAGTCGAATGGCATGGCGAGTTAACGACCACGGATGGCATCACCTTACACAAGCGTATTGCCTACATGGCGCAGCAAGACTTGTTGCTGCCGTGGTTGAATGTGTTAGACAACGTCTGCCTCAGTTCTCGATTTTCTCAAGAGCAAGCACCAGAACAAAATAAACAACGTGCACTGACTTTACTCAGCCAAGTGGGACTCGCCGATTACCCGGATGCTAAGCCAGCTCAGCTCTCTGGCGGCATGAGACAACGTGTTGCCCTTGCTCGCACTCTGATGCAAGACAAGCCTCTGGTTCTGATGGATGAGCCTTTCTCTGCGTTGGACGCGGTTACTCGCCATAAGTTGCAAACCTTGTCTGCCGAGTTACTGAAAGATAAAACCGTTGTTCTTATTACCCACGACCCACAAGAAGCGGTGCGATTAGCTCACCAACTCTATGTACTGCAAGGCACGCCTGCGCAAGCTCAGCACTTGGTTGTTCCGGATTCCAAGCCACCACGAGTTCTCGATGGAGAGTGCGCCGCGCTTCAACAAGCGATTTTGGATCAATTGGAGAAAGACTATGAGTGATATGACTCAGTACAACTCCGTTTCGGCACGTATTGGTAAAAAAGAACGCGTGACCCATCCAGCTCTGCGCTTGGTAATCAGCACTGCGGTGATCTTGGGATTGTGGCAGTTGGTTGTGGTGGTATTCGACATGCCAGGCTTCATCTTACCTTCACCAATTGAAGTGCTGGATAGATTGGTCACTCGTTACGATGTCTTGCTCAAACATACTTGGGTTACCGCGCAAGAGATCTTACTTGGCTTGGCGCTTGGATTATCGATGGGTTTGCTGTTCGCATTGCAAATGCTGATGTTCGAGCCGCTGAAGCGTTGGTTATTGCCTATTCTGATTGCTAGCCAAGCGATCCCTGTGTTCGCCATCGCGCCAGTGCTCATGCTTTGGCTGGGTTACGGTATTGCATCGAAAGTCGTCATGGCAGCGATCATCATCTTTTTCCCCATCACGACATGTTGCTATGACGGCTTACGCAATACACCAACAGGTTACCTCGATCTTGCCAAGACCATGGGCGCGTCTAAATGGCAGCTACTTCGTCATATTCAATTGCCAGCCGCCCTACCAACTTTAGCCTCAGGTATTCGTGTTGCCGTCGTTATTGCGCCAATTGGAGCAGTGGTCGGTGAGTGGGTAGGTTCAAGTGAAGGCTTGGGTTATCTGATGCTCCAAGCCAACGCTCGCATGATCATTGATGAGATGTTTGCGGCGCTGTTTATCCTAGCCGTGCTGTCTATCTCACTCTACTTCATCACCGATAAATTATTGAAAAAAGCCATCCCTTGGGAAAGCAAATAATTACAGAAAATAACCAAAGAAAATTGGGAAAGAAAAGGAAGAACCCCGTGAATAAAAACAAACTTATGAGCGCTGCTGCTCTACTCGCTTCAGTGGTATCAACCAATGTGCTTGCAGCAGAAAAAGAGATGACACTGATGTTGGATTGGTTCGTCAACCCAAATCATGGTCCTATCGTGATTGCCAAAGAGCGTGGTTACTTCAAAGAACAAGGTTTGAAGGTCAACATTCAAGAGCCGGCAGATCCAAGCACGCCACCTAAGTTGGTCGCGGCGGGTAAAGTCGACATGGCGATTTCTTACCAACCAAGCCTAACTATCGATGTCGCGGCGGGTTTGCCACTAATCCGCTCTGCGACTTTGATTGCTACGCCACTCAACACGTTGATGGTGCTGGATAACGGTAAGAATGAAAACCTTGGCGACTTGAAAGGCAAGAAGATCGGTATTGCGATCGCAGGCAACGAAGAAGCGACAATCGGCACCATGCTAGCGCAAGAAAACGTGAAGTTTTCTGACGTACAAATCATCAACGTAGGTTGGGCGCTGTCTTCGTCTCTTGCGTCTGGCAAGGTGGATGCGATTTGGGGCGGTCTACGTAACTTCGAAACCAACCAACTGGCACTAGAAGGTTATAAAGCTAAGGCCTTCTTCCCTGAAGAACACGGCGTGCCAGCGTATGACGAGTTAGTCTTCGTAGCCAATGCAAAAAACTACGACAAAGAAGCCATCAAGGCATTCAACAAAGCACTAGAGCAAGCGACCACTTACATCGTTAACCATCCAAAAGAGTCGTGGAAAGAGTTCGTGGCTTATTCACCAGACACGCTCAACAACGAGCTTAACCAACGCGCTTGGAACGACACGCTAACTCGTTTCGCTCTTCGTCCATCCGCAGTAGATCTGAAACGCTACGATGATTATGCGCAGTTCATGTATTCACAAAACATCATCGAAACACTGCCAAAAGCGAAAGATTACGTACCGAGCTTTGACTAATTCTACTGACCTTAGGACCTAAGCCTAGGGTCTTTTGATAACGAGATACTCATAATGAAATACCAAGATTTGATCGACGCTTGCCGCCAAGATTGGCAAGAATACACTGAGCATGCTTTCGTGCAGCAATTGGCGCAAGGCACTCTGGCTCAGCCTTGTTTTCTGCATTACCTAAAGCAGGATTTTCTTTTCCTAAAGCAGTACGCACGAGCTTACGCATTAGCGATCTACAAAGCACGTACTTTGGATGACATGCGCCGTGCCCTACCAAGCGTACACGCATTGCTCGATTCTGAAATCGCCCACCACGTGACTTACTGTGAGCAATGGGGACTGACAGAATCCGACTTAGAAAACGAGCCAGAAGATTTCGGCACTGTGGCTTACACCCGTTACGTATTAGATGCTGGCATGACGGGCGATCTTGTTGATCTATACGCGGCACTAGCACCATGCTCTATCGGTTATGCCGTAATCGGTAAGATGCTGATTGAAGACGAAAGCACTGTGCTCGAAGGTAACCCATACGCAAGTTGGATCAACCTCTACGGTGGTGAGGAATTCCAATCTGGTGTCGCAAAAGGTGCAGAACACTTTAATCAGTTATTGGCGGAAATCGATATCAATAGTCAGCGTGGTCAAAACCTGATTCAGGTATTCAAAACTGCAACGCGTATGGAAGTGGCATTCTGGCAACAAGGTCTAAACGCTCAGCAAGATTAATCGGAGAGTCTCATGTTAATTGAACAAATCACCCAAGCATTAACCGCAGTACGCCAGCAAAAGCCGTTAGTCGTCAACATCACTAACTACGTGGTGATGAATAACACAGCAAACGCACTATTAGCGATCGGCGCTTCTCCAATCATGGCGCACTCCAAACAAGAGATGGCAGAGATGATGTCGTTCGCTGGCGCACTGGTTATCAACATCGGTACCCTAGACAGCGTTTGGACACCGCGCATGAGCTATGCCGTAGAGCAAGCCAATGCCAACGGTAAAATCGTTGTACTCGACCCTGTCGGTTGCGGAGCAAGCTCACTACGTACCGAGACATCACGGGAGATCGCACGCCTTGCCGACAAGTTGATCATTCGTGGTAACGCCTCAGAAATCATCGGTCTCGCTGGCGAACAAGCACAAAGCAAAGGCGTCGATGCGTTAGACAGCAGCGACGCAGCACTTGGCGCAGCGAACTTCTTAGTTTCAGAGTATGGTGCAAGTGTGGTGATTTCTGGCGAGACTGATTACATCATCACGAAAGAGCAAACTGTGCAGCTAAACAACGGTCACGAGATGATGCCATACGTAACCGGAATGGGCTGCACACTAACGGCACTGACGGGTGCTTTCGCTGCTGTTGGTGATCACTCCGGACTTGCTGCCGCGGCGGTACTGGGCGTTGTGGGTGAAATTGCGGCTGAGCAAGCGCGAGGGCCAGGCAGTCTGCAAATGAACCTGTTGGATGAGCTTTACCAACTGGATGAAGAAACACTGGCAAAACGCCTAAAACTCCAAGTGAGTTAAGCTTTCTCTAACAAATACCGGCCTCTCACTCCCTGTAGATGAGAGGCCCAAAGGAAACAAAATGAACGCCTATCGTTTATATTTGGTCACCGATGACCAACAAGATTTAGCCACACTAAAGCGTGTTGTGAGAAAAGCCGTGGAAGGTGGCGTGACCATGGTACAAGTCCGCGAAAAACACGGCGATGTGCGTGCGTTTATCGAACGTGCTCAAGCCGTGAAAGACATCCTTAAAGATACCAATGTGCCTTTGATCATCAATGACCGCGTTGATGTTGCACTGGCAGTTGATGCCGATGGGGTTCACCTCGGGCAATCAGACATGCCCGCAACTATCGCTCGTGAGTTGATTGGACCAAACAAAATCCTCGGCTTATCCATCGAAAATGAAGAGCAGCTTGCAGAAGCGGACTCTCTTCCGATTGATTACATCGGCTTGAGCGCAATCTTCGCGACGCCGACCAAAACCAACACCAAGAAGTTCTGGGGTATTGATGGCTTGAAGATGGCGTTAGAGACGACTTCACTGCCGATTGTTGCCATTGGCGGCATTAACGAAAGTAACATTCCGCAACTCAGCGCCACTGGTGTTCATGGCTTAGCTTTGGTTTCAGCGATTTGCCACGCAGAAGATCCAAAAGCCGCATCGGAATATTTATTAGGGTTGATGAGCTAACCTTGCTCACGCCTGAACAAAGCGCTTATGGATGAGCGCGTTTGCCTTTCAGTACTTTCAACAACCTCTCCTTTCACAACGAAGAGCTGCAATGTCACTTTCACGCTCGAATTGACAGAGCGTTGATAAGTTTTTCACGCCAGATAACGTAAGATAAGCCCCTTATTTTCACGTGGTTGAATAACCCTCAATAAAAACAAAACGCTCTCAATGAAAACCAAAAAATATGGATTGATGATGCTCGCCTTGTTTGTTCTTGGCATCATCCCAATGTCGCTGTTTGGCTCTTATCACAATCTCACTTCACAGGTGCCGGAAAGTCTGGGTATTACTTTTACTTTGCTCACAGATTCTGCTGGTAGCAAAGGCTTTTTAATTACGTTAACACTGCTACTGCTTTCTTTATTTCGCTTTAAACCAAGTCGCATTGAGTGGATACAAAAACTCTCAATGTTAGGGTTGTTACTGGTGATTGGTTTTGCCAGCAAAACGGGGCTAAAACTGATGACAGAAAGCCCGCGTCCCTACACGGAATTGCTCGCAGCAGAACAATTGATTGAGCACCCAGACGCGTTTTATCAGTTGGATACAAAGCAGCAAGCCAACGTAATTAACCAGATTTCTGAACACGTCAGTGATTGGCGAACGCGCCATTGGCAAGGCGAGAAAGACTATTCTTTCCCATCCGGCCATACGATTTTCGTTTCGATTTGTTTGGCTTTCTTTGGCGGGTTGTTCTTACAGAACAAGTGCTATATCTCTGCACTGTCATTATGGATGTGGGGAATGAGCGTCGCATATAGCCGCTTATGGCTGGGGATGCATCGCCCTGAAGATTTAATAGGCTCAGTCTTGTTTGTCGCGATTGTATTTACTTTACTCCCGACATTTCAAATTAAGAAACAGATGCCATTTGTTTCTCTCGCTTCGCGCTAATGTGAACGATTACTAGATAAAAAAGAAGCCAGCGATTCGCTGGCTTCTTGCTTTAAAACGCTACTTTTTTCTAACCATTTCTTGGTGGTTCAAACGCTGTTAGTTCTAATTCTGGGCCAGTGTATTTTTCAATACGAACCAGTGCCGAGTTCGCCGCACAGCCGTTTGCAAGTCGAGAGGTCGGAATATCCAACGTTAACACGTTACAACCGCCGTTCTTACAAATGCCGGTTTTCGGATCCAGATCCGGCCAGCCGCCTTCATGAATACACACTGAACCTTGCTTGATTCGGTCAGTCACTTCTGCACCAACCAATACTTGGCCACGGTTGTTAAACGCACGAACTAAATCGCCCGTTTTAATACCACGCGCTTTCGCATCTTCAGGGTGAATCCAAATAGGTTCACGGTTTGCAATTGCGTACTCTTCGCGAATCTTCGCGTAGTTAAACTGGCTGTGTAGACGATGCGCTGCGTGCGCGGTCATTAGCTGCAACTCGCCGTCTTTTGCATTGCCAGTGTACTCGGTTGGTGCCATCCACGTTGGGTGTGGAGGACAGTCTTCCAACTGATAACCTTCAATGGTTTTCGAGAAGATTTCGATCTTACCACTTGGTGTACCGAGTGGATTCATGATCGGGTCTTCACGGAAATCTGCGTAACGAACAAACTGTGCGTTCTTCTCGTTCCACTTCATCTCGATCAGTTGGTTATCTTCCCAGAACTTGCTGAAGTTCGGCATTGCTACGCGAGAGCCACGGCCACCGTGTTGCGCCGCCTTGTAGAAGCCGTACAGCCATTCCATTTCAGTTTTGCCTTCGGTGTATACGTCACGGCCACCCGGAGCTAGCATCTCGGCCATGTCCGCGAATACATCGAAGTCATTACGCGCTTCACCTTGCGGCTCAACCACTTGCTTCATTGGCACCAAGTGTTGGTTACTGTAGTCACCCGTCATCGTTAAGTCGTTACGCTCGAACGATGTGGTGATTGGCAGAACAATGTCCGCGTGCTTCGCAGCCGCCGTCCAGTAAGGCTCTGAAATCACGATCAGCTCAGGCTTTTGCCACGCTTTGATCAGACGGTTGGTGTCTTGGTGGTGAGTAAAGTTCGCACCACCTGCCCACCAAATCATCTTGATGTCCGGGAACGTCAGTTCATGACCGTTATGATGGTAGGATTGACCTGGGTTTTCCAACGCCTCGACAATACGCGCCACAGGGAAGCTTTGCACCGCGCCAGACACCGCCCAGTCGTTCCCCGCAGAAGAGCCGCCACCCAGCGATGCCGAAATCGCAGGAAGTACGCCAGCATCACGAGCAGGGTTACCACCGTTTGAGTAGTGGTAAGAGAAACCAAAACCACCGCCCGGTAAACCGATTTGACCCAACATTGTTGCCAGTGTAACCAGCATCCAGTGACGCTGCTCACCGTATTGTTGGCGCTGCATGCCCCAACCAGCCATCAGCATGGTGCGGTTTTTACTGAAGATATCAGCCAGTAGCTCAAGTTGCTTCGCAGGTACGCCACAGATTTGTGATGCCCATTCTGCTGATTTTTCTACGCCGTCTTCTTCGCCCATCAGGTACGCTTCAAACTTGTCGTAACCTGCGGTGTATTTATCGAGGAAGGCTTTATCGTGCTTACCTTGTTTCACTAAGGTGTGTGCGATACCCATCATCATTGCCACGTCGGTCATTGGGTGAGGAGCAATCCACTCCGCATTCTCGCCAAAGAACTCGATGGTTTCAGAACGAATTGGGTCAATCGCAATGATCGTCTTGCCTGATTTTTTCAATTGATGGAAGAATTCAAGACCAGCACAGTCTGTTGAGCTCCACGCGATTTTTAGGGTGTTGATTGGGTTTAAGCCCCAAAGCACAACCACATCACTGTGCTCTAGTACCACTGGGTACGTGGTTTGTTGCTCGTACACTTCGATAGAGCCCACAACGTGCGGCATGATGATCTGCGCAGCACCCGTTGAGTAGTCACCCAAGTGGCCTGAATAACCGCCCGCCATGCTCATGTAACGTTGCAGCAAGGTTTGTGCTTTGTGCAGCACGCCACTTGAACGCCAGCCGTAAGAACCAGCAAACACAGAAGCCGGGCCATATTCTTTGCGAATTCGCATGTGCTGTTCGTGGATCAGCTTGTAAGCCTCATCCCAAGACACACGCACAAACTCATCACTACCGCGCACACCTTCTGGCGACGATGGGTTTGCCAAGTAACCTTTGCGAACCATTGGGTACTTAACACGCGCTTTAGTGTGCACTTGGTCAGGACCGGTGCTTTGTAGGCTGTTTGGTACCGTTTGTGGCAATGCGTTCGTGGTTGAAACCAGCTTACCGTCTTGCACTTCACACAGCATTGGGCCCATGCGGCCCGCCGTTAGAATGCCTTTGCCGCGAGCATTAGAAGAAGCAACAGACATAGGTGCAAATGAAGTGAATGCCATTGCACCAGCCGCCATACCAGTGCCTTTTAGAAATCCGCGACGGGTCATATTAGTCATAATCTTATCCTTCTATTTATCGTTAGTGACCAACCACATCTTTCGCGTGGTGCTGGAAGAACTTGGTTAGAATTTCTAGGTTCTCGGCTGAAATATCAGTTCGATCACCCATACTTTTCGCTACCGGTCCCCATGCATTCACTGTGAAGTGATTTGAAGGAATTTTCGCGTGACAAGTTGCACAGTAAACGTTGTCCAACTCTTCTGCGTATGACCATACTGGTTCAAGCGTGTCAACAACTGGAGAATCAATAGCGCCAGTTAGAGAAACCGCGCGCCATTCGTTGCCGTAAACATCTGCCTCAAATTCACCAGTTTCAAGCGCTTGTTGGCCTTGCTCTGTTAGCGTTGCAACGATGGCACGTTGACCTTCTCCCATGTAAAGCACTTGCTCTGCGCCTTTCATTTGGAATGCGTTCAACTTAACAGTGCGGTTGTCGCCTTCAGAGCTGATTACTTCCAACTTCGTCGTTGGGTTAATTTTACCCATCTCACCCATTGCGATTTCAGTCACAGGGTAAACAACCTTGGCATTAGGTGATGTTTTTGTGGTGAAGCTCATCAACGTTTCAAATGCCTTGCTGTCTAGCTCTGCTTCTGGTGCAAAGTGCGCCACACCTTTATGACAATCGATACACGTTTGATCGTTTGCTTTCGCGTAAGCGTGCATCTTCGCCGCATCACGTGATTGCTCAAACTCTTCCATTGCATCGAAATCATGACACGAACGACACGTCGCTGAATCATTTTCACGGAACTGAGCCCATACCGTTTCAGCCATATCTTTACGATGTGCTTTATATTTCTCTGGCGTATCGATCTTACCTGTCACAAATTCATGGTAGATGTCTTTCGACGCGCGAATTTTGGTGATCAGGTAATCCATTGGTTCTTGAGGAATATGACAGTCAGAACATTCCGCGCGAATGCCTTTCGCATTACTGAAGTGCACTGAGCCTTGGTACTCTTTGTAAGGGGTTTCCATAGAGTGGCACGAGAGACAAAATTCAGTATCTGAGGTGTAATGCATTACTGCCGCACTCCCCCCCAAAGTTAACCAGCCCACACCAATGCCGGCAGCAACCAGCAGTGCAACATATCGTTTTTTTATTGACATAATTAGCAACACTTCCAAATAAAATGTAATTATAGGTCGCAAATTACTACTTTATGGGTAGTTCTCTCTTGATCCACATCATTTCCGTGTTGCTCTGTATGCCTCAAGTATGAAATTTTGTTATTTGCATCTCAAAGATGAATATATGGCAATAATCCATTACCCAGCCAACTATTCACCACATAAATCACTTTTATGAATGCAACTATTTGATTAAACAGATAAGAGGATGAGAGACTGAATCTCCACATTGATGCAGTAAGGACACGCATGTCAGTTTACATCGAGACGCACAGAAGCCAATTAAGACCCATCAAAGCCAGTGACTGGGAACTCTTTCAACGATTACTTTCCGAACAAGAGGTTATTGCGCTCTGTTTCGAGCGTCCCAGCGAAACAGAAATAAGAGAAAAATTTGCTTCGCGATTATTACCATGGACCCCAAATTGCCAGCATTGACTTTGCCTTGTAATACTCGATAAGCAATCTGAACAACCCATCGGCATCACTGGCTTTGCTATTGAAAACGGTAAGGCAGAGGTAGGTTACTTACTTTTGCCGGAATTTCATGGCCAACAGTTTGGAACAGAAACTCTTCAAGCGCTTCTATACTGGGCAACCTCGACACATAACATCAACCACTTTTCCGCGACGGTCACTGAAGGCAATATTGCATCAGAGCGTGTCCTGATAAAATGTGGTTTCGAACTCATTGAGGTCATTCCAGACGCATACCAAATTGGTGGCAAACCCTACGCCGATAAAATCTACTCACTACATAAATAAGGACGTATTTTGAATAAAGTAGTCATCATTACCGGCGCAAGCCGAGGCATTGGAGCCGCAGCGGCAAAAAAGCTGGCCGAGCAAGGCTATCGCGTTTGCGTTAATTACCGCACTCAGCAAGAGGCCGCCGACCAAGTTGTGGCAGAAATACAAGCAAACGGTGGAAAAGCGATTGCCATCGCCGCAGACGTAGCCGATGAGAAGCAAGTGCTCTCCTTGTTTGATGAAACAGAACGTGAATTTGGTGCAGTGACGCACTTGGTCAACAACGTTGGCATCCTATTTACTCAATCGCCTTTGTCTGAAATCAGCTTGGAACGCTTTCAGAAAGTAATGAACACCAATGTGAATAGCTGTTTCCTCTGCTGTCGAGAAGCGGCGAGGCGATTCAGTGCAGGCGGTGCAATTGTGAATGTCTCCTCTGGAGCGTCGCGCTCAGGCGCGCCATTTGAGTATGTCGATTACGCCACATCAAAAGGCGCGATGGATACCTTAACTAAAGGGCTCTCGCTAGAGTTGGCAGAGCGCAATATTCGCGTCAATGGCGTTCGACCTGGTTTCATTTACACTGATATGCATGCCGACGGCGGAGAACCAAACCGAGTAGATAGACTCAGCCCTCAAATTCCTCTTAAACGCGGTGGCACGGTAGAAGAAGTGGCAAATGCGATCGCTTGGCTATTAAGTGACGAAGCCTCTTATGTCACGGGATCATTTATCGATATTGCAGGGGGCAGATAGAATGCAAGTCCATATCCGACAAGCAACTCCCGATGATTTAGACGAAATTTTTCAGCTTAATTTTCAAATTAATTCACTGCATTTTGCAAATGCGCCAGAAGCCTTTGTTGCGCCTTCAGAAGCTGACCGCGAATTTCTTGCACAAGCACTAGAGAACAAAGAGCGACTCTTTTTGATTGCCGAACGCGAACAGCAAATTCTCGGCTTCTTAACCGCGATGATCACCCAAAACGACACCGTCAGTTTTCTGATCAAAGACCCAATTTGTCGCGTGGGAAAAATTGTTGTCGATGAAGCGCAAAAGCAGCAAGGAATCGGCCGCCAACTGCTCCAAACCTGTGAGCAATGGGCGCGCGATGCCAATGCCACACAAGTTCGATTGGAAGTGATGGAATTCAATCAGCCAGCACAGCGCTTTTACGATAATCAAGGTTTTAAAACTAACTCACGCATTATGCTGAAACATTTGTAACGATAACGACAATTAAGCGCTTTTCACGACTAAACCCACCTAAATCGCATTTATCGATGCAATTTACCCCCCTGATTTTAGAAAAAGACGATATGATGTGCGGATAAGGAGATTCGAACATGATTTATCTTTTCGATTGGGGGAACACCTTGATGGTAGATTTCCCTCACGCACAAGGAAAAATGTGCGATTGGGAACACGTAGAAGCTGTTCCTCAAGCCAGAGAAACACTGGCAATACTTTCCCAAAATCATCCCATCTACATTGCGACCAGTGCATCTGATTCCAACATGGAAGAGGTTCAGCGTGCATTTGTTCGCGTCGACTTAGACCAATACTTAAATGGCTATTTTTGTTTTGCCAACCTCGGTATCGCTAAAAACCTACCTGAGTTTTATCTAGCCATCGCAAAACAGTTAGGGGTTAACGTGAGTGGAATAACCATGGTTGGCGATTTACCTCACAAAGATATTTACCCTGCGATGAAAGCGGGCGTAAACACAATTTGGTTTAACCCAACGGGCGCTGATGCACCAGCCGAAGCCATTCCTAACCAAATTCGTTGTTTATCTGAGCTTATCCCCTAACCGTTACTAACCTGCACTAATCAAGGAAGATGAATGCAAATCAGATCCATCAAGGTGAGCGATATCGCGCGCTTCACCGCGCTGTGGAATCGAGTGTACTCCGAAGGGGAATTTTTGATTTCTCCTGCACCCGATAACGCAACGCTTCGCAGAATCCTGCAACGTGTGGAAAACGAGTCCATCCCTCAGTTTGTCGCGTTTGACCGCCAAAAACTTATCGGTAGTGTTGAAATCTACCCAGCTGAGATGTGCGGTTACGAAAGAGGGCAACGCCTTCGCGTCGGTATTCTTGGTATTCACATCGACAAAAACTACCGAGGCAAAGGATTGGGGCGGAAACTATTGGCAGTCGCGATCGCACGTGGTTGGGAATTTGGTTACGACCAAATCGCACTCTACGTATACACAACCAACACACCAGCGATTGCTTTGTATGAACGGTTTGGATTTGAACATCAGGGGGAACTTGGGGAAGTGACCTTGCCAAATGGTAAAGTCTTGATGAGTCAAAAAATGGTATTGTATAAAGCGCAAAGCCCTTCGAAAAACCCCGATTTGTAGAGTCACGATAACCGTTGTTCGCAACACTTATTCGGGATTAACACCCTTGCGTCATATACCCTCGAACAATTGAATCGTTAGAGGCTTGATTCACGTAGTAGAAATAGCATGCCTCTTCTGCCAGTGTGTAACCTTGCGGCCAAATGTACACAACGCGATCAACTCCCGATTTATCTAAGAACTGATAATCAGGAATCGCGACAAAATGAGCACTGTTTGGGTGCTGCTGACCGATGATGCAAAAATCACTGCCTTTGCACGGCACGTCAATTTTCGAATAACCTCTGGCTGGTAGATCGATTTCTAACAAAGCTCGAATACTATCGGCACTCGCTTCTGGCATGCCTTTGCGTGTTTTGACATGTCGGTCAATGTAGTGAACGTGCTCTTGGCCGTAAGCGTTATCAATCACTGATTGAGCATGGAAGAACTTGAGAGCCGTACCCAAAGAAGACTGAGAACTGTGCAGCATCGCAGCGTATGCTTGGCGATGAATATCGAGTAGTACTGGTAAAGCAGCTAATGCGATGAAAGCCAAAGTGGTAAGCACTATGGTGATTTCCATCAGCGTAAATCCCTTTGATTTCACGTTTCTTATCTCAACTAGCCCAAGACAATAGCCCCACATCCATGTGAGACCGAGCCAATATATCGCCAATTTCTTACGATTAAAGGCTTAAGGGGTAAGAAGAGACAAACACCACGCAAACTTGAGAACAGCAGCCAAAGAGCAGTGTAACAAAACGACGCTATGTGTCAGATATTAGACGGTTTTTACTCTCTAGTTACTGAGTAAAGGCACATTATTTCGCACCAGACCACGACGAACATTCGTGCACATTTTGCCAAAACGACGAATCTCATCGAACTGCGGAACAATGCCGCGCTCCATGGCTGACTCCCAATAAGTGACTTCTGAATCGACCATTTCCAACAATTTCTTCGGACAGCCAATGCACTGCCCTTCTGGTCCACATACAAACGTTTCTGGTTCATAAATTGGTAGTTCCGCTTTTACTTGCTCGATGATGCTACGCATGGCGGTCATTCGATCTGGCTTTACCTTCATCATTCTGCTCCACGGATTAAGATGAAGCAGATTGTACCCACTGATACGCAAATGTCCCTAGCCAATTTAGGTATATTCTGTTTGAATCGATTTCTTTATCGTCAGATCCGGCTTTTTAACCACCAAATACACCGCCGTAGCTGCCAGTACGAAACCAGAAATCCCCATCCAATCAAATGACTCTCCAAACGCGAGCCAAGCCTGAATCGCCGTCGTTGGCGGCACTAGGTAGAATACAGAAGCTACGCTCGATGCAGCACCGTTCTTAACCATGTACAGCAGCAGTAAAATAGCTACACAAGAGAGCACGACGACCAACCACAACACAGTCAAAATAAACTCCAGTTCCCACTGCACTTGCATGGTTTCAAACTGCATCGCAACGGGCAGAAACATGACGAGCGCGGCCAAATATTGCACCGTCGCACCACCCACCATATCCACTTGTTGGCAATGTTTTTTCTGATACAGCGTCCCTAGCGTGATACCAACCAAAGCCAACAAACACAAACCAATGGCCAACACTTTATGCTGCTCGGATTGCCACTCCATTTTGCCCATCAACACCATAGCGATACCGACAAAACCAAGAGCCAAACCCAACCATTGCGAGGGTTTAAATTCCTCACGAACAAACGCCACCAGTAAAGCCGCGGTTAAAATCGGTTGAATACCCACCAGCAACGAACTCAACCCAGCAGGCATACCCAAGGCGATAGCGAAATAAGTACCGCCCAGATAGAAACCGTGGATCAACGCACCAACTACACAGCTGTGCCAAAAATCTTTTCCTGTCGGCAACCTTCTACGCAATACCGCCACAAGAACCAGAAACAATAAGACATTGAATGCCATACGGATAGAAAGTAGTGTCGCTGGCTCGGCATATTGCAAACCAAAACGCGCACCAACGAATCCAGAAGCCCAAAGGATGACAAATACAAAAGGGATGGCTCGGATTAACATGATCGCCTCACTCACGCTTGTTTTATGTTTTGAGATACTGCTAATGTAATTAGGTACAGTGTTTTCAAAAAGTGACAGATGGAAGTGTTTTTATGGGTACAGATTTATTGGAAAGCGGTGAAGGGAATAAGTACCTCGTGGTGGAAAAACACCTCAAACAAGCCATCAATGGTGGCGTTTATCAGGCGGATGATCGACTGCCCTCCATTCGCTCGTTGAGCCAAGAATTAAACGTCAGTAAAAATACCGTGATTCGTGCGTATCAAGAGCTGGAAGCACAAAACTTGGTGTACTCGGTTCCCAAATCGGGTTATCGAGTTAAAGTCGCTTTGCCGACCTCTCGCTCAATTCCGGATCCGACTCGCGTGGATTTGCTCTCGATCTGCAAAGAAATCCTTACTTATCCTGAATACCAAGAGCGTTTGCCTACCGGTTCTGCCCACCCAAACATTGACTCTCCCGCGATCAAAAGCTTGTACGCCGAGATCGGCCGCCACAGCCGCCAGCAAACGCATGTACCGAGCCATTACCAATTACCACCCGGTGATCACCTCTTAATCAAACAACTAGCGAAAATCACACAAGATTTGGGCACGCCAGCCAAGTTGGATGAGATCATGGTGACGCACGGCGCGCAACAAGCCATTAGCCTAGCGCTGCGCGCAACGACACAAAAAGGCGATATCGTCGCGGTGGAGTCCCCTTGCTATTTTGGCAACTTATTGATGCTAGAATCACTCGGCCTCAAAGTGGTGGAAATTCCGAGTTGCCCACGCGACGGTATGTGCCCCGAAGCCTTAGCAAAAGCAATGGCGACATGGGACATAAAAGCGATCATCGTAACGCCAAACTTCACCAATCCAACTGGTGCCATGATGCCGCTAGAAAAGCGTCAACAATTACTATTGGCGTCCGGCAATATTCCTATTATCGAAGACGATGTGTTTGGCGGGTTAAGTTATGATAAGCCGTTGCCAAGCTTGAGATTGCTCGATGACAAGCAACGCGTAATTTACGTGAATTCGTTATCCAAAACGCTCGATTCGCGTTTGAGAATTGGTTGGATGTTGGCGGGGCGATATCGAGACCAAATTGAACAATATCTACTGTGTGAGAACATGGGCAGTTTGAACCTGATGCAATCCGCCGTGGCAACGTTTCTAACGTCAGGCAAGTATCGAACGCATACTGCGCGAATGGGTCGGGTTTATCAAAACAACATGCGACGATTTATCCAGATGCTTCATCAATACTTGGATGAATACGAACCTCTAAAAAATCGATACCAGATCAACGCCGTACAAGGCTCGTTCTTACTTTGGTTGCGACTGCCCGAAGACACGGACAGCTATGCGTTGTATCAAGCATGCAATAAGCACAGAATCAGCCTACTTCCCGGAACCGTATTTGGCACTCAAGGGCAATATCGGCATTGCGTACGCCTCAGCGTGGCAAACTTTGGTCATGAAACCGATTGGAGTCAAGCGATGCAAACACTGGCAAAATTGATAGCAAAGCATGCCTGTTAACTCGCTCTTGCTAAATGAACTTATGCCTACACACGCAAACACGTAACAACAAAAAACTTCACGCAAAGGTGGAGTTTTTCATATCGTCATCGCCTTCAGTGCGACTTAATTTGCCACATTCTCGCGACGTTTTCGGCTAAGTTAGCAACGTTGACGTCGGCCTCTTTCATGGCCTCAGGTAAGCTCATCGCCCTTGGTACACAAGCAAACACCGCATCAATGCCGCACTCATAAACCGCCTGATAGTTGTCGCCCACACAGCCTGCTAATGCAATGACTGGTAAATTACACTGCTTGGCGACCTGAGCAACGCCCATCGGCGTTTTGCCATGTGCGGTTTGATGATCGATTCGACCCTCGCCTGTAAATACGATATCCGCATCCGCAACATGCTGAGCAAGTTTGACCGTTTCAAGCACAATCTCAATTCCCGGTTGCAAACGTGCTGGCGTGTACCCGAGCAAGGCCGCGCCCATACCACCAGCAGCACCCGCCCCTTCACGAGTCAGTACATGCTTACCCGTCGCTTGTTCCGTCAACTCGCCAAACTTGCGCAATGCGTTATCGAGCAGAGTAACGTCTGATACGGTCGCTCCCTTTTGCGGGCCAAAGATAGCCGACGCGCCTTTGTCACCACAGAGTGGGTTATCAACATCGCACGCTACCAACACTTCGCAAGTTGCTAAACGAGGGTCAAGACCAGAAATATCGATGGACGCAAGCGCCGCTAACCCGCCTCCATTTGGGGTAATTGCATGACCAGATTCATCAAGAAACGCCACCCCCAACGCGGTCAACATGCCCACGCCACCATCATTGGTAGCGCTGCCGCCCAAACCAATGATTAAGCGTTGAATACCTCTATCTAGCGCGTGTTTGATCAGCTGTCCAGTACCAATGCTACTGGTCAGTTTTGGGTCGCGAGCATCACTCGGCACAAGGTGCAGACCACTGGCCTCCGCCATTTCAATAACCGCGGTTTCGCCGTCGCCGAGGATGCCATAAAACGCTTCAACATCATTCCCTAATGGCGCGGTCACCGTTGTGAAGACTTGTTCGCCTTGAGTTGCATCTATCAAAGATTGAACCGTGCCTTCGCCACCGTCTGCGACCGGAACCGTAACAAACTCGGCATCATGCCATACGCGAGCAAGACCCGTTTTGATCGCCTCGCTCACTTGTTTGGCGGTTAAGCTTTCTTTAAATGAATCAGGTGCAATTACCACTTTCATACGTATTTCCAGAGACTTATAAGAGAACGAGGCTCAAAATGTACACTAATGCCATTGCCGTGACACCTTGAGCGAGCGTAGCCATGGTTTGCGCGCGGTACGCTAAGCCCACCGACATGCGGCTAAACTGCGAAACTACCCAGAAGAAACTGTCGTTTGCATGAGAAACCGTCATCGCACCAGCACCGATCGCCATCACCGTTAATACGCGGCCCATTTCTGAATCGAGCCCCAATTGCGTAAGCATAGGCGCAACCAAAGCCGATGTGGTCACCAATGCAACCGTTGATGAACCTTGCGCCGACTTTAGCGCAGCCGCAACGATAAATGGCATGAAAATACCCACGCCCAGCGCCGATAGCGTCGTACCTAAGTATTCACCTAGCGGCGTGGCTTTTAATACCGCGCCAAATGCGCCACCAGCACCAGTAATCAAAAGAATAGGCGCAGCAGCCGTAATACCTTGGCTGATTCGCTCGCCAAATTCTTCAATCTTGTTGTCTGATTTGAGTAGGCGAACAGAAAGGAACAGGCCAATCACCAATGCCGTTAGTGGCTGCCCTAAGAAAGTCAGAACATCAAACACAAAACCTTCGCCCAGCGGTAGGCTTGGGAATTTCGCGATAGAGCCAAAACAGATCAATAAGATAGGAACAAAAATAGGAGCGAATGCTTGGCTCGCCGTTGGCAATTTGCCGTAAGACGCTTTGAGTGCTTGCCAGTCTTGCTGAATTTCTTCTGCGGCTTCAATGCCATCTGGTTCAACATGTTGGAATCGGTTCGCCCACAACATCCCCGCTAACGCCGCAACCGCTGCAACAAACACACCCACACCAATCACTAAACCAAGGTTAGATTCCAGGCCTAAGTTACCCGCAGCGGCAATCGGGCCAGGAGTTGGCGGCACAAACGTGTGCGTTGCGTATAGGCCAGTTGCCAACGCCACACTCATCGCAACGCTTGAGGTTTTTAAACGCTTAGCGAGTGATTCTTTGAGCGAGTTCAGAATGACAAAGCCTGAATCACAAAATACTGGAACAGAAACGATGTAACCGATGATGCTCATGGTCAATGTTGGGAAACGCTCACCCAACACTTTGATGACCGTATCGGCCATGGTGATCGCCGCACCACTTTTTTCCAAAATAACACCAATGATGGTACCCAAAACGATAACCAAACCAATGTAACCAAGGATGCCGCCAAAGCCAGAAGCAATGGTTTTGGCAATGCTATCTGCCGGTAAGCCGTAAGCAAATGCCGCAAGGAACGCCGCGATGATCAGCGCTAAAAAGGGATGTAATTTGAGTTTGGTGGTCGTGAGCACAATAAATGCGATCACCCCAAGCAGGATTAATATAAGGTTCATGATAACTCCATTTATTCTTATTTTGCTGAGCGAGTCCGTGTTGGCTCACTCAACATGTAGGGACGCATGAATTATTAATCGTTTGCTTTCGAATTCCTTTAGGCGGAGTGACAAATGATGTGGTCAAAAAATAACGCGTATTGTGCAAATGCACAACATCACGACATTTTTGAGAGCCGAGTCGCAATATAAAGCTCCGCTAACCCCACAAAATTGGTAGTTGGTAGCCCTGTTATCTCGGTGATTTTCTCTAACCGATAGCGCAGAGTGTTCCGGTGAATAAACAGCATTTTAGAGCATTCTGTTACATTGCCATTGCATTCAAACAGTGCATCTAGGGTTTTCAATAATTGCCCAGATTTGTCTTTCTCTTTCAACCGTTTCACACCATCAATAATTTGTTCACCTTGCCAAATATCCGCCAACGGCGCTAACAAAACAGGCAAACGAAGTTCATCGAACAGGTACTTACGTTTCTCTGGGTAGAACTGCTTGCCAATGGCTAATACCTGCTTCGCGCTTTGGTATGACAACGCGACATCTTTAGGCTCATTAAACAGCTGCCCTAGCGCAATGTGAAACGTATGCGAATCGTGATCGCTTAAACGCGACATCAACTTATCAATGCGCTCACTTTCAACTTGGCTATCCCACTGCTTGGCGGAATGACACGGTTTCAACACCACAATTTCATTCACCGAGACAATCGCAACTAGGTTGTTACGCTCTGGGTATTCAAGCAGTTCAACAATATTGCGCACACTCTTCATGCTTTTTGAGGCCGACGGCGTCGAGACTTCAATCACCGTTGCCACCCGTGGTTGAGTCACATCGATAGAAAGACGCATCGCCCAATCTTTCAGCTCTTCATCGGTCAATTTGCCATTGATCCAAGCCAGAATAAACTCTTCGCGATGACGTCTGTCCCACTGAAATTTTTCCACCAGTGCAGCTTGCTCGATTGTCAATTCAGCGGTCATTTTGACCAGTTTGGCGAAATCTCGGATTTTCTCTGGCTCGCCTGTCACACCAACAATACCGACCACGTCACCATGCAATTTCAACAGCATATTGATTCCGGGTTTGACACCCTGCAACGTCAAACATTGCTGCTCATTCAGCTCTAGTGAATCGCCATGATTCAACGCCAATACCGCGCCATCATGCACTAGCCCAACGCGTTTGGGATCGCCACTGCCAATAATGATGCCTGCTGAGTTCATCACATTCACATTGTGACCAATGATGGACATGGTTCGATCAACAATTTGTTGTGCTAAAGCGTGGTCGAGAATCACCATTTCGAGTTTCCAAATTGACCGTTTAATCACTCAATAAATCACAAATGGCAAACTATCGCGATGCTGCGGTTCTAAATAACGGAAGCAGCTCAAAGCATTATCCAATTAACCATGTTTAAAAAGTGGATTAAACCTTCATTTTTAGCAGCGGGTTATATACTTAGAACAAAGGTTACCAATGCATTCTTCACTGTGCATTGATGCCACTCGTCTACCTACAGAGGAGAGATCAACATGGAGTTACGGAATAAATCGGGTGAAGTCGCAAAAATTGCAGATAACCTCACTTTGAAGGAAATCACAGAAATGGGCTACACCGTAGATTTATGCGATGAAGCATTTGCCCCTGGAGAGCATTGGAAAGCGGAAGGTAAAACGCAAGGTATGGGCGAGTATCCAGAGGAGTAAACGTCCTGACGAACCAGCGCAAAAAAGCGTTCCACAAACAGAAAAGCCGAGCGACTTAACGCTCGGTTTTTTACTTCTGAACTTCTTGAATAAACAAGCTCATCTCTTCTAGATAATTGCCGTTTGAGCATCCCCAGTCGGTGACCTCAATCAACTCTGTAACTAACTGTCCAGACTCATCATCTTGCACTCTCTGCACAAACGCTTCAAAACGTTCCAGTTGCGCCTGACTCTTAACGCCATGCACGGCATATTCTACAAGCAAGCCGTTGTACGTCTGCCAGCGCTGGTCGCCCGCAACATCATTGCTTAAAATCACAGAACACTTTTGTTGAATGCTTTCAACCGCATCATTTCTTGGTGGCGCGACTGTGGAACATCCAACTAAAATCGTACCTACCGCCAATAACGTAACTTTTGTCTTATTTATCATATCGTTTCCAACTGTATCGCAACGATATGGAAATCTTATTACACCTGATAAGGATCATCGATAGCGCACCGCAGATTAATTACTTAATAAACTGTAAACTCCATACCAGTCTTAACACTGCAAGCTCAGAACTCCTATTAACCCACCCAAATGTAAACAAATAGTAAAATCACCTTTACGCGATGCAAAATCGACAAATGAGATTAGCGTTCCTTTCTCGCGACCAAGCGTGCAATAATCAACTGTCTACATAACGAAACCATTTGAAGGATCAAAATGACCGCAACGGATTATCTCAACGACCTCAATCAACGTTACCTTGCGATTCACCGCACCAAAGAAGATTTCTTTTGGGAAACTTACATGGGGATCAGCGATGACCATGATGGCTCGACGCAAGCACAAACGGCATGGACAAGCTTTTTAAGCAACGCCGAGCAAATTACTGCCATCAAACAACAGCTTGAAGCCGCGGACTCAATTACCGACCCACAAGAGAAACAACAAACCATTACGGGTCTATCTGGTTGGCTGGCGATGTTTGAATCTCACGCTATCGAGGGCGAAAAAGCACAAGCGTTGAAAAATCAGCTCATTGCCTTTGAAGCTGAGCTCTTCGAGAAAAAACAGAACCACGTACAAACATTTACCGATGAGAACAGCGAGCAAGTAGAAGGTTCACTGCCCGTATTAAGCTCAACCATTCGCACCAGCAATCATGAAGAAGTTCGCCAATCGGCTCATCAAGCGTTGCTGAACCTTGAACAATGGCTACTGCAAAACGGTTTTATAGAGCTGATCAAACTGCGCAACCAGTTCGCTCGCTCACTGGGTTATGCGACTTTCTTTGATTACTCCGTGCAAAAAACGGAAAAGATGAGCTCTGAACAGCTATTCGAAATTTTGGAAGATTTCGAACAACGCACGCGAGATGCGCATCTAAACAGCTTAGAAAACTTGGCGAAAGAGAAAGGCGCAAGCGCACTAGCAAGCTACAACTTTGTTTACTCATTCGCGGGTGACGTTATGCGTGACCTTGACCCATATGTGCCGTTCTCAAAATCTCTGAGACGCTGGGTAGAATCATTTGGTCGCCTAAATATTGATTACTCTGGCGCGACGCTAACGCTGGATTTACTAGATCGCAAAGGTAAGTACCCGAATGGGTTCTGCCACGGCCCTATTCCTTCTTTCTATAACCAAGGCGAATGGGTCGCAGCGCAGGTGAACTTCACCAGTAATGCCAAACCAGACCAAGTGGGCAGCGGCTACGATGGCATTAACACGCTGTTCCACGAAGGTGGCCACGCAGCACACTTTGCGAACGTAAAAATGAACGCACCTTGTTTCTCGCAGGAGTTTGCGCCGACGTCAATGGCTTATGCTGAAACTCAGTCGATGTTCTGTGACAGCCTGTTAACCGATGCCGATTGGCTAAAACAATACGCACTGGATGATGAAGGGAATCCGGTTCCTGATGAGATCATTCAAGCGATGATCAACAGTCGTCAGCCATTCAAAGCTTATGAAGAACGTAGCATCTTGGTTGTGCCGTACTTTGAACGCGCGTTATATCAACTGAGCGATGACGAGTTAACGCCAGAACGCATCACTAAGCTGGCTCGCGACTGTGAAAAACAGATCCTTGGTTTGGAATGCAGCCCTCGCCCACTGATGGCGATTCCACATTTGCTATCCGACGAAGCAGCTTGTGCGTATCAAGGTTATCTACTCGCGCACATGGCGGTGTATCAGACCCGAGCATACTTCCTTGAGAAGTTTGGTTACCTGACGGATAACCCAGAAATTGGCCCACTGCTGGCAAAACACTACTGGCACGCAGGCAATCACTTGTCGCACAACGAAACCATTGTCAGCCTGACTGGCGAAGGCTTCAATGCCAAATACCTTGCAGACGTGTGTAACCTGTCGCCAGAACAGGCATGGGAAGTGCAGCAGAAGAAAATCGACTCACTTGCGACGCGAGAGCGAGCATCAGTCGCTTCACTGAACGCCGCGATTAAAGTCGTCGACGGCAGTAAAGAGCTGGCAAGCAACGCCATCTCTGACGAACAAATGTGTGACGATTTTGAACATTACATCATAGAGACTTACGGTCGATAACACGCAGAAAGCCAGGAGCTCGCCTTCTGGCTTTTTATTCTTTAGCTAATGCAATAGGAAGGAAGATCCATGTACCAAGAAGTCATCAAATTTTGGTTCGAGGAGCTATCGCCCAAAAATTGGTTTGAAAACAACCCAGAACTGGACAAGCGTATTACATCGCGATTTGCCTCGGTATTAGAACAAGCGGCTCGTTGTGAACTGTTTAATTGGCGTGACAGCGCACAAGGACGATTGGCCGAAATCATCGTCCTCGACCAGTTTTCACGTAATGTGTATCGCAACACCCCAAAAGCGTTTGCACAAGACCCACTCGCATTAGCATTGGCTCAAGAGGCAATTCGGTTAGGTCACGACAAAGAATTAGCGCCCGAGCAGCTAAGCTTTTTGTACATGCCGTTTATGCACAGCGAATCTCGCCTCATTCATGTCCAAGCTGAAAAATTGTTTCGCGCATCAGGGCTTGAAAATAACTACGATTTTGAGCTAAAACACAAAGCCATCATCGACCAGTTTGGGCGCTATCCTCATCGCAATGCGATACTGGGAAGAAAGAGCACTCCCGAAGAGTTAGCGTTTTTGCAACAACCAGGGTCAAGTTTCTAAATAACAATGAATAATGAGTTAACCATGAGAGATCACGCAGTATGCTGGCCATGCTTGCTAAAACTAGACGGCGACGATGAGCTGATCTACACGCATTCCCAGTCCGACTTAGACTCTGAATGCGAAGCCCTCATTTTTGGGCAAGATGATTACGTTATCGACTCAAATGGCAACACGTTTGAATTGAAAAACAATGGTTCGAACACCACTCTTTTACATCCAAAAGAACGAACGCTGTCCGTAGAAGAGGTTACGTCATTAATCCAATCGCATGAATTCAGCCTCGCGCAACGGTGCATTATCAAGATTCATTTCACCTCGGTGAGGCAAGCTGTTGAGGCCTTAGCTCACTAAATCAATCCCAATACGCACATCATTAAATAAAATTATCATTTTTATAATTTATGATAATTTCATGTAATCAATATCACACCATATACTCTCCCACATCGAAACAAGACAACGTTCAAACACACATGTTGGGAGCAAACAAATGAAAATGAATCATGTCGGTATTATGGTCGGAGATATGGACAAAGCGGTTGAGTTTTACACGCAAGCGCTAGGTCTAAAAGTCGTTATGGGCAACACGAAAGTGATTGAAGAACGCGAAACGGCAATTGGCAGAATGTGTATTGCGGTCTTTGGGGAAGGCTTTAAAGGCTTCAACATTGCGCACCTTGTGACAAGTGATGGCATCGGCCTTGAATTATTCGAAATGAAAGAGCGTCAAGAGCGCCATGAAGTGGATTTTTCTCGCATCGGTATCTTCCATTTCTGTTTGCAGACAGACGATTTTGAAGGTGCTATCAAACGCACCGAAGCACTAGGTGGCAAAGTGCGCATGGACATCATGCGTTACCACCCAGAAGACGATAATAAGCCTGCGAAAATGGTTTACCTAGAAGACCCATTCGGCAACCTATTCGAGCTTTACTCACATTCATACGAAGAAACTTACGCTTCTGATTACGAGTAATAGCCCCATCCATATTCCAAAAGGCTAGCAATACGCTAGCCTTTTTTGTTTGCTTTGAGTTGCAGTGTTTCTGCACTCGCTCTAGCAAAAAAACATCTGGAATTTGATCATTTCTCTCACCACTTTTAAGGTCACTTTATACTTACCTCAACACAATGCAAAAAGGAGTGAAGCATGCCCACCAAAAATCCAATCGCCATCAAAGCGCTTGATCATGTTGTTTTAAGGACCTGTAACCTCGATGCTATGTTGCATTTCTATCGAGACATTTTGGGCTGCCCTGTCGAACGCGAAGTAACGGAACTTGGTTTAACTCAACTTAGGGCAGGTAACGCATTGATTGATGTGGTGACGGTGGACAGCGAGTTAGGGCAACTTGGCGGTAAGCCACCAGTTCAAAATGGTCGTAATATTGACCATTTTTGCCTGCAATTGGCGCCTTTTTCCGAGGATGAATTACTGGAATATCTGCGTGCGCGCGGCATTGAAACCGAAGAGTTTGCGAAGCGGTATGGCGCACAAGGGTTCGGTAGATCACTCTATATACATGATCCGGAAGGAAATGTCGTCGAGTTAAAACCTCAAGTGATTGATGAGTAAGCGAGTAAAAAACCTTGTTATATTCTGAAAATAACAAGGTTAATTTCTAAAATAATTATTGAAGTAAGATCATATTATTAAGTCAAAATTCCAGCTGGATCACATATTTCTTTTTCTCGCCACCATTGTTTATTTATATGTTCTTGATGAACGTAAAAACTTTCCCCCGGCATTGGCGTCAGCAGCGTTATATGTTCTTTTTGACAATGGGCAAGCAAATCTAAAATCGGTTCGTCCCAGCGGTGAGTAAATAGCTCGTATGTAGCCCAATGTACTGGCAACAGTTTTTTCGCATTTAAATCGCGAAACGCTTGCACGGTATGATGAGCCTGCATGTGCCCCCAGTTTTCGACCGGATAACCTTGGCCTTTCACATCGGCAGCCACTTCCAAACAGGCAATGTCGATTGGTCCACATCGCTGTGCGATCTCGGAAAAGTGCGAATCGTAAGCTGAATCGCCACTAAAATAGAGCGTCTCTTCTTTGCCTTTGATGACCCAAGAAGCCCACAGGGTCGCGTTTTTATCGAAATAAGTACGACCCGAATTATGGTTAGCAGGCGTACAAATCAGTTCGATTCCAGCATAGTGCACGCTATCCCACCAATCGAATTCCACGATGTTGTCTGCGTAAACGCCCCACTTTATCAGATGCTTGCCAACCCCTAAGGGTACATAAAACGTCACGGGTTTATCGGCGTAAAAACGTATGGTCGATGCTTCTAAATGGTCGTAATGATCGTGCGAAATCACAATAATTTCAGGAATCGGCAAACGATCTCTGGCATGGGTATTGGGAATATTGCGTTCAAACCACGCTTTTGCGATGAACGGAGAAGCGTAATCAAATAACGGATCGGTCAGAATTCGAATGCCATCGACCTCCACCAGCATGGTGGAATGGCCCAGCCAAGTAACGCGCATCGATTCACTTCGCTGCGCAAACTGCGTAGGTTGAATTGGGAAATGTGGCAGATGTTCGTTAGGACTCAATGGCGTTCTACCACCAAGATAGCTCCAACACACCTGCCAGAATGATTGCGGGCTAGGGACATTTGGCATCTCGTTTTTAACGCGGCCGTTTTCAAATTGAGGCGAGTGGTGAACACGGTGCGCCAACTGCGCATCGTAGGTTTGAGGGGAATCAGTGAACTTGGCTTTTGTGTCTTTTGTTCACTCGTTAGGTATGTGCGCTTAAGTATCGTTTCAGACATATCGTAGTTTTGTCTCGCTTGCGAACGCTCAACAGTAGGTTTATTAAAACGTGCGTGTATGTCTATTTCGTGACCAAAATGAGGTGTAAGATGAAGATTCAGTTTCAATCAAACGTCTTCTATTTAAGGATACGGTTCTCAAACCTTCTGAATACTGCGTCGGTTTGAAAGGAGAAAACTATGGTGACTTGCAGCCAATACGATTTTATTGAAATCGCCTGTATGTTTAAGCTCCCTATCGAGATCACACTAAAAAATGGTGAAACTCATCAGGGCAACGCGTTCGACACAGGCTACGACATGCAGCGACAAGAGTGTTTGTTTTTAGATATGGATGGAGAGCACACCGCCTTCCCGACTGAACAATTAGTCGCAATGCGCGCGCTCAAAGCCAATCCGCATTTTGACGAAGTGACGTTTGAGTAAACGTCCTTCTTTCACTGACACCGTCCAATAAAAAACGCCTCTCAAGCTGACACAACTTGAGAGGCGTTCTCTTACACTATTCACCGGAACTTCATGTTATTCACGCGACCGAATGAAAACCAGCATCGGCATCATGATCACGAACATCACTCCCACAAGCTGGAAGGTGTGCACAAAGGCGACCATTTGCGATTGCTGCTGCAACATCTGTTGGTATTGGTCTAACGCAACCGGGTCGGTAATAGAAAGCCCCTGATTGGCCGCCCAGTCATGCAAGTTAGGATTATAAGGATTAATACCCTCTCCCAGCGCATGCCATTGCTGCTGACTATCACGATATTGGAACGTGGTTGCGATAGAGATACCAAACGAACTACCAATGGTACGGAACAGATTGTAAATACTCGCCGCCGCAACAGATTGCTCTTTCGGAATCGTTAAATACGCCAAGGTGGATAGCGTCGAGAAGGTTAAACCAAGCCCCATCCCCTGAATCATACTCGGCATCACAATCCAAAATGTATCGATCTGCAGTGAGTACTGCGTCATCAAATAGCTACCAATCCCGATGCAGCTCAAGCCAAAGACTATTTTGATTCTGGGATCGAATTGCGGATTGAGCTTAATCACCAAAATCAACATCGCCGCTGACGCCAACCCACGCGGTGCCATTAATAAACCAGTGGTTGAGACCGGATAATCCAGCAAGCTTTCCAACAGCATTGGTTGTTGAGTCGTCAGACCAAACATCGCCATCGACACCACGGCAATCATCAATGACGAGACCATAAGGTTTCGGTCTTTCAGTAGCCACAATGGCGCTATTGGACTTTTGGTTTTCCAACTGCGATATATCCACATCACCAATCCCATGACTGCGAGCAATATCGCCGTCTGAATCATACGTGAGTCGAGCCAGTCGTCTTCATTCCCTTTATCCAACACAAACTGCAACGCGCCCACACCTAACGCCATGTAACCGATGATCCACCAGTCAAAGTTAGGTTTGGATTTGTTGTCGATATGGATATAGCGATAAATCAAAGAGGTACAGATCAAACCGAATGGCAAGTTGATGTAAAAAATCCAGCGCCAGTTAATGTTGTCGGTGATCACACCACCCACAACTGGGCCCAAAATAGGACCAAGCAAAATGCCGATGGAGAAAATCGCCATCGCTTTGCCTTTTTGCTCATACGGATAAATCTGCACTAACGTCGACTGCGCCAATGGAATCACCGACGCGCCGAAAGCGCCTTGGATAATGCGAAATAGCACCATCTCTTCAAGAGACTGTGCTTGCCCACAAAGCGCACTGGCAATCACAAAACCGATCACAGCAACCAGCATGACTTTGCGTTCACCAAAGCGCGACACCCAGAAACTGGTCATCGGAATGAAGATCGCTTCCGCCATGCTGTAACCCGTCAGCACCCAAGTAATTTGGTCTGCTGTTGCGCCCAACGCGCCCATCATGTGCGATAGCGACACGTTCGCAACGGTCATATCGATTAACACCATGATGGCAGAAAGCATCACGGCGACGGTGGCAATTCCCCGTTTGTCTGCCGTAATTTGATGGTTCATTGCATGCTACTTTGCAAATCAATGGTGACTTCTGAGCTCGCACCCACGCGAAGTTGCGGCGCATCGGCTGGTACTTCTAATGCCAAACGTACAGGGAAACGCTGTTTGATTTTGACCCAGTTACCCGTTGCGTTTTCTGGTGGCATCAAAGAGAACGATGTACCACTCGCAGGCGACAGCTGCTCTACCGTTGCTTTCCACACCACGTCTGGGTACATATCAATCACCACATCCGCATGCATGCCAGGTTTAATATGAGTAAGATCGGTTTCTTTAAAGTTCGCGCGTACCCAATAGCTGTCTTTTAAAATCACAGGGAACAGCGTTTGACCCACGCTAACGACCGAGCCTACGTGCGTATTGATTTCACCGACAATGCCATCCACTGGTGACGTAATGTCGGTGTAGCTCAAGTTCAGCTCCGCTTGCGCTAACTGTGCTGCCGCTTGTTGAACGACCGCAGCCTCTGCACCTTCTTCACCACGGTTCGCAATGGCTTTTTCTACCGTCGCGCGCGCTTGTTCTAGGCTCGCTTGGGCATTGGCTAGTTTGTTTTTCGCCGTATCTAAATCTTGGTCTGACGCCAGTTTGCGTTTCACCAGGGAATCCGTACGTTTGTACTCTACTTGCGCTTCTGTCAGGTTAGAACGCGCCGCATCTAAGCCCGCAACGGCTTCAGTTACCTGCTTATCGGCAACGTCATGTTGCTGGACCGCCAATTGGTATGCCGCTTTGGCTTGCTTCACTGCCAACAAATATGGGCGTGAATCTATCTTCAGCAGTAGGTCACCTTTGTTAACAGATTGGAAATCTTTGACATCTACAGAAACCACTTGGCCTTTTACTTGAGGCGCTACCGACAAAATTTTTGCCCTAACGTAGGCATCTTCCGTGCTTGGATGACTGTCTGAATACTGCCAAGACCAATACATCGCACCAAATGCGATAACACAGAGAGTAAAGAAGAGAGTTTTTACCAGCTTAGATCTGGAGGAAGAATGCTTCGCGATGTCGCCGCTCATTTATATTGTCCACTTGTTCAATTATGTGATCAGTGTAGGACTTTTCGATCTTCCGACAATAAAATGATCTGCAAGGTAAAGATCCAATTTTACGTGTTGCTAAGTTGAGTAAATGATGTGCAAGCAAAACGAGAATAAAAAAGAGGGGCAGTCCCCGTAACCGCCCCCAAAGTCATGCCAATAATAGTAATGTGCGTGTAACTACTGGTTTTTCTTAGAACTTGTAACCGCCGCTGATCATAAATACCCAAGGGTTAATTTTGACGTCGGTTTTTTGCTTCGCTCCACCTGCTTTGTAAGTTGCTTCTGTTTCAATGTTTGCGTACCACGCAGCAGCGTTGAGGAACCATTGATCGTTAATCATGTAGTCCACACCAATATTCGCTGCTAGACCGAATGAGTCCTCCAACTTAAGATCTGAAAGGCCAGCGCCTTTACCCGTGCTATTGAAACCCTCATCAAAGAACATGGTGTAGTTGAGACCTGCACCAACATATGGACGGAATTTACTTTGTGGCTCGCCAAAGTAGTACTGAACCATAAGCGTTGGTGGAAGATGTTTGGTGTCCGCGATATCACCAAGACCTAACAAATCTGTTGAGATATCGTGGCTGAATGGTGTTGCTGCTAGAAGCTCTAGGCTGATGTTATCTGTGAACATGTAGCCAAACGTCAAACCAAGCTGCGTATTTGAATCCACTTTCAATTCTTCTTGAGAACCAAGAATCTTATCGCTGCTGTCATTTGGAACGACAGACGCCGCACCAACACGAAGGACGAAGTCACCTTGTTTATGAGCGAAAACACTTGGTGACACGAGTGCAGCAACCACTGCTAGACTGCAGATTGTTTTTTTCATTTTTTATTTCCTTTTATAGGGCTTCGTTATGTCGTACCCAAAGGTGTGCCTGCTGACTGGCCTTAGATTTCAAGTAAACTCAGCGCCTTGAAGCACACGGGCATCTATATTTTTTTGAGCTGCGCGCAATCTAGCACATAGAAACCCTACTATTTTGATGGAAATCAATTTGTGAAAAATATAGGTTTTTTGTATAGAGAAACGCCATACCGATCAACAAATTATGCAAATCGGATACAATTCTGTAATGCAAACTGTGCGTGTGAGAAGCTATGCATGCTCAAAAACACGAATCCTCTCGCTAAGGTCCGTAGCCAGCAAAAACTTTTTTCTTCCTCTACGTCTTCTATTTTCAAAAAATAACCCACTTAAAACGCTCGTTTGACCCCTTAAAATCGCGATTTGAGGGGTTTGTAAAACACTGAAATACAAGAAGTTATTTTTCTGGAAAATCAGTTACTTGGAGTGCTAGTCTGCTCGCAGCTAAGGAGAAGACATGTTAAAAACCGATCTCATTTTTGAACGAGAAAACTTTTCTCACCACGATTTTCAGAATGCCACCTTTAAAAACTGCCACTTTTATATGTGCAGTTTCGACCATGCCGATCTGCGCGATGCTAAGTTCATCGACTGTCGCTTTATCGAATCCAAAGCGCTAGAAGGGTGTAGTTTTCGCTTCGCGAACTTAAAAGATGCCAGCTTTACGAACTGTATGTTGGCGATGAGCCTGTTTAACGGCGCAAATTGTATGGGCTTGGAGCTGCGTAAGTGCGATCTCAAAGGGGCAAACTTCCAAGGTGCGAACTTTGCTAATCGCGTCAGTAACACCATGTTTTTCTGTTCTGCTTTTATTACTGGCTGCAACCTTACCTACTGTAACTTCGAGCGAGCGTTACTAGAAAAATGTGACCTCTTTGAAAACCGTTGGAACGGTGCAAACCTCGCAGGGGCAACTCTTAAAGGCTCGGATTTATCTCGCTGCGAATTCTCGCCAGAACAATGGGGAACCTTTAACGTTGAGCAGTGTGATCTGACTCATGTCGAACTAGACGGGCTAGATGTTCGCCGCGTTTCTCTGTTTGGTGTTAAAATTTGTGATTGGCAACAAGAGCAATTGCTTGCGCCTTTTGGACTGATCATTATCTAAGGAAAGGCCATGAACCTGTTTAAAGACTTACCGAATAACCTCGACGAGGAAGTGTTCGAAGACCTGCTGACCCACAAAAACCTGCGTATAGAACGCATTGTCTCAACAGGGCAAACCTCGCCCAAAAGTGGCTGGTACGATCAAGAAGAACATGAATGGGTATTGGTTCTTAAAGGAGCTGGAGAGCTGACTTTTGAATCAGGTGTAGTGAAACGACTTGAGGCAGGCGATCACGTGACAATTCCGGCTCATACCAAACACAAAGTGAGCTGGACTGACCCAACGCAAGAAACCATTTGGTTGGCAGTGTTTTATCAATAAACACAAAACGATTTTAAATCGAAAAATAGGCGCTGAATTTGCTCGATACTACCAAGCCGTCACTGGCACTGTTTGATTTTGATGGCACCATTACCCGAGAGGATATGTTTAGCCTTTTCCTCCACTATTCTGCTTATGGCCTGCGCAAGCGAGTAGGAAAGGTCGCTATCATGCCATTTTATGCGCTGTACAAACTCGGAGTGTTACCCGCTCGTCTTATGCGTCCGCTCAGCAGTTTTATTGCATTTTCAGGGAAAGAAAAGCAGCAAATTGAAGCGATTGGCGCTCAGTTTGCCCATGAAGTGATCCCGCTGTACTTACGGCCAGAAGCGATGGAAAGGTTGGCGTGGCATCAACACAGAGGCGATACCATTGTGGTGGTGTCGGCATCACTCAATGCGTATCTCAAGCCTTGGTGTGAAGCGAACGGTTACCGCTTGCTGTGCAGTGAACTGATCTCAGAACAGCCAAAACTGAGTGGCTTTTACCAGCAAGGTGATTGCAGTTTAGAAAGAAAAGTCTCGCGCGTTAAGGCGGCGTTTTCGCTCGACGAGTTTGAGTCTATTTATGCCTACGGTGATACACACGAAGACATTCCGATGCTCAAACTGGCAGACTACGCGATGCTCAACTGGATCGAGTGGAGAGCAAGCGAATAACGATATGTGCTCTGATTTTCAAGACAACCACTCGACCAAAGTGGTCGTTTTAGACTGAAAAAACAAACCCTTCTCACATGAGAAGGGTTTTATTGATCAGGGCCCGAATAAATGGCTTAACGCCATACCCCCCATTGACCCGTTGTGCCTGGTTCCTCACCAGACGTCCACCACTGAGCGGTCCATTCTTTACCGTTGTGCGTCACCACATCACCTTGGTCGTAAACAGCCGTCTTGTCCCACAAGTTGGTTGGTTCAACTGGTGGCGGTACATCCGCTTTGATCAGTGACAACGCATAACTGAAGTCTGCGCTTGGCGCTAATACTTGGTTCGCATTCACGTTCTTACTATCGAACATGTAGTGGTTCATCTCTTGATGCCAAATGCCCACATACCAATCGCCCGTTTGCTGCGCGTTAAATTGATCTGCTATTTCTGCCGCCCAAGTCGCCGTATTGTTCGCACTGATTGGTAGTGAAATATCGACAATTTCATTGCCTGTCGCATTAAACGTACGAAAACGGATGGTGTCACCCGCTTCTACTGGTCCGAAACCTTGCTGAACAAAGTAGCCTAGAGATGTCAGATTATTGCCCGGTTCGGTTGGATCAACAGGGTCAGTCGGTGGCGTCGTGCCTGTTCCGTTTAACGTAATGTCACTACAGTTGTAGAAACCTTCCCCAGCGACATCAATACGCTGCCAACGAGTGTAAAGTACCGCATCGCCCGAACGATCAGCAGGGAAAGTCACCTGAATACGGTAGCGTTTTTCCGCATCAACATACACATCACCTGCGGTGTCGATCAGCTCTAAATCACTCCAAGTAAGAGGTTTTGAATCATCATAAGTTGGCTTGGTGAGATAGAGTTCCCAGTACGATGGGTTGTGCGGCGCTTTGCCGTAAAACACCAATTCAATCTGGTTATTTGCATCTGGCGTAACATTGGTGCGCTGCCAGTTTGGAGAAGGAATGTTCAAGCCTTTCTTAGCTGCATCGCCAGCAGAACATAGCTCACCGTCGCGAACCACGGCTTTCACATGCTCCATATCTCGGTAATTTGGTACGTTTGCTGCAATTTCGCTACGCTACACAAACGGATACGCGCCAGATTCTTCAAAAGCCGCTTTACACGCTTGGTTAGGGATCTCGTTGGTCCAAAAACCACCGTCTAAATAACACGTATTCTGACGAGCACTTGGAAATTCTACCCAGCCGTGGGCGTTGACGTTAAATGAGCTCAATGCGGCAACAGCGCTTAAGCTCAAAAGAGGAAGTGTTACATGTGATTTCATCGTTCATCCTTAATTTTGCTGACTCGCCGCTCTGAAACACAAGCGGTTTAAGCAAAACTAGCAGGATGGGATTATTTAGAAGGTGAGAATAAATATGGAAATTGTAAGAGTGCCATCTGCTTTCCAGCATTTGTTGTGAACCATTCTCATACTCGACTGACTCTTTCGAGTCACTTCAAATTCGTGCGCAACAAAACTGTCACTCTTGACCGACTAACGTTCGTCTTTTGGTGTGTCCATCACCACCATGGTTGTGATCGACTTGACGTGTTCGCACTCACCCAACACATCAGCATGGAACGCTTTATAAGCGGCGAGATCTCGCGTCTCTACGCGTATGAGATATTCGTTAGATCCCGTAATGTTGTGACATTCCACCACCTCGTTTACAAAACGCACATGCTCTTCGAAACCCAGCTGTGCCTGCTTAGAGTGCGAGGCCAAACCAATCGACACATAAGCGACAAAACCCACGCCAAGTTGCTGATTATCCAGTACTGCTCGGTAGCCTTTGATCACGCCTTTACGCTCTAAATCTTGCACTCGGCGTAAGGTTGCAGACGGAGATAAACCAACGCGTTCCGACAGCTCCACATTGGAGATTCTTCCGTCTCGTTTGAGCACTTGCAATATTCTTTCGTCAAATCTATCCATGATGATGTTTCATTGCTTATTTAGTTTCTAATCATCAAATAAAAGCACAATATTGACCTCAGTTCTACTTATAGTTGTTCTCAACTTATCGAGAACTGATTCAAGGAACAATCTATGGAATATCATCAACTGGGCGCTTTGGCGTTGTTCGCTTTTGTCTCCACTTTTACGCCGGGTCCCAATAACATTATGTTGATGACCTCAGGGGCAAATGTCGGCTTTAAACGCACTATCCCACACATGTTGGGCATTACCTTTGGCTTTGGTGCCATGCTAATTTTGGTGGGTATTGGCTTGATGAGCCTGTTCCACGCATATCCAATTACACACTCCATTTTGAAAGTGTTGAGCTTGAGTTATTTGCTGTACTTGACGTACAAAATCGCCACCAGCGACAAAACCGAAGCAAAACACGATTTTCGCCCAATGTCTTTTTTAGGGGCGGTGGCATTCCAATGGGTGAACCCAAAAGGTTGGTCGATGGCGTTGACGGCCATTACGGTATACACCAGTGGCGGTGCATGGCTCGAACTGACTTTTATCGCCGGTATCTTCTGTTTAGCCAACTTGCCATCGGTAACATTTTGGACGGCGGCAGGTATGCAATTGCAGCGTTGGTTGACCACCGATAAACGCGTTAAGGGGTTCAACTACAGCATGGCTGCGCTGTTGCTTTTGTCTACGATTCCAATGATATAAGTCCATTTATGGTTAAAAAACGACTCACTTTACGTGGTTAGAGAAAGGATAGAGGTAATATTTTTCTTGAAGCTTTGGCGTTAATTCACAGTGTAAATTTGTTTAAAGACGCTACCCTCTTGTTAGGGAACTTGATAATCTTTAAATGAGAAAGAGAATAATTATCGAGTAAAGTAACAATGAAAAAGAAGCCTCAACCTAAAACGCTTGTTGTCACAGACACAGAAACCATCACTCCAAACATGCAGCGCATTACCTTGCAAGGTGAGGCGCTGAGCCACTTTCCTCGTGACTGCGAAGGCAGTTACATCAAATTACTGTTTAACGATATGGGCGGCGCGGATCTGAGCATCCTGTCAGAAGACGACCGACCAATCATGCGCACCTACACTATTCGACGCTTTCATCCAGAAACCAGTTCAATCGAAGTGGATTTCGTCCGACACGTAACGCAAGATCTGCAATGCGGATTTGCAGCGCGTTGGGCAATGGCCGCGCAAAAAGGCGACACGATCAGCATTGTTGGGCCAGGTAGCATCTCCAACTTAAATACGGAGGCGGATTGGTTCTTCATGGCTGCCGATATGACGGCACTTCCAGCGCTTTCTGCGAAAATTCGTACGCTGCCAGAAGAGACCAAAGGCTACGCTGTGATCAGCGTGATGTCTCCAGACGACATCCAACCCCTACACGCGCCAGCAGGCATGGAGTTGATTTGGCTAACTGAACAGCAAACCTTGGCTGATAGCGTTCGCGAACTGGAATGGTTAGATGGTAACGCTTCGGTATGGTGTGCGTGTGAGTTCGATTCAATGCGTGCGCTGCGCCAATATTTCCGCAACGAAAAAGAAGTCGATCGCGAGAATATCTACATCAGCAGCTATTGGAAGCAAGGCGTATCTGAAGATGGGCACAAAGTGATTAAACGTGAAGACGCGGAATCCAACCAATAGTGATTCATGTCTTTTCGATTCCAGCTCTCATCCTAATAAAAACGCCCGGCATCACCGGGCGTTTTAGCAACTTCAGTTGTATTAAAGTTCATGAAAACTCTAATCCGCTAGTTCCTGCGCTAAAAAGTCGATCAACAACCTCACTTTGGGCGATAAATTTCGGCTTTGTGGATACAGTGCCCAAATGCCTTCACGGTCGTCTCGGTAATCGGTCAGCACCTCGACTAGCTCACCGTTATCTAGAGCTTCTTGAACGTAATAGTCCGGCAACTGCACTAAACCCAAACCACGTTTGGCGGCGCCCATTAGCGCAAAACCACTATTGCATTTAATTCTCCCCGATACGCGCAAAGACTTATCACGTTTATTTTCCTTAAAATGCCAATAATCGACCGAACCAACTAGGCACTGATGTCGAGCCAGTTCGGATAATGTGTGAGGCTCGCCAAATCGCTCCAAATACATAGGGCTAGCACACACGTAATTTTGACGCGACGAAAGACGCTTTGCGATCATGCTGGAATCTTGCAGGCGGCCAAGACGAATCGCCACGTCTACCCCTTGCTCTATCAAATCCAGTTTTTGATTGGTCAGAACTAAATCGAGATCCACACGCGGGTACTTCTCCAAAAACTGATGCAAGAGCGGTGCGAGGTTCATTTCCCCATAGGTCACAGGCGCTGTCACACGCAGCAAACCTCGCGGTTCGGTTTGCATTTGCGTTACAGCAAGCTCAGCTAGTTCTAGCCCTTCGACCAAGTGTTTGCACTGCTGATAATAAAGCTGTCCAGCTTCAGACAGAGAAACTTTTCGCGTCGTGCGATGCAGTAACTTAACCGCAAGACGCTCTTCAAGTGCCGATACGCGGCGACTGATTTGTGCCACTGACGTTTTCAGTTTAGCCGCGGCAGCTGTAAAGCTGTTAGTTTCCGCTACGGCAACAAACTCGCTGACTCCTTCCCAATTCGCCATGCTGTATTCCTGTCGACCTCTTCTAGACAAATAGTGATTACATTGTTCTCGTCGCGCTACGCTTTGAAAACTGGAAAACTTTACGCGTCAGGTAACGGACGAAGATCGTCGTATTGCGCATCAAGCTCAATGCCAAAATATTCTTTCAACGCATCCAGGTAGGTTTGACCTGGCTCTAGCTCTATTTCTGTTAGCTCTTCATGATTGGTGCATCTGAGTGTGTAGTTAAACAGCGTCACCAACCCACTTTCTGTCGCTCTAGCAGCGACTCTTGCGCTAGTAAAACGTGAATTAGGCGAAGTCGAGGTAAAGAAGTTGCTACATGCAATGTCACCAGCAAACACAAACTCTAGGTCAAAGCTGTATAGATTGTTCCACGTGTCCGTTCCATCGGTTGAAAGCACTTGGAGGAAATAACCAAACTGAGCATCTTTGACAAAACGGAAGGTTTGTAAATCCGTCTGAATCACTTGGTCAAGGATAAATGGCAATGGCGCTCGAGGGGTATTGGAGCCAAAACCTACATCGACAATCCATGTTTGTTCCTCTAACGTCACTAACGTGATTTGATGACTACGACCTGTTGGTGTACCAGACACATGTACACGCCCTAGCAAACTTCGCGCTTCAAACCCAAGAGTGTTGAGCACATCAAGCATTAAACCATTTAATTCAAAGCAGTAACCACCGCGAGAGTGGTACACGGTTTTTTGAATAATATCTTCAATCTCAACAGAGACGCCTCGCTGCAATGCGATGTCAAAATTCTCAAACGGCAGGCAACGATGCTGCGCCACGTGAATTCTGTGCAATGACTCCAAATCGGCGGGCAATTCACTAGGCAAGCCTAGCTTGGTTAAATAGGCACTCAGATCCGTCTTATTCATAATCACTCTTACTTAGCTGATGGTTTGACAGTTTTCTACTTTAGCCCCTCTATCTAACTTCAGGTCAATCACCTTTTCCATTTCCCTTCCGCTTTAAGGAGGCATCGCACTCTTTTTACACGCTCACCTTATCATTATTACGCATATGTAAAAATCATTTTCAAAATGGACGGATTATCATTTTTACTGAAACACCTAAAATGAGCACCAACAAAACGACGAAGCGCGGTAAGCAAACCTTAACTACGCTTATTACGTCACTCCATATACTGAAAATATAAAGGAAACATCCAATGTCGCTTGAAATCAAACCTGGTCAAACTCACATAAAATCAAAAGCAATGGTCGCTTGGGCTGCAGGTGAGCCGCTTAAAATGGAAGAAGTGGATGTACAACTTCCAAAAGCCGGCGAAGTGCTAGTACGCATCGTAGCAACTGGTGTTTGTCACACTGACGCATTCACACTATCAGGTGACGATCCAGAAGGTATCTTCCCTTCAATCCTTGGTCACGAAGGTGGCGGTATCGTTGAAATGGTTGGCGAAGGCGTAACAAGCGTTGAAGTTGGCGACCACGTTATCCCACTTTACACTGCTGAATGTGGTGAGTGTAAGTTCTGTAAATCTGGCAAAACGAACCTATGTCAGGCCGTTCGTGAAACGCAAGGTAAAGGCCTAATGCCAGATGGCACAAGCCGATTCTCTATCAACGGCGAAACTATCTTCCACTACATGGGTTGTTCTACTTTCTCTGAGTACACGGTTCTTCCAGAAATCTCACTAGCGAAAGTAAACAAAGAAGCACCACTTGAAGAAGTTTGTCTTCTAGGTTGTGGCGTAACCACTGGTATGGGTGCGGTATTAAACACAGCTAAAGTTGAAAAAGGCGACACAGTGGCAATCTTTGGTCTCGGCGGTATCGGTCTTTCTGCAATCATCGGTGCTCGCATGGCTGGTGCCAGCCGCATCATCGGTGTAGACATCAACGAAAGCAAATTCGACCTAGCGAAACAACTTGGTGCAACTGATTGCATCAACCCACAAAAATTCGACAAGCCAATTCAAGAAGTGATTGTTGAAATGACAGACGGTGGTGTTGACTACTCATTCGAATGTATCGGTAACGTAAACGTGATGCGCCAAGCACTTGAGTGCTGTCACAAAGGTTGGGGTGAGTCAGTCATCATTGGTGTTGCTGGTGCAGGTCAAGAGATCTCAACTCGTCCATTCCAACTGGTAACTGGTCGTGTATGGCGTGGCAGCGCTTTCGGTGGCGTTAAAGGTCGCTCTGAGCTTCCAGAAATCGTAAACCGTTACATGGCTGGTGAATTCGGCTTACAGGAGTTCATTACCCACACAATGGGATTAGCAGACGTCAACAAAGCGTTTGATCTGATGCATGAAGGTAAGAGCATCCGAACAGTTATCCATATGGATCAATAATGCTGCCTCAGGCTCTCCTTTTGGGGAGCCTGAATTCCTTCTGCTAATTAGAGAGTTTATTCATGACCATTGAAAATGTAAGCCAAGCCAAAGTGTTTGGCGGTTGGCACAAGCAATATACACACGAATCCAATGCCCTAAACTGCACCATGCGCTTCGCGATATTCTTGCCACCTAACGCAACGAAATCGAATCCCGTACCCGCGCTATACTGGCTCTCTGGTTTAACGTGTACCGATGAAAACTTTATGCAGAAAGCGGGCGCATTTCGTATGGCGGCCGAGCTTGGCATTGCGATCATTGCACCAGACACAAGTCCGAGAGGCGAAGGTATCGCTGACGACGAAAGCTATGACCTAGGAAAAGGAGCTGGCTTTTACCTTAATGCGACGCAAGCACCTTGGTCACTGCATTACTGTATGTACGACTATGTGACTGAGGAGTTGCCTGCGATCATCGAAAGTAACTTCCCAGTCTCTGACGTGAAGTCAATTTCCGGTCACAGTATGGGCGGCCACGGAGCGCTCACCATTGGTCTGAAAAATTCAGAACAGTACCGTTCTATTTCAGCGTTCAGTCCAATCAGTAACCCAATGCAATGCCCTTGGGGACAAAAAGCCTTTACTGCTTACTTAGGCAAGGAGCTTGAAAGCTGGAAGCAATACGATGCAAGTGAACTTCTAAAACAACAACAATCACCATTACCAATTTTGGTTGATCAAGGTGATGCTGATGGCTTCTTAAATGAGCAGCTTAGACCGGAAGCGCTGATTGCTGCGGCAAAAATACACGATTCAAACCTGACCTTGAGAATGCAACCAGGCTATGACCATAGCTATTACTTCATCTCAAGCTTTATTGAAGAGCACCTCAACTTCCATGCAAAATATTTGTTTGCATAGTTAAATTAAGTAAGCTCATGAAATAAAAAATAAAGTCACCAAAACTAGGTGACTTTATTTTCTTTACGTACTAACAAATACATATCTGAATATCGATGATTTAAATATGTAAAATAATGTAACTTAAGAACAAATTCGACGTCCATTTCTCGCCTTATTAAATTCTCATTTCCGACACAGTATCTTTATTAAAAATGAAACAAAGTTGCACTAAAAACCAATTAAATACCGCGAAATCATTACGAAACTCTACCATCATCCCAATACTCTGAGCTTTTAATTAAGAAGCAACTTAATAACCTTGACGTGACGTAAACCGACAGTTATTTTTGAAACATAACGTATTATAAAATCTCATCCGGTTGGCTCTATAATTATAAATAAATTACCGCTAGCACCTTTGTCCTAGCTAAGAAAAAAGAATAAAACTCAAAAGGGCATATGATGAAAAAGATAGTCGCGCTAGGTCTGTTTTTTGTTGCGCCATTCTTGTCTGCAAATACGATCGTATTTAGTAGTAGCCAACAGCCTAGTGTCATACTGGAACTGGAAGAGATCCAAGCTTTACCTGCCACTAGCTACACGATGACATTGCCTTGGCTTCCTGCCTCGTCAGAGTTTTTAGGCGTTAAACTCAGCACGCTTCTTACACACGTCTACGGAAAGGTACCAGAGCAGGTTGATATCAGCAGCTTAAACGACTACCACTCGACATTGTCCCGACAAGATATTCTTCGATATCAACCAATACTGGCTTATCAACAAGATCAGAACTACATAAAAGTCAGGAATAAAGGCCCTTTCTGGGTGATATATCCACTCAATCTCTATCCAGAGCTAAACTACAATAAATATCATGCGCAAATGGTATGGCAAGTAAATGAAATAAAAGAAAAATAATAAGAATGAAGTTATCAGAACCCTATTCTAAGAAACAAAGAATATTGCAATATTCTACCACCAGCAAAATGCTGCTGGTGGTGTTTGCCGTTTCTTTGCTTCTCGCGAATGTCGTGCTTTTACAGCAAACACATTCACTCTCACAAAATTTTAATAACGAACAAAAACAAGCGACTTGGTTTTTATTCCAACTCTCCAAAGAACTATCAGAACTTGTCGGCGAGGCCAGACGGTTAGATGAAAACGTATTGAATATTAACGGTGCAGAGCTTCAATACGAGTTAGCGTGGAGTCGCTTTGACTTATTGACCAGTAGCACGAAAGCCAATAAGTTCTTTTCTCGGAACAACATGCACCTTTACTTCATTAACCTTTTTGAAGAGTTCAAAGAGCTAGAAAAACAACTAGTAGAAGCTAGAACAGGTGATAGCCAAGCTGCTGCTGCATTTTATCGTTCAACTCAAACACTATATTTAGGCTTAATAGACTTCGTTAATCAAAACTTCCGTCTAAGTAGTAAAGCTTATGAAGCACAAAAAGGTCAAACCCAGCGCTTAATGCAAGCACAATATATGTTGTTTGCGACGTTCGTTTTGTCGATTATCTCTCTAACTTATTTCTTTTATCGTGAATCCCATTTTCATAGAAAATTGGCGCTAAGCGACCCTTTGACGAACCTAGGGAACCGCAATGCACTATTCATTACCCTAAACAAATTTACTCAAGAAAAAAGGCCCTTTTCTCTCTGGATTCTAGATTTAAATGGTTTTAAAGAAGTCAACGACACACACGGACACCAAGTTGGCGACACTGTACTGCGGGAAATCGCTAGGCGGCTTAATTCTATGACACTCAATGATTTTACTGTTTATCGCATGGGAGGAGATGAGTTCGCGGTTATACTTGAAGGTGAACATCTCAATGAAGAGAACGTACGTGAGCAGATAAATACCGTCTTTGATGCACAAATATTAAACTCCGATAAAGTCTCAACACTTTCAACGAGCATGGGCTTAGCGCAATACCCTAAAGACAGTGACAATGTTGACTTTCTTATCAGCATAGCGGATAAGCGCATGTACAAAATGAAATTTCAACGTTAAACGGTATATATGATGAGAAAGTTCATGCAAGTACTGCTTCTACTGGCAGTCATTGCGGCAGGTGTGTTGGCTTGGGTATTTATTCCATCGCACGAAACCATCGGGCAAAAAACGCTTGAGCAGGCACTCAACGACGACTACAGCCTAGTTGGGCATCGAATCTACTCAACCGATCCGGATGCTGGCAACCGATTCGGCTACTTCGTATTGGCAACGGGCCAGAGCATTGAAGAGCAAGAGCCGTTTTTGGTCACTTCGGATCAGTTTATTCGCATGGAACAAACGGGTGATAATACCTTGTCTGTGACCATAAATGGCCGTATTTACCATTATCATAACGACTTGTGGGTGCCAAAATCAGACGGGAAATTGCAACACTTTTTAGTCAGCGCAACCGCCAAGTACGTACGCTAAAACGGGAACCTTACTCCCCCCAAAAAAACAAAGCCCCGCAGTGTATGCGGGGCTTTTTACGTGAAGAAGAAAATAACATCGAAAAATGAGCGTTACTTCGCTAACACTTTCTCTTTAATCACTTTGAGTACCCCAGCCTCTTGGTTGCTTGGCGCAGAATAACGAGCAATTTTCTTAATCTCTTCGTGCGCGTTGGCAACCGCGTACGAATGCTCACTGACTTGCAGCATTTCGAGGTCATTGAGGTAATCACCAAACGTCATGGTTTCTGCCGGAGTAAAATTCATCGTCTCTTGAAGATGCTGAATGGCCGCACCTTTAGAGGCCTCGGCATTCATCACATCCAGCCAGATTTTTGCACTCACCACGACTTTATGCGTTGCGCCAAACTTCGCGTTCATGGTCGGAAACAGGAGCTCTTCCGAACCGTCAAAGTGACAAATTGCTACCTTAATAAACTCGTCTTCGACCTCAAGCAAATCCGGCACATATTCACAGCGGTGGTAGTACTTTTGAAATTCTTCCAGCGATTGCTGATCATGCGTTTCGATGTACGCCGAGCGCTTGCCACACAATACGATGTTCGCCCCGTCAATCTCACGAGCCGCTTTCACAATCTCCAACACTTCCGCTTTAGGAATGGTACAACTGTAGAGCTCTTTGTCTTGGTACATCACTAAGGTGCCGTTTTCAGCCACATACAACAGTCTGTCTTTGATTGGCGCGAACGTGTCTCGCAGACTGTAATACTGACGACCAGACGCAGCGGAGAACAAAATACCTTGCTCTTCCAGTTGCAAAAACAGATCGAAAAACTCCGGATCCAAACGACCGTATTGGTCAAGCAATGTGCCATCCATATCGGAAGCAATAAATTTGATGCGAACTTGTGACATTAACTAAAACTCTAAATGACGCTGCGAAAATATATCCATGTAAGGTACAGGATCTTGTATGAATCTCAAGTCGGGATGACGACGCCTTTCGCTATTACCAAGGATGCTGTTTAAAGTAATCTTCACTGTGATCGATGAAAGCTCTCACCGCAGGAGACAAGTGTTTACGTGATGAATACAGCGCGTAAATGTTGAGACCATTTGGCTTCCAATCCGGCAACACCGACTCAAGCTGACCCGATTTGAGATAGATATTGCTCAAGTAAGTTGGCAACATCGAAATACCCATGCCTTGTAAAGCGCCATGCAATAACGCCGTGGCCTCATTGCTGGTTAGGCGACACTCAATTCCCACCGATTCGAACTGGTCGCCCTGAGACAAATGCCACACGTGACGCTCAAAGTTTTTGTATCCCAAACAGTCGTGTGAAGATAAATCTCGCGGATGCGCGATCGCGTGGTGAGTTTGTAAATATTGCGGTGATGCTACCAACACCGATTCGCACACCGCAATCGGCTTACCAATCAAAGAAGGATCGGGATCTGACGCAATTCGGATCGCCAGATCGATACGTTGTTCGGTTAGATCACTCACTGAATCTTGCAGATCTATGTCGATATGCACTTTGGGGTGCTTTTGCATAAAACGGTTTACTACGGGGATCAACTGTGAGAATCCAAATGAAGTACTAGACGCAAGACGGATTTTTCCGGACAGCTCACCATCAGCGGCAATGTTCGACGTTAATGTATCGGCCTGTTTTAACCAGCGCTCAATCTGAGGCAAGCTGCGCTCCCCTGCGGTGGTGAGGGACACCTTGCGCGTGGTGCGGTGTAATAAACGAGTTTGCAGCCAGTTCTCCATCGCCTCTACATAACGAGTTACCATTGGTCGAGACATGTCTAACCGTTCTGCGGTCGCGGTAAAACTGCCAGAATACACCACATCTACAAATACTTTTGCTGCCGTTACTCTATCCATACATTTGCTCGAAATAAGAAATAGTGATGCACATTATTGTGTATTTTTCCGAGCGTATCAATTTCCTAATATAGCTCCCGTTCCCAAGCCATCGTCGCTTGGCCCCAAATTCTTTAGGAGCTTATTATGAAAAAATTCACTTTGATTGCTGCATCCATTTTAATGGCAAGCCCTGTTCTAGCGGCAAACCACTCTCCCCTTACTCTTGAGGTTTACAACGCCGACGGTAACAGCTTCCACGTAAACTCAACCTTGGTATACGGTGAGACTGACGCCATGGTTATCGACACTGGCTTCACCAAAGCTGACGCGATGCGCATTGCCGCTAAAGTGCTGGACTCAGGCAAAACGCTTAAAACCATTTTTATCAGCCAAGCGGACCCAGACTACTACTTTGGCGCAGAGGCCTTACACCAACAGTTCCCTGATGCGCAGATCATCACAACGCCTGCGGTTCAAAAAATTATTAAAGAGAAATTGGCTGGAAAGCTGGCGTACTGGGGACCAAAGCTTGGCGCAAACGCACCGGTAAAACCAGTGATCCCTGTCGCGTACGATAAAGCATCATTAGAGCTAGAAGGTCATAAGATTGAAATTCGTGGTAACCATGGCACATCAGCACACCGCCCTTACCTATGGATTCCAGATAACAAAGCGATTCTAGGTAACGTAGCCGTGTACTCAAACGTACATTTGTGGATGGCAGATGCCGCTGACCAAACCGCCATCAATGCTTGGGAGCAGCAACTTAGCGAGATGCTTGCGCTTAAACCTCAAGTGGTCATTCCTGGTCACATGAAAGCAGGCACAAAGCTGAACGCAGACACCATTCGCTACTCGCAACAATACTTGCAGGATTTTCAGCAAGCGAAAAAACACAGCAATAACAGCGCTCAACTCATTGACACCATGTCAGCGAAATACCCAGAAGCTCAATTGCCAATCGCGCTAGAAATCGGTGCAAAAGTGCATACTGGTGAAATGTCATGGTAATCGTGCATTACTTCTTCGATCCCATGTGTGGTTGGTGCTACGGGGCATCACCACTCATCGAAGCCTTGATGGACACCTCTCAATTTAAGGTAGAGCTTCATCCCGGCGGTATGATTGAGAAACGCGCGATTGAATCTGAATTTCGTCAGCACATCATCAACAGTGACGCTCGTATCGCAACCGAAACCGGAGCAACGTTTGGTGAAGCATATCTGCAACGCGTGAAAAGCGAAGATGCGTTTGTTCTTGATTCTTATCTACCCACACAAGCGATCTTGAGTGCGGAGAAAATGGGGCTGAATCCATGGCACATGCTAAAGGCCATCCAATCTGCGCATTATCAGCTCGGGTTAAAAGTGAATGAAGCATCGACGCTCAAAGCCATTGCAGAATCGCTAGGTTTAACAAGTGATGCGTGGGAGCAAAACATGGCGTTAAGCGAAGCCGAACTAGATGAGAGAATTCGCTCTAGCCGACAATTGATGCGACAGTTACACGTTGGTGGTTATCCAACCCTGATTGCAGAAGTAAATGGCGAGTACTTGACCTTGCCGCACTCGGCCTACTACGACAAACCGGCACAGTGGAAGCTTGCATTACAAAAACTGCAATAAACTCTTCCCCACTCGCTCTTGTCCTTAATCCAAGAGCGAGTGCACACACCGACATGGCAATCCTGACTCAAACAGGTACAATCCTCGCTCGAATTTTTACTCGCGCGGATACCCACCATGCACTCGCCTGAACATTGTTTTACACGTTTTACTGCTGATACTTCTGACTATGAATTACCAACGCAGTTTACGTTTCCGTTCTACTACACGCCGCATCCTCTTTGCGTTATGGCCGCAAAGCAATTGCAACAGCACTTATTAGCGCAAACCGACTTCGAACACGATTTTGGTTTGGTTAATGAAGAAACGGGGCGAGGCAAAATGTTTGGCGTATTGCTGGTAAAAAGCCCTCAAGGCGAGCTCGGCTTTTTAAGTGCGTTTTCTGGCAAAATTGCCGACCAAAACTTGATTCCAAGATTTGTCCCTCCTGTGTACGACATGCTGACCGATGAAGGCTTCTTCCGCGCAGAAACGGATGCCATCAACGCCGCCAATGCGGAGTACAAAACCTGTGCTGCGAATCCGGAATTGGCAGATCTTAAAGCGCAAATCCAAGCCGACCGAGCCGCTTATCAGCAAGAGGAGCAAACACAGCGCCAAGTGATGATTGATGGCCGCGCCGCACGCAAACGACAGCGCCAACAGGGCGAGCAAACGCTCAATGCCGATGATCTCAAAATCTTGTTGGATGAGTTGGGTAAGCAAAGTGTCGCCGAGAAAAATGTTCTCAAATACTTAAAGCAAGCGTGGGATGAAAAGCTTGCAACCAAAGAAGCACGATTGGCCGAGTTAGAGCAGCAACTTGCTCACCTGAAAGAGCAGCGCAAGACGCTCTCCAACGCTTTACAGCACAAACTGCATAAACAATACCGCTTCCTAAACAACCATGGCGAAGCACGCGACTTGGTGGACATTTTTGCAGACACCACAAACCCAATCCCACCGGCAGGTGCGGGGGAATGTGCTGCGCCAAAACTGCTTCAATACGCGTTTAAACACGGATTCAAACCGCTGGCGCTGGCAGAATTTTGGTGGGGTGTGTCGCCAAAGTCTGAAGTTCGCCAACACAAAAAATTCTACCCATCGTGCAACAGCAAATGTCAGCCGATTTTGGGCCATATGATGCAAGGGCTGGATGTCGAACCTAATCCATTGGCGGAGAATTGGGCAGAAGACAAAGAACTAGAGATAATCTACCAAGACGACGCTATGGTCGTCGTCAACAAGCCCTCGGGCTTACTTTCAGTGCCTGGTAAAACTATCAAGGACTCTGCTTATACGCGCCTACAAGCGATGTACCCTGATGTGGAAGGGCCGTTTGTGATTCATCGCCTCGACATGGCGACCTCTGGCATTTTGGTGTTTGCCTTAACCAAGCGCGCGAACAAAAGTCTGCAAAAACAGTTTATGGCTCGCGGCGTAAAAAAACGTTATATGGCACTGCTCGAAGGCGTATTAAACGAGCCTGAAGGGGAAATTTCACTGCCAATGCGTGGTGACCCCGACGACCGCCCACGTCAACTGGTGTGTTTTGAACACGGGAAACATGCAGAAACCTACTGGCAACTGATTGAAGTCAAAGATGGACGCAGCAAGGTATACATGTATCCGAAAACAGGGAGAACTCACCAACTACGTGTACACAGTGCTCATCACATGGGGTTAAACATGCCGATGGTTGGTGATGGTTTATACGGCGAAAAAGCGAATCGCTTGCACCTGCATGCTGAGATGCTAGAGCTGGATCATCCATACAGCAAAGAGCGCATGGTGTTCAAAGCTGAGTGCGAATTCTAACGTCTTCCCGATTTTAAATAACAAAAAGGCACTGACTAACAGTGCCTTTTTTGTTTTCTAACAACAGAATAAGCGTGATGCGCAATACCGAAAACCGTTAGCTCACCTTAAACTTGGTCCACACCTGAGAGCGCCAACGTCTTGCCATGATGATACCACGTACCCATTCATCGAGTGCGATTGCCATCCAAGCCCCTAAAACGCCATAACCCAAGTGGATGCCAAAGATGTAAGAGAAAAGCACGCCTAATCCCCACATACTCAAAATCCCCATTTGCACTGGGAACTTGATGTCACCCGCGCCTTTGAGCCCCGCGATAAAAATCAGGTTAAACACACGTCCGGCTTCGAGCAAAATTGAGCCCATGACTAACGAGCTTGCCAATGCGAGTATTTCCGGTTGATCGGTAAACACGCGTAGAATCTCTTCTCTAAACAGGTAAATCAGTGTGGTTGCCGCCGTTGATGCCACAAACCCCACTAAGAAGTAGATTTGTACGCGTTTTAAAATGCTACTCACCCAACCTTTACCGATGTAGTAACCGGTCTGAATTTGCGCAGCCTGACCAATTGCCAGCGCGAAAGCAAACGAGAAACGGGCAATGTTTTGCGCATAAGTGAAAGCCGCTAACGATGCCGTCCCCATTTGCACCACAAAGTACACAATGCAGATTTGCGCCACGTTGTAAGACAGCACTTCACCCGCGTTCATACCGCCGATTTTTAAGATTTTTTTGTAAATCTCTGCCGGTACTTGTTTCATAGTCGACATTGGTAGTTCAATGCTACTGCGAGCGAGAATAAACCATAACATTAACGTACCGATGACTTGGCTGACGACGGTTGCTATTGCCACGCCTTGCACACCATACACAGGTAAACCGAATGGCTGGTAAAGCGCAATATAGTTACCAATGATGTTGAACACACCCGAGATCAAATTCACCACCATTGGGGAACGTGAATAACCATGACTACGCAGAATAGTTGTAAAAACAACGCCAATCGTAACGTTAAACGTCACCGCACCGCTTATCAGCAGATATTCATGAGCGTACTGCTCGACTTGCGCTTCCAAGCCGTAATACGGGAGTAGATATATCGCACCAAGCACGGCAATCACACTCAATAGCACACCGACGAGCACAGACAACGCAATACTCGCAACACCAACGCTCACTGACTCTTGCTCGCGTCCAGCGCCATTGTATTGGGCAATCAAAATCCCCGTACCGCTACTGACAAACGTCGAAACGATGATTAAAAAGAAGGTAATCTGCGTGATCACACCAACAGCGGATACGGCTTTGTCTGAGTAGCCACTCAGCATGAACACGTCACTGGTTCCTAAAGCCGTCCGTAGCAAAATTTCGACAAGAATTGGCCAAGCTAATGCCACGATGGACATTCGTTGGTTGATGTTTTGGCTTTTAGGCATGCTTGTAACCTTTCCTACAACTAAAAACTGCCTCACAATTTTGTGAAGCAGTTTAAAAATAGTGACTCGAACGAAGCTCGATATGAGGTTGTGATTTAGCGCGGATTCTAGTCGCATATTGGTAATAACTACAACAATATTTCGCCCTGTTTCGGAAAAATATTTCTAATGCATTTTCGAAACGACATATGCCTTGACGATACGTAGAGCAGAGATTGGTGAACAATACTCTCAATCAACGAGCACCGAACAGAATTAGGATAATCAATATAAATGCGTCTAACTAGATGCATTACTTTGAGTTATCAGTCCAACCATATAGAGCTATGAAGAACCGTCATGAAAACCTGCATGCGCCACCATTCCTCTTTGAACACTCGCACCAAATCACACTGATGGCTTTGCACTAAAAATGACTGATATCACATTTGGAAACTTTGTTGTTCTATTTATCGCGAAAATACCGCCTAGAATAAGCGTACACGTTAATTAAGCAAGGATACGTAATGTCGACATTGGCTGGGGCGCGCTTAGAAGAAATGGCGGACATCCGTTCAACAAGAAAAAAGAAAATTGTCTTTTTATGCTCCAGTATCGCCGCTGCCTGTTTAACTTATGGTTTCATTGCTCAATCACTTGAGAATAACTGGGGTTTAAGCTTTTTCCATGCTTTGTGTGCCTTGGCATGCTTAGCAATCAGTTATGTAATAAAAGTCCAGCGGCACCATCAATACGCCGACTTATGGCTAAGTGCTGTCTTAATGTTCGAAGGGTTATTGTTACTTCTGTATAACGACGCTCCGTCAGGCAAGATGCTATGGCTATATCCTATTGTCGCCACTCTGGTATTAATTAATGAGTTTAAGGTCGGTCTGTTGTTCAGTGGCACCTACATTTTACTGATCTTTTTTGGGGTCGCTTTTTTAGATCGACTGCCAACAGCCACAGAAATCATAGAGCGGAGATTGATGCTGACCCTGATAGCGACCGCGTTTGTGTGTCACACGTTCTCGTATTACTACACGAAAGTCCTCAATTACATTCAAACACTGTATCGTGAGGGGATTGAGGAGTTAGCATATTTTGACCAGCTCACTGGGCTTGCCAATCGCTGGAGCTTTGAGACTTGGGCGCGCGCAAAGCTCGATGAAATCAAGCACTCATCTGATGACAGCATCACCGCATTGGTCTTTCTCGATATCGATAACTTCAAGCACATCAACGACACCTACGGGCACGATATTGGTGACCAAGTACTTCAAGCCTTCGCCACTCGATTAAAAAATAACATTCGCAACAAAGACAGAAAAACCGATAAACATGACTACTCCATCGCTCGATTTGCGGGCGACGAGTTTGTAATCATGCTTTACGATGTAAAAAGTAAAGATGACCTCGACAGCATCCTAAAACGGATCGTGAATCTGTTTCCGACAGGTTACCGAAGCTACGATATGATTAACGAGTTAACGATGAGTGTAGGTGCTGCTATCTATAAGCAAGATGCAAAGGATTTGTCTGAATTGACTCGATGTGCAGATAAAGCAATGTACGCAGCTAAACATACTGGTAAAAACCAGTACGCCTTTTATGAGCACTGCAATACGGAAGAACAGTCAACATCTGATGCACCAGCGGTACCAGAAGCTTGCTAATGACTAAGCGAACACATGCATCACCCAAAGCCCCACAACGAGGAATACGATTAACCACACTACTTGCAACGTTCTGTTCGGCTTGTCTTGCTGACGAGTGGGGTGATCTTTAAACGCACGGCCCTTCATTTTGCCCATTAAGCTCTTTCCTAGAGCACGTCGATAAAATTCACGTCTCTTATGAGCGGCATTGGCAACTTCGGTAAAGCGCTGTCTTTGCTCATTGGTGAGATCTTTGTCCTCGTAACGAGGAGGGAGATCAGAATGCTTGCGTTGTACTGCCATCACTTCCTCCCTGGTCGATGGGTACATTTTTATTAAGTATATACCCAAATAACCAAAAAGATGCGTTATAAGCGAAGCACATAGACGAAAAAACCACCCGAAGGTGGTTTTATGACGAGCAACAAATGAACGCTAGAAGTACTCACATAAATACGCAGTCGCTTCTTTCACTTGAAGCTCAAATGAAGAATTACCTTCCACTTCAAAAAACTCACCACTTTGATAAGTCGTCCAATCGCTCTCGCCAACACGCTTGACCACAAGCGCACCTTTTACAACCGTCATACGCTCTGGTGCTTGAGTACCAAAAGTGTACTCACCAGGAAGCATCACACCAACGCTAACATCCTGATCTTTCTGGTTAAAGCCCAGTGATTTTACACTACCAGCAAAATAGCTATTTTCCTTAATATTCATTATTGGTTTCCTTATCAAAAGTCCGCTCTTTTTTACCTTGTTTCTTTCCGTTACTCAAGCTTTGAAAGCCATTAAACTCAACGTAATAACGCACATCCTTTGCTACTGAGCGAGAACCTCTTTTCACGAGGATTAATCAGGCGACCTAAACCGAGCAAGAAAAACTGCGAAGTAATGAATGTGAGCAAACAACAAAACCATCAATAAGATGTGTATCTGAATGTAAAAGTGGACATTAGATCATAGTTTCGTCGTCTCAATGGCGGGATTGTTTGTTTTTAAAAAGGAAGGTTTCCACCATGTTAAAAAAGTGGAGAAAATTAGATCTATGACGGACTCGACTCGCCGAAGGCGAAAAGCACGACAAGAACCAAAACTTTCATTTTTGGCTCGCCACCAATCCAAAATCTTCAAGAGTACATTTGTCTGCTTCGGGATGGGTCTGTTGACGTTTTTTGGCTATCAAATCCACCTATCCTATCAAGACCACATTGATCCGAAAAAGGTGTACGGCGAATGGATTGAGATTGGCGCGCCACCCTACCAAACAGAACGTCTCGTTTTCACTGAAGATGGGGTATACCGAAACCATCGACTTATTACGACGGAATTTGAATTCGATGGCAAGGTCATCACGTTGAATACCGGATTAGGAAAGACCGCGTATCAGATCTCAGGCTCTCATCTTTCACCTCAAATACGCCGTATTGAGCCTCTTATTCCAGATCAGCGATTCATTCGTAAAGGATTTGAGCATACCGTTCAGGGCTCAGAAACCGGCGCAGCCTCTAAACGTCGTGCCGCGTTGAGTGAACACTTCAGCCGTGACTAGTACGTCTTCACGGCTATTTTTCCTTTCAATTCTCTTTCTATATCAATGAAACAAAACCTTAATAAACGGCTTTGTTGCGTAATTCAGACGAGAAACCAAACCTCCTAAAGTTGAGCGACTTTTATACAATATACTGAGTTTCAG
>NZ_JAWOQN010000288.1:0-856 GCF_033337395.1 Vibrio sp. YT-19(2023) | reverse complement strand
ATGCCCCAAAGTTTGTTTCGTCAAAAAGAACAGGATTGTTACTGGTTGAATTTTGACCAAGTATAACTAGTACGAAAAATGGGCATCATTGTGCTGTTCTTGTTTCAAGCGCACTCGCTGACTTTTGCCCTGTAAATCAAGTTCAAAGTGTCACAAACTTTCAAAACGTTAGGTATAGATTTCTTATTAAAACCGTTGCTAACGCTTTCTAGGTAACAGGAAGCCTGATTTTTGATAGCTAACTTACGGATTTACCATAGTAGGAATAACCTGCACTTAAAAAAGCCTCCCGAATGGGAAGCTTTTTGGTTGTGATAGCTCATTCGTAGCAAGCTACTAGAAGTTATATCTCATACCAACTGTCACACCTTGAATGTTGATATCTACACCATCAAATTCAGCAGACCTGTATCTGTAGCCGATAGCAAGGTCTACATTGTCAAGCATGTAACCTACTTCCAATCCTGCTTGATAAGAGAACTTGGATTCTGATTCAGATATACCGAAGACGTTGGCTTCGCCCTTTAATGAACCAACGCCAAGAATGAGTGCGCTATATAATTTATTACCTTTATCTATAAACTTAGGGCGTGCGTTAATATAAAAGGCATCACCTTTAACACTGGCATCTTCATTAAATTCAGCTTCACCAAAATGTTGGTATTCTAACTCCACACCTAAATCTACATTAGGGTGAACTGCAAAATTATAACCAGCATACACACCTCCACCTAAGTCGTTGCTTTCATCAATAGTTGCAATACCAGCATCTAACTCAGTATTGTGACCTACAAGTAAATTGCCGCCGACATAAAAATGGTCTACCTCGTTTGCACTTGCACTTGCACTTGCACTT
>NZ_JAWOQN010000287.1:0-858 GCF_033337395.1 Vibrio sp. YT-19(2023) | reverse complement strand
CGTGAAAAGTTGTCAGAGAAAAAAATCTAGCACACATTAGCAGGTACTGGGCTACCAGCCTATCTCCGACGTGCCAACAGCAGCGGAGTAAAACTGATTTCTACCGTAAAACTGCTTTATTTTGTGTTGTTATTAATCTGTAGCCCTTTTTAAACAGGAATTGTGCAAATTTGCAGGAAAGCCCAATCAGTCTTTTTTCAGCATTGGCAGTATAAAAACAAAATCGGGGAGTGCAGCAAAATGCCGCCTACCTACTTTTGTTTATACAGAATGTGCCTTTTTCGGGGCAATGGGGGGCGTGAGCAAGTAACAAAACGTGTAGCTCAGCGTGTGACGTAAACAGTGACGTGGGAGGGAAGCCGCGGCTGGTCAGTCCTTCGGTGATTCACTCATAAGTCGGCCCGTTCTTCACCGTCCCCGTCATCTGACGGTTAATGGCCTCTTTGTTTGCGAGGACAAGGAGGGCGCGCAATTCCTTGTCTCCCCAGTTGCTCATCTTTACAGTGTCTGTCAGGTTTGTGTTTCCCTCTTGCTACTAGCTGCTCGCTAATTCCTGCTATCAGCTGTTTCCTGTTTATCCACCACCAGTGGGTCGCACATGCGGCGTCATCAACAGCTCCTCCCACAGGTCTTCAACAGCCCCTCCTGTTGCAGAAAGCCGCCGCAGTCTGTGTAAACTAAAAGGGTTCCGCGGATATAACTACCCTACAAGGCGGAAAATTTGGCGCCTCAGATCAATTCGCCATTCCGCCTATGTGTGTATAAATGCTCGCAGTTTGCCGGCCAAAGGCCCAACATGCGTGGAAAATCTGTCAGTGTAAAAGGGGCTAGTGACAGGGCTAACTGTTAGCATCATCA
>NZ_JAWOQN010000286.1:0-858 GCF_033337395.1 Vibrio sp. YT-19(2023) | reverse complement strand
GGAGTCGACGGTGATATCTACTTTTTAGTGATGGAATATATTGACGGCGAAACGTTGGAAAGTTTAATCCAACGATCTCGTCCAAATGGTTTGAAGTACCATGCAATGCTTTCTATCCTCAACCAAATCCTCGACGCACTATCCTATGCTCATTCGCTCGGTGTTGTACACGCCGACTTAAAACCAGCCAACGTAATTTTGACCTCCGAAGGCCATGTAAAGCTTTTGGATTTTGGTGTGTCGAAAACTCACCAGATCAAACAGGATCAGTATGCAGCAAAACGTAAAACAGAAGATCTAGAAACGCTGGGCTACACGCCTAACTACGCCTCACTCAACCTGCTCTCAGGAAAAGAACCAAACATAAGCGATGATATGTTCGCCTTATGTTGTATTACGTATGAATTGTTGAGTTGTAAGCATCCATATTCAAGAACACCAGTTAATGAAGCACTAAAGAAAAATATTAAGGTCTCTAAACCAGCAAATATGCCAATAGCGAAGTGGCCGATTTTCTCGAAGATTTTTTCAACTGGCACAATTCCAGCTGATTTTAATGCAAAGACAGTTAAGCGTCGTTTGAACAAGCAGCATTGGCCCTTGGCCACTGGTGTCGCAGCCAGCTTGTTGTTTGTGGCAGGTCTTGGATTAGTCTACAACCAACAACAAGTTGCCATTTCCGATCTAGAAGCAAAGCTTAGTCAACAAAAAGAAGTTATCCAAAATGCAGAGCTTCTATTAAGTACTTCGCCGGAGCATAGCCGCTCTTTAATCGATGGTGACGCTTCCCTTCACCCTCTAATTAAAGCTGGGTTGCTCTGTCTACATAAGCCCTATTTACTCGGTCAATTTGAATCA
>NZ_JAWOQN010000285.1:0-859 GCF_033337395.1 Vibrio sp. YT-19(2023) | reverse complement strand
TCCAGTAGGCAACATTGTTTTGGTATAATTGAGTAAAAATTGTATAATATCCTCGAAGCATAATGTAAATCAAGTGGTCTGAGACAAACAATAGGTTTCTGCACCTCACCATGGCTCTGTGTTGAGCCTCTAAAGAATCAGTATCGTGCCAATCAGTGTTGGGTAAGGGTTACTTTAAAAGTAATCAAAGTACGTTACTGCGTTACTTTTTTAAAAAAAATAACCAGTTACTTTACTGTGTTACTCCTTGAGAAAAGTAACTCAAGTACTTTTAAAGTACTTTTGAGTATTCTACATTTCCTATTGGGCAATGGACCACAGGGCGCTAAGCCTACATTATTTTGTCTCCAAAATTAAAGTTATGGACCACGTGGCCTTCACTGAGATCCAGTTCTCCAATCACAGACGTCACTTTGACCAGTAGAAACACAGAACCATCTGCTGCCGTAGACAACTGTATGACAACAACACCCCAGTGTTTTTAATATTTCCTCTAGGGATGTTACCACACAAACAGCAGAGGCACTTTGTCAACCCGCTGAGTTAACGTTACTGTCATTAGCATCAAGCTAGCATAGGGTGACCATATTTTGATTTCCAAAAAAGAGGACACTCGGCCGGCCACGACATAGCCTACTTAAATGATACTCGCAGTTTAGTCAAAGATGCCTTATAATTTTAATATATTTAAAATTTATATCTATGGAAAATTCAGTTATATCACAAAATAATATCTCTCAAAGACAGAAATTCAGATAGGCCCCTATAGATAGGCAACACACACACACACTAGAGTGTGGATACCCGATCCAAGCCCGACAGGTCCCGACGGGGACCTCCCGCACCCGTCTCAAACACG
>NZ_JAWOQN010000284.1:0-859 GCF_033337395.1 Vibrio sp. YT-19(2023) | reverse complement strand
AACGTTGATTGATAGGCTCAAACACTAAGTCTACGCAACCATCTTCGGAGATGATGCGCCAATCAGTACGCGGGTTCTGACGTGAAAATTGAAACTGCACCGGATTAAGCAAATGCCTTTCACCATCCACCCACAGTACATTTTCACAAAACCCGGTTTCGTTTACGCCAGCGGCGAGGTTGAGACCCAAGCTTTTGTCGCCATCTTTATGGTTGACACTCGCCCAGCGCCAGCTCGTTTCCCTTCGCATGTAACCCGCCGAGAAATCATAACCCGCAGCAACCTGTGACAGATCTTGCTCTTCACCCAGAATAAATAGATTCCCTGTTACCGTCAGCGCGTTGTGTTTTTGCGTATACGTCCATCCGGAGTAACCCGTTGGCGTAGAGAGCATAAGAGGCAAACTTTGTGGCTGTGGATGCAGTGTAATGTTGGCGTTAACGGAAGGCGTTACAAACTGAACATGCCACTGCCCCTCCTCAATGGAGAACTGAATTATATTGTTCGCGAGATGCGCTTTGCTCAACCAGCTCGATGGTTGAGTCTGATAACCAAGCTGACAAGGTTTAAGCCATTGCTGCTCGGTGAGTGCATTGCGCTTAATATCGAACAAATAACAAAATCCGGAGGCCAAATAGCGAATATCGGCAATAGCAATCCCGACGACATAGTCAGGCGTCACGAGAGACACGAACTGGAACTGCTTGTAATCGAAATGTTTTCGCCACTTCGATACAGGATTGTCCATCTCATTGAGATATTGAAATGACTCTAAATCGAGTGATCTTGGAATCGCCGACAAGTGCCCAAAAACCGGCATACCATCTTGCTGAATAAATGATTCCAAAGGCTTAATTAC
>NZ_JAWOQN010000283.1:0-859 GCF_033337395.1 Vibrio sp. YT-19(2023) | reverse complement strand
GGATTTTTTGTCCTGAGATTTCAGCGCTACCAATCGATGGCTTTGATGTGATCTTATCTAGCTTCAATGTGCTATTCGCATCCGATGAGTGGTCATTCGCCAGTACATCAATCGTAATACTTTCACCGCTTAATACAGTGACGGAATCCGTTTCAACCGTAATACCAGGTTTCGCCTGAGGTTTTTCTAACAAAGCAGCAAAAGGATAGTTACGGCCACGCCCTTCGCTTAATCCGCTCGTCTTGTACGAACTGGCATTTCCATAGAACTGCTTCTTTTTCTCTCCGTTAGACAAATAAGCGTCCAAGAATGAATAGCTGTATTCTGGCTTAGCGTTTTCTAGCTCAATGACCAACAACTGCTCACCTTCATCGATATCAAATGGCGATGCAAACATAACTCGACCACCAAACGTAGGAATCACCCCCGATGACACTTCAACTTGAGTGTCAACGTTAATAGACGCATTCCCCCAACGGTTTGTAGTCAGGTCATATTTAAACATGCGATAACGCATCTCGGAGTTTGGTAGGATTGGCTTAGCAAATAAGTAGAAACCAACCAAAGATTGGTAACCGTCGTTGTTTTCTAACCCAAACCCTATCGTATTGTTGCGGCTGTCTTCATACACGTACGTCCTTGAAAGTGACGTTATCCAAGCCGATTTATTCGTCGATGAAGGAATAGACGCTCGTAACGTGCCGCTTTGATCTGTACTGGCGATATCATTAATCGAGATATTGGTTTCCCGGCCACCGGTGATGAGTTTCAAAGAAGGAGTTGTATCATCCGAAATAGTTATCACATTGCTTGAGCCCGGGAACACATCACCTTGATCTGACCAACCACGAGTTTGTAG
>NZ_JAWOQN010000282.1:0-860 GCF_033337395.1 Vibrio sp. YT-19(2023) | reverse complement strand
AAGAGCAGCGTAAATAGCTGCTCTTTTTCTTTATGAGCATGGCTTAGCTTCGTAGCCCAATCCCTTTTGTTACCAAATAGTGGGCAATGGCGTACAGCACCACAACAAACACACCAAGTACACTAAATGAAGTCACGATACCGACATCCGATACGCCTAAAAATCCGTAACGGAATGCATTCACCATGTAAACAATTGGGTTGATTTTCGATACACCTTGCCAAAACTCAGGCAACAGGCTAATCGAATAAAACACACCGCCAAGATAGGTAAGCGGCGTTAATACAAACGTAGGAATGATTGAGATGTCATCAAACGTCTTTGCGTAAACCGCATTGATCAATCCACCAAGAGCAAACACCACCGACGTCATAAATACCGTCGCCACAATAATGCCCCAGTGCTCAACCTGTAGATCCACAAACAGCAGCGACACGCACGTCACAATAGCACCAACCAGCAAGCCACGGGTTACACCACCCATGACATAACCTGCGATGATGACGTAGTTTGGCACAGGTGCAACCAACAACTCTTCGATGTTCTTTTGCAGTTTTGCACTAAAGAATGAAGACGCGACATTTGAATATGAGTTGGTGATCACCGACATCATGATCAAACCCGGCACGATGTATTCCATATAGCTAAATCCGCTCATTTCACCAATTCGAGAACCGATCAGATTACCGAAGATGATGAAGTACAGCGTCATCGTAATCGCTGGTGGCACCAAAGTTTGTACCCAAATACGCGAGAAGCGCGTCACCTCTTTACCCAGCAAACTACGAAATGCCGTCCAATACAGTTGGTACATTTACTTGCTCCCCTCTCTGACAATGCTGACAAACAGTTCTTCTAAT
>NZ_JAWOQN010000281.1:0-861 GCF_033337395.1 Vibrio sp. YT-19(2023) | reverse complement strand
GGAACAGGCGAAGACAAAGCAGCCCTTGAAGGCTTCCAAAAGAACTACCTGTCTGTTGCACAAAGTCTCGATGGCGCGGGCGGAGAAGCAAACCTCGAACCTATCGAATACCCTTACGCGGAGTCTTACTCTACCAACACAGGTTTGTTGAGCGATTTTGACCTCGACAACAACGGCACTGCCGGCCAAATGCCGGGGGATGCATGGGGCTTTGGCATGTACCACGGCCAATACGCCTTTGCCCTAATGTCTAAGTACAAAATTGATACGGCAAATACACGAACCTTCCAAGAGTTTAAATGGAAAGATTTAGAAGGCGCGAAAATCCCAACCATTACTATCTGTGACGGCTCACAAAAAATTCCAGACGGCATGAAGTGTGGCGATGAGTGGTACTCTGCAGAGGAATGGGCTCAAGTACGCCTCTCTTCTAAAAACCACGTAGATGCACCAATTATCATCCCGACCAGCAATGGTAATGAGGTTGTTCATCTTCTGATGTCGCACCCTACACCACCAGTTTTCGATCCTGGTAAAAACCAAGCGCAAAACGCAGCGGAAGTGGAATTTTGGCACCATTACATCCAAGGAAAAGAATTTTTCTACGACGATGCAGGTAAACAAGGTGGCTTGGCGAGCGGTGCTAAATTCGTCATGATGGGCGTCCAAAACCTCGATCCAGTTGCTGGCGATGGTATTAGCTCTGTCATGCAAGATCTGCATAGTGATCCGCTGGTTAACCAAGACGTGATGAACGGCAACCTGTACCCAACAAGCTTTGGCGCAGCTGAACACGCCGTTGAAAAGAGCTCAACTCACCCATATCCGAACCGTATCACTTCAACATTTGGTTTAGGTGTA
>NZ_JAWOQN010000280.1:0-862 GCF_033337395.1 Vibrio sp. YT-19(2023) | reverse complement strand
TTTATAGGAATGTCGCCGTGTTAGGCGGCTGGGCTTTGGTTATATCGTATCCAACGCTTGAACAATTCCAAGCGACTGAAGGCACTTTCGATCAATAAAATGTTAGCGAGCTCTCTTTTTTATCCAACTCGTTTCATTTCTCCGTTTTCATATTGTCCTAGGTTTTTCGGGCATGACCAACTATTGCGATGCGTTCGCCGCCTTGGCTTTTTTACCCCAAGTCACCTGTTGGATGACCAAACCACTGATGATTAAGACAAGTCCAATCAACGTCGATGGGTGGATTTTTTCACCAATAATGGTGGCCAACAACATCAACGAGATAAATGGCGAAGCAAATATCAGGTTGCTGATGCGCGCCGTGTTTTGGGTTAGCTTCAAGGCGCTCAACCACAGCACAAACGTCACTCCCATCTCAAACAAGCCGACGTATGTCACCGCCGCCCAGCCTTTGATGGAAATAGATTGCCAGCTTGCGGCTTCGTACCAACTCAACTCGGTTGTGAATGGGATGGCAACCAAAAAGCCCAGCAAAACACCAATCACCGGATCGGCTTTGTTTTTGGTGTTGAGAATCCAGTAACCCGCCCAAAGTAACGTCGACAGCAGTGCCAAGCCAACGCCAAGCGGACTCTCAAACTGCATGCCAAGCACATTGCCTTGCGTTGCGATCACGATCACGCCGAGGTAACTGAATCCACACGCTATCCAATCTTTGCCACGAATCTTTTGTCCCAAAAACACCGCTGCCATCAGGGTTAGCGTAATGGCCCAGCTGTAGTTGATGGCCTGCGCTTGAGAAGCGGGCAGCAAATCGTACGCTTTAAATAGGATCAAGTAATACGCCAACGGGTTGATCAAA
>NZ_JAWOQN010000279.1:0-862 GCF_033337395.1 Vibrio sp. YT-19(2023) | reverse complement strand
CGCTTCAATTGTTTATTCGTGAACTCTAACTCTTTTACTTTCGCATCAAGTTGCTGAGTTTGGTTTGCCTCTTGGGAAGACAATGCGGCCAAGGTTCGTTGTTGTTTTCTTAGAATTACCCATCCACCGAAGCCTGCTAGAGCGATCACCAATCCACCAATAGCCAACCACATAATCGTGCCATTATCAGACGTTACGGTTGATTGTGGAGCGACAGGCTGCTCTTCTTTTGTCGCTTCTTTATCTAATTCCACAATTTCGGAGACTTGCTTTGCACGCAGTTGATTGAAGCGCTCTTCGAGATAATGATTGTAAGCTTCTTCCGCTTGACGGTTTGTGTCCGAGGCTAATTGGTACCACGCCTCAACGAGATCGCTGGTGGTGATGTCTTTTTGGTGATGCTGAACAAAGTCCGCTAACAAGAACCCGCGGTCGCGAGGGTCATTCAACGCTACAGAGGTAAACCAATACGTTGCCTGTGAGTAATTAACCGCACCGGTCAATCCTCGGGAATAGTCTTCGGCCAGCTGTTTCTGTGCAGGTAAATAGCCTTGGCTTGCGGATTGCTCTAGCCAATAGCGAACATCCGATGGCGAATCTGATTTTGGAGAAAGAGCCAGTTGCTGCGCCAGTTCAAATTGTTCTGCTGGGGATGTTGGTGCTTGAGAAGCAAATGCAGATACAGAAAGACAGCTGCTTAACGTAAAGGATAGGGTAATGGTTTTGAATGACATTGAATGTGTCAGGCCTAGCGTAAGTTGCTAGGCCTGCTCCGGTAATTTTTGTTATTACCGTTATGGTGCAACCAAATTACTTCAGTGGCAAGATCTGGATTTCAACACGACGGTTGCACGCACGACCT